>UQNO01000014.1 GCA_900542475.1 uncultured Bacteroidota bacterium
AGCAAACCGCCCTGATTGTCATCGGTGTGTTGAAAAAACTCGAAAAGTTCTGATGTCATTCGCTTGTCAATGTAACGATAATAGATTACATCGATGAGATTTAAAGCAATACTTAAGGTGTTCGTTATAATGAAAAGAATATCAACAACTTTGCAATATTTTTTATTATACTTGAATTTCAATGGAATACCATAAAAGACGAGTAAAGGCAGGTTGGCTATTATGAGTGTCCAGATATCGAACCGCATTCCGATGAAAAACAACCGGAACTGTTCCTCGATGTTCAGTTTGGGGAAATTGCCTGCGTTGAAAATGAACAGCAGCCAACGGCTCAAGGCAAGCAGAAGCAGCATCATGCCGAGTCGGACGACGAACATTTTCCATAAAGAGATTTCCCTGTTCGAGCACATAAAAAATATTTTCTGCAAAGTTAAGAAAATAATGTTAAATCATTTTATCTTTGTAAAATAAATTTGTTGAAAATGAGATTTAGTGTTTTTATTTGGTTTTTATTGATTGCCAGCGGCTTAAATGCCCAGAACAATGCCGGTTATCCTGAATATCCTAATCCGATGAACATTCCGATGAGGCTTTCCGCTAACTTCGGGGAACTGCGCGATAACGCTTTTCATGCCGGAGTCGATATAAAGACAGGTGGCGAGACAGGAAAGAAGGTGTATGCTGTCGCCGATGGCTATGTCTGCCGTGTCGGAGTATCGCCTCATGGTTATGGAAACGTGGTGTATGTCGCTCATAATGACGGATTCATGTCGGTATATGCCCATCTCGAAAGTTTCAATGGAGTGATTGGCAAATATGTTAAAAGAAAACAGATGGAGAGCCAGTCGTTCAAACAGAATCTGTTTCTCGAAAAAAACGAAATTCCTGTCAAATGCGGTGATTTTCTTGGACTTAGTGGCAACAGCGGTGGCTCGGGAGGACCTCATCTGCATTATGAACTGCGCGATTCCCGGCAACGTCCAATCAACCCCTGCTTTTTCGGCTTTAAGGTAAATGACCATGTTAAACCATTGATAAATGGCATTGCGCTGTATCCCAAAGACTTATCCTCTGTCAACGGCTCGAATGCAGAGGCGTATTTGAGAGTTGTAGGCAATAATGGAACTTATTCTGTTGATAATGAAATAATTAGAGCCAATGGAACAATATATTTTGGCATTTCAGCTTGCGACCAGGCTGATGGCGCAACTAACAAAAACGGAGTTTACTCGATTGAGCTTTTTGCCGATAATAGATTGATATTCAGTATATTATTTGATAAATATTCGTATGATGAAACACGCTACATCAACAGCTTGATTGATTATAAAAAATATTATGACGACAAGATTAGATATGTCAGAACGGAGATAGATGAGTATAATATCCTTGATTTATATGGAGAAAGAAGCGGTTTCGTCACTTTGAAAGAAGGCGACGAAGTTGCTGTGAAATTTGTGGTGAAGGATTATTTTAACAATACATCAACGTTGAAATTCACTCTTGTCGGAGAGAAGCCTTTGGCGGAATACATTGATAATCAATATGACAGAAGTTATTATCGTGTTGACGGCAAAAACGCTGTTGAAGTTAATCTTGATGGATTTACCGCCAAAATTCCTGAAAAGGCATTTTATAAGTTTGAATACGTATATGCGCGTCAGCTCGATACGATTGAAAACATCGCTTCTGATTTTGCTTATGTGTTTGGTTCTGAAGATATTCCAATTCAAAAAAATATCGCTGTCGGTATCCGTCCGGCTGAAAAATTCGCAGGCTCTGACAAGTTGTACATGGTTAAGGTTGGAAACGACGGAAAATACAGCCCTGTAGGAGGTGAGATGCTTGATGGGACGATGATTGCCAACGTCCGTGATTTTGGCACTTTTGCGCTTGCCGTAGATGATAAGGCGCCGAAAGTCATTCCTCAAAATTTCAAAAACAATTCAAAAGTTATCAATTGTAAGCGCTTGAGAATCAAGATTAAAGATGAGGAGTCGGGAATTGCCGGATATGACATTTTCCTCAACGGGAAATGGGTTGTCGGTGCATACGACGCCAAAAACGACCTTTTGTTTTATGATGTCGATGAGTTCTTGAAGATTGGCGACAACAAGATGGAAGTCGTTGTTACCGATGCAGTTGGCAACAAAAGAGTCTGTACCTACAATATTGTCAGGAAGTCTCCGGATAAATAGCTGTAAAGATGCGATTTAGCGCGTTTCCGGAATGTGGATATATTGATAAGCCCCTGCGTCTGGTCTGTCGCCTCTGTCCGTTCCGTCGAGGTCGAATTGCAATGCACCTGTCGAATACGCCGGACTGCCGATGCCTATTGCGTTTGACAGCGTGTCAAGGTGGAAATCAAATGTTGCGGGTTTCATGAAGTCCGGGTTCTGGTTGAACACACAGGATTCATACAGCTGCGACAATTGCGGTCTCTGCGTGCGAATAAGGCTGTTTCTGAATACGTACAACGTGTCGTCGGCGGGGTAGAAGCCCGAGCCAAACTCGTCGTCTCTGCTGCCATAAACAATGCTGTTGTTGATTTCGCAAGTGAACGGTATGGCGTAAGTGTTCCCATCGGCGGGGTTGGTGTATAGGTTGTCGAAAAACAACGCCTCGGCTTTTCTTGTGGAGTTGGTCCAATAGTTGGCGACGGTGTTGTGCGTAAAGAGGTATTCGCCGCCTCCCGTGAGAGCTACGCAGTGGCTTCCGCAGTTATTAATGAGCGTATTTGACACTCCTACGCTATAGCAGTTGGCATAAACACCTCTTCCGGTGTGGTTCTCGATAATTGTGTTGGAGATATATGCCGGTTCCATGTTATTTTTGAACATTCGTTGGATTTGCAGACCTATGAAGCCGTTTCTGATGACGGCGTGGTTGATGCTATGGCCATGTCCTTCGCGCGCCTCCATGAGCCAGATTCTGTCCCATTGTCCCGGCTGGTCGGCATAGAACGGCTCAAGCCTGTCTCCCTGAAACACGACGGGATTCTCTCTTGTCCCGTTGACAATCAACTGCCCCTCGCTCCAAGCCCACAGTCCAGCCCCGCCATGAAAATATACATGCGTCCCAGGCTCAATGGTTAAAGTCCCCTCGGAATCGATAAGAGCCACATTATAAATGACATACGGCTTCTCGGCTGTCCAATGCACGTCTTTGTTCACAGAGTCGGTTATGGCGGTATAATAACTGGTGTAATGTCCGTGTTCGTCAGGAAAAATGCCTTTTTTGCCTATGATGTAATGCGCGTTCTGCCCGTACGCCGTCAGGTGAACAACTTTCTCGTTGCCGTTGGTGTTGAAAACAAGGCGGTCATGGACGAAAAACGGGTTGTTTTCATCGTCGGGGTTTATCGTGACCTTGATAAACACGTAAAGACTGTCTTTTGCGTAAATCTCCACATCGCCGAATGTCGCGCCGGCTTGTCCGTCAACGTTGACGCTGTATGGCGATGAACCGCCTCGCTCAAGTCGTATCGAACTGATTTTCAAATTCTCTGCGTTGTCGTTGTAAATCATCAGAGTCCTCGTCGAGGAACCGACAGCGGTGAAAACGGTGTCGAAAGCAATAGTGTCTGTCGAAAGACGGATGTTCTTCGACGGATTGTCGGAAAACACTTGTTTTTTACGGCATGACACTGCTAAAACTATAGTTGATAACAATATGATTGTTATATATTTATGCATATTTACTTAATGTAATCATTAAAGGTTTGTTTTAGGTATGCGTCTGTGCCGATATACTGCAAAACAGGTAAAAAATCCTTGGCGTCAATATAGCCCGGCACCACGGTAAGGAGCTGGTTTTTCTCGTTCATGAAAACGTATGAAGGATACGAGAGTTTTCCTTGCAGCAATGCCGCCGCAAGTTGATGGGTGCCTTTCCTGCCGTTCTTGCCGCCATCATTCAGATAGGTGTGTCCTTCAAAAACGATGGTGTCGTTCATCTCCGCATCGAGTTTCACGGCATAATAGTTCTCGTTCATGTATTCAACAACTTCACTGTTGATGAAGGTCGTCTGGTCCATGCGCTTGCACCAACCGCACCAGTCGGTGAATACGTCGATAAAAATCTTTTTCGGAGCTGTTTCGTTCAACTTAACGGCTTCTTCAAACGATATCCAATTGATTTTCTGCGCGTTGCATATAATTGGCAACGAAAACAAAACTAATAATGTGATTAAGAACTTTTTCATTGTGATTTTCATTTCCACTAATTTTTTTTCCGTCATTTCGAGCGG
Organism: uncultured Bacteroidota bacterium; assembly: GCA_900542475.1. Taxonomy (GTDB): domain Bacteria; phylum Bacteroidota; class Bacteroidia; order Bacteroidales; family F082; genus Limimorpha. The sequence continues at coordinate 4,250 of UQNO01000014.1, forward strand.
CCGCACTTCGTTCCGCTCGAGACGGCGGGTGGTGTCGTTAATACTCTCTAATTTCTTTTTTTGAATCTTTTTCTTTTAAGCTGTCGCGTTTGTCGTAGAAATGCTTGCCTTTCGCCAACGCTATCTCCATTTTGGCGAGTCCTTTGTCGTTGACAAACAACTCGACTGGAATGATGGTGAAGCCTTTCTCGGCACTTTTTGCCTTGAGTTTGCGCAGTTCTTTCGAGGTGAGCAGAAGTTTGCGGTTCCGCTTCGGAACATGGTTGTTGTATGTCCCGAAAGCATATTCCGCTATGTGCATTCCTATTACGTACAACTCGTCGCCCACGAAAGAGCAATACGATTCCACTATGCTGACTTTGCCTTCGCGGATGCTTTTTATTTCAGTGCCCGTGAGGACTATGCCGGCGGTGTAACGGTCGATAAGGAAGTATTCAAACGACGCTCGCTTGTTTTTTATGCTGATTTTAGCCTGTTTAGCTTTGTTCGCCATTATTTGATGTCTCCTAAAATCAACGGCATGCCGTCTTTGCTGTTGCCCACTATGACAATCTTGGAATTTGGAGATTCCGCGAGTTTCAGTGTGGCCTCGATGCCCTTTTCGCGCAAAATCTTGTCGTTGATACTGGCGCTGACGATGTTGTTCGCCCTTGCCTTGCCCTCTGCCTCGACACGCTGACGCTCCGCCTCTTGCGAGGCTTTCTCAAGTTTGAACTCATATTCCAAGGCTTCTTGTTCCTGTTTCAACTTGCTCTCGATAGCCGATTTGATGGTGGGAGGCAGTGTGACTGAACGAATGAGAACCTGGTTGAGCTGAATGTGCTTGCCCTCGAGAAGGTTCCTCGTCTCGATGAAAATCTCCTCCTGGATTGCATCGCGTTTTGTCGAGTAGATTTGCTCGGGCGTATATCGACCTAAAACGCTTCTTGCCGCGGAACGCATGGCAGGATAGACGGCTCTTGTAAGATATTGAGTGCCAATAGTTGCATGCAACTGTCCGAGCTCCTCCCATTTCGGCTGATACCATGTCGAGAACTCGATTCTGATTTCCAAACCATTGGAGGAAAGAGCGCTCATCTCCTCGTCGGCAACCTGCTGACGTGTCTCGTAAAGAGTCATGCTGTTCCATGGCGCGATGAAATGAAAACCTTCCTCGTAAGTTTTGGAAGTGTCAATGCCGCCTCCGAACAAACGATAAAGCACCCCGCCGTGACCCGCAGGAATGGTCACCGTGATGCGACTCCAGAAAATGATGAGTAACAAGACAACGACACCAATCAAAATGAATGGAGTGTATTTCTTGTTGTTAGATGGCTTATTCTGTTGATAACCAGATTGTTGCGTGTATTCCATATACTCGAAATTTTTAATTTGTTAATTTTTGCAAAGGTAATAAAAAAAATGATAATTTTGCGTACAAATTTTATGAATTGTTAATTAAGATAAAAATAATGAAGAGAATTATCATGATTTTAGGAATTGCCGGACTTTTAACTGCTTGTGCGTCAAGCGATAAGAAAGCTCAAAACGGAGAGTTCAAGTATTTGGTCGATGAGTTTGCCGACCTTAAAGTTATGCGCTATCAGATTCCCGAATGGGAAAATCTGACGCTGCGGCAGAAAGAGTACATCTATTATCTTGGTGAAGCCGCCAAATGCGGCCGCGACATACTCGCTGACCAGAATTTCAAGTACAACCTGACTGTCCGCAAGACTATCGAGGCTGTCCTTAATTCTTATAATGGCGATAGGAATTGCGCTGATTATCAGAATTTTGTGGTTTATGCGAAACGCGTGTTCTTCAGCAACGGCATTCATCATCACTATGCGGAAGACAAGATGTTCCCGGAGATTTCTCAAGAATATTTTGCGCAGTTAGTGAGAAATTCTGATGCACAACAGCTTCCACTTGCAGAAAACGAGACCGTTGACGAGTTCCTGACTTTCCTCACGCCTGTAGTTTTTGACAAGGATTTGTATAAAATGCGCCGCAGCGGAGAAGATGACATCATACAAAACTCATGTGTCAATTTCTATGAAGGTCATATTAATAAAGGTGAAGTCGAGGCGTTTTACGACGCACAGCGTAAACCTAACGATGAACAGCCGGTTTCGTATGGCTTGAATTCAAAATTGGTCAAGGAAAACGGCAAGATGCGCGAGGAGGTTTACAAAATCGACGGACTCTACGGAAAGGCAATCGAGCAGATTGTTTATTGGCTTAAGAAAGCCAACGAGGCGGCTGAAAATGACAGCCAGCGTCACTATACTAATCTGCTGATAGAGTATTACACAACAGGTTGTCTTAAGAAGTGGGACGAATACAACATCGCTTGGGTTCAGGATTCTATTTCAAATATCGATTTCGTGAACGGCTTCATCGAGGACTACGGCGACCCGATGGGAATGAAAGCCACTTGGGAGGCTATCGTCGATTTCAAGGACATGGAAGCTACCAAACGTTCTGAAATTATCAGTGCCAACGCCCAGTGGTTCGAGGACAACTCGCCGGTTGACGCCCGCTTCAAAAAGAAAGAGTGCAAAGGCGTGAGCGCGAAGGGTATCATCGTCACCACCCTGGCAGGCGACTGCTTCCCGGCACCGCCAATAGGAATCAATTTGCCTAATGCCGATTGGATTCGTAAGGACTACGGCTCCAAGTCGGTGACTATCACCAATTTGATGGACGCATACGATAAAGCCGCCAACGAATCTCCGAAAAGTGTGTTGGCGGAGTTCGCTTACTCTCAGGAGGAAATAGACCTTTGCAAGCAATACAGCAGCATCTCCGACGTCTTGCATACCGACTTGCACGAATGCCTCGGACACGGCTCGGGACAGTTGCTCCCTACAACACAACCCGGCTCGTTGAAGGAATACAACTCGGCTCTCGAAGAAGCGCGCGCCGACCTCTTTGGATTGTATTACTGCGCCGACCCCAAGATGGTCGAGCTCGGCATACTTCCCAATATGGAATGCTACAAGGCTCAATACGCCGACTTTATCCGCAACGGCCTCATGAGCCAGCTCTCCCGCATAGAACTTGGCAAGACGATAACAGAGTCGCACATGCAAGACCGCGCCCTCATCAGCTGGTGGTGCTATGAGAAAGGTCTGAATGACAACGTTATAGAGAAAAAATTGCGTGACGGCAAGACATATTTCGTCATTAACGACTACGAGAAACTTCGCGGCTTGTTCGGCGAGCTTCTTGCGGAAATTCAGAGAATCAAGTCGGAGGGCGACTACGAGGCCGGCAAGAATCTTGTCGAGACATACGCCGTTAAAATCGACCCTGTTCTCCATAAGGAGGTCAAAGAGCGTTACAACGCTCTCGGCTTGAAGCCTTACGGCGGTTTCATCAATCCTGACATCGTTCCGGTTGTTGAAAACGGTGAAGTTGTTGATTATCAGGTCTATTATCCTTGCGATTTCTTGCAGCAGCATCTCGACTATGGCAAGAACTACAGCTTTGTCGAGGAGAACCACGATGCGCCGGCGCACCTCGTCGTCGATATGCTTTACGACTTCATCGACGGCACTCTGGCATGCGGCAACGCGGAGAATGCGGTGCGCGAGGTCGTTAGATACATCAACGCTCATCCGGAACAAAAAGTCGTTTACATCACCGACTATCATCCGGCAAACCACAGCTCGTTCGCCGACTTCGGCGGCATCTGGCCGGTACACTGTGTGCAAGGCACTCGCGGCGGCGCTATACACGAGGCGTTCTACACCGATGTCGTCAACCCGGCAAACCGCCCCGACCCGGCAAGGAACATCTTCCGTAAAGGCGAAACAATCGACAAAGAACAGTATTCCGGCTTCGAGTCGGTAGGTCCCGACGGACGCCATCTGAATGAATGTGTCGGAAACAACATTGTTATCAGCGGCATCGCGACAGAATATTGTGTCAAGAATACTTTGATGGAGTTCCTCAACAGCGGCCGCGACATCGAACTTCTTGCCAATGGACTCGGCTACGTCGATAAAAAAGGCCACGACGAGACAATGAGGGAATTCAAGACATTGGTCACTGTCGTCGAATAACATGGCTCGTCGTCTCGACGGAAACGTGATGAAACGGAGCGGACTTGGGAAACCTATCCGCTCCGCTTTTTTAGAACTCGCGGAAAATCAAAAAACATTTGAAATTTGTTTTTCTTGACAATAATTCATGTCTTCGCGGTCTCAAATTGTGTACAATGAAGAAAATATTTATCTTGTGATTCGGCATGATGACAAATGTGTCAATATTTCAACACGGTACCCGTTTAAAAAAAAGGCTCGCATAAATAATTTTTAGAATATGCGAGAATAATATTTTTTATTCGGCAAACAAAAATCATCGACAATATTGATGCTGTGTACTGTGGGGACGGATTCTCATCCGTCTCTGCGATTGAACATTTCTATTGCGATTGTCGCACACGCCTCGGCATCGGCTAATGCGTTGTGATGTTTCTTTTGTTTTGTGAAATCATAGCCGCATTCGACGGCGACGGTCTGTAGTTTGTGGTTCGTTAAGTCGGGGAAGACGATTTCGGAGGCGCGTTTGGTGTCGTAAATCTTGAAACGTTTACGTCCCATGTGGTAGTACTCGAACAGCGAGTTCAGGCAGCGTTTCTCGAACTCGCAGCCATGTGCCACCAACGGCAGTCCACGTAGTTTTTTCTCGATTTGACTCCAGACTTGCGGGAAAGCGGGGGCGTTCTCGGTGTCTTTTTTCTTCAAACCGTGTATTTTCGTCGTGAAGAAGTCATAGTGGTTCGGCACTGGTTTCACGAGGCTGTAAAATTCCTCTACAATCTCGCGGCTGCGCACGATTACTATGCCGACGCTGCACACGCTGGTGGTGACTCCGTTGGCTGCCTCGAAGTCTATCGCCACGAAGTCGGTAAGACAGGGAAGGACGTCGTCAGCCTTTGATTTCGCAGTAGTAGATATCGATGTCATCGTCCTCGAACATTGCCTCGCTCAAACAATACTGTCCCGGAAGGTCGTCTTCTTGAAAGAGATAAACTGACGCCTTATGGAAGACTATAGGTTTCTGATTGTCGGATAACTGTTGCACCTTTTCGTACGATAAGCCCTCAATCCTGCATAATTTCATCATTGCCGCAAGGTCGAGATCGACATTCAAAAATATGTCTTTCCCCCCTTCTTTCCATGCGATGCTGATGATTCCCGTGGTGTAAAGCTCAAAATCTTTTATTTCTACCTTTTTCATAGTGATGGATAACCTCTGCACGGTATTTTTGTCTTTTCGAGTGAAGCGAAACGGAAGCGAGAAATATCATACACCTGTCGGGGTCTTATTCACTCCGGTCAAGCAATCGAAATGACGGTTAAACATTATATTGTTAGTTTTCTCCAGTTTGCGTGTTTGATATAAAGTATCGATACGATGGAGATCAATCCTCCGTAAATATACTCACAAGTCCATACATATTCCACATGAGTGGTGATATTTGTAATCGTCCAGATATAGACTGTATAGATTATAAGAATGCCGAATTCAAGCCATAAAGCGGCGTTAGTCTTGCCTGTTCCCGACACCGCCTCGAAGCTTACTGACCCAAGGGCTTGGAAGATAATGGCGCCGCATATCACGAAGATGGAGGGGATTGCGGCGTTGACAAGTGTCATGTCGTCGGTGTAGATGCTCATCACTGTGGCAGGGAAAAGAACACATGCCAAAATCAAAGGAACACAGCAAAGGAGACAGTTGACAATGATTTTCAACAAGGTGGCCATCACCTCGTCGGACTTGCCCGCCCCGATAAGGCGGCTCGTCAACGAGTTGGACGTTGCAAGGAAACCGAAAATCGGTATGAACAGAATCATATAGACGCTGCGTGCGATTGACGAGATTCCAATGGCTTCTTCGCCCATTTTCTCGACCAAAATGAAGAAGATGAACCATGTCGTGAATGAGAACAACTTCTGGAACATCGTCGGAGTGGCGATTCGCACTATGCTGCCAGCCAACTCTTTGTCGAATCTATGCTGCTTGAACAACTCGTACTCGCGCTTGCCTAATTTAATATAGGTGTAAATGAAGAAGAACGTCGTAGTGGTGACCTCGGCGATAAGTGAGGCTAACGCCGCACCCGCTATGCCCATTTCCGGAAAACCGAACTTGCCGAAAATCAAACAGTAGTCGAGGGCGGTGTTCACCGCGGCCATTATGATTGTTGAATACGTGATGACTTTTGTGTTTGACAGACCGGTGTAAAGCGCCCGGAACAAGTAGTTGAAGCACACGAAAACAATGCCGTATTGGCGGAAGCGAATGTATTCCATGGCTCCGACGTATATGCCGTTGGATTCTATGATGAAATGGAGTATGGAACCTGAAAAAATCCTCATGATGGCGAACAAAAGCAGTCCGAATATTAAGATAGACACCGCTCCGTGTTGGAAAATGCTCCCTATCTTGCTGTATTCTTTCGCTCCAAAGCGTCGGGCGATAATTATCTGAATGCCAATGGCTAAACCCATCGCCATGGTGGTGAACACAAAATAATACATACCCGCCATCATCGAAGCACCAAGAGCTACAATGCCAAGATGTCCCAAAAACGCAGTGTCGGTGAACGTGATTAGTGTCTGGGCGAGGTTGCCAATCATGATGGGAACCGCTATGCGCCAGATTTCTTTTGTTGAGATACTTGTATTCATAATTGACGCAAAATTACTAAAAATAATGATGCGATTTGCGTTAAAATTGTTATATTTGTAATCTAAAAAATCATAATCTGAAAAATGAGTCTTGATTTTATAACATGTTGAAAAAGAAATAGTTAATGAAAGTTTTATGAAGTGTTTGAAAAATATTGTCCTCGTTTTCGCATTGATGGCTCTGCTTCCTTTGATGACTTTTGCCAAAATATCAGAAAAAATCACGTGCAAAAACGAAGAAGATGTGCGCGCGATTCTCAACAAATTAAGACCACAAGATGAGACGGAAGCGCGGATAAACGACACTTTACTCGAAAAAATCGACTTCAACGACACAACCTTGATAAATACGGATTTTTTCAATGTCACGATAGCTGAATATATCGATTCCGCTCAAAATCCGGAGTTGTCAGTTGAAAGTCAGATGTATAATTACATTTTGGCTGCCGACAATATATTGAGAAATTGTACGGCTTATCCTATGTATAAATATGTTTATCAATATCTTATAAGAGGTTTCTCCGAAATTGGAGCGAATCTTGTCGTTGATTATCTTGCACGACTGCCTTATTTGGAGTATGTGGATTCAAGTGTCGAGCAAAGAAGTGAAATCATCAATATCGCCGAGTCGTATCACAGAGTGAAAATAGGCTCTGAAGCTCCTGATATTGAATGTGTCGCCCTTGATGGCTCGAATTTTCATCTGTATGATGTTAAAAGTGAATTTGCGATAATTTTGTTTTGGTCTTATTCATGCCCGCATTGTCGTGACTTGATCAAGGAACTTGCTGATTTTTCCTGTGAAGACAAAGGTCTCGCCATCGTGACGGTGAACGTATCCGGTGATATGAAGAAAGTGAGGCGTTTGTTGAAAAAAATCGGTGCTGACAATTATTATAATATATGTGATGGCAGAGGCTGGAAGTCGCCAATTGTTGAAAATTACGCAGTTGACATGACACCGTCGCTGTTTATATTGGATGAAGATAAGATTATTGTTGCAAAACCATTTGATATTGATGAAATAACAGAATTTTTTGATTGATGAGAAGGATTTTTCTTTTTTTGACATTATTATTTGTCGGTTTTACCGCCGCCGCGCAGTCGGACGAGGACCGCTGGGTGGATTCGGTTTACACCTCTTTGACGTGGGAACAGCGTGTGGGACAGCTTGTCAATGTAAGGGCAAACCTGCCGAACAAGCCGTATTTGACAGAGGTTCAATACCTTATAGAAAAATATAACATCGGCGGAGTGACGTTTTTCCGCACAGACGCTGCTCCGTTGCTAAAACAGTCTAACGCCTGGCAGTCGATGGCACAGACACCGATGATGATAGCGATAGATGGCGAGTGGGGACTTGGAATGCGAATCAACGACGGCATGTCTTATCCTTATCAGATGACACTTGGCGCTATCCAAAACAAGTGGCTAATCAATGACATGGGTGTCCAGATTGCCGGACAATGCCGACGTATAGGTGTAAATGTCAACTTCGCTCCTGATATCGATGTGAACAACGAGCCGGCAAATCCGGTTATTGGAATGCGCAGCTTTGGCGAAAATCCCCAGACAGTGGCTGAATACGGCGCCATGTACGCACTGGCACTTCAAAACAATGGAGTGCTTCCGACAGTGAAGCATTTCCCGGGCCACGGCGACACAAAAACAGACTCGCACGAGACATTGCCGAAAGTTGACAAGAAATTAAATCAGATAAAAAAGACGGAATTGCCGCCATTTCAATATCTTGTTGACAAAGGAGTGGCGGGTGTCATGGTGGGGCATTTGTATATGCCAGCCCTTGAACCCGTGGAAAACCTCTCGTCGTCGATATCGAAAAACGTCGTAACAGGACTTTTGAAAAATGAAATGGGCTTTGACGGCCTCGTCTTCAGCGACGCGATGGAGATGAAAGGCGCTTATAAAGGCATTCACCCCGACAGTGTGGGACTAAAAGCCATAATGGCGGGAATTGATGTGGTTCTGATGCCGATGAATCCTGAAAATACAATACAAATCATTGTAAACCAATTGGATAATCAAGAAGTGGCTGATAGGGTGGAAGAGAGTTGTAAGAAAATCTTGAGGTGTAAGTATCGTCTTGGTCTGAATGATTTTGTGCAACAGCCGGAGGTCGGAGTGGAAAGCGATTTAAATCAGGTGAAATATTATAACCTGAAACAAAGGCTTTATAATGAAGCGGTTACCATGTTGCGAAACAATAGGGATATATTGCCTCTTGACAAATCACAAATTGTTGGTGTGGTTACTTTCGGCAAGAAAGACAATGTGGCGAACAAACTCAGAAACGAAGGCTATGATGTTAAAGACTATCTTGTTGACAAAGATTTGAATGTCGTGAACAAGCAGAAGATTATCAATGAGTTAAATAATTGCAGGCAGATTGTCGTAAATATTCAAAACACTTCGATATATGCGACAAAAAACTTTGGTATAACAGATGAGATGGTCGATTTCGTAAAGGCCTTAAGTAAGAACGACAAGATTGTTTTCAACCTGTTCGCTTGCCCATACGCCATGAATCTGTTTAAGTTCAAAAAAACGCCGGCAGCAGTGATTGTGGCGTATGAAGACAATCAATATGCGGAGAATGCTGTTGTCGGCGTGATGGCCGGAAAGATTAATCCGATGGGGAAATTGCCGGTCACGATAAATAAAAAGTTTGTCGTTGGAAGCGGATTGGGTTTTGAAAACATGCTTACTCCTGAAACCTTGCCAATTAAACTTATTGACAATGAATATATAAACCTGATTGACTCCATAGCCCGAAACGGCATTGACATTGGTGCCTACCCCGGTTGTCAGATTCTTGCAATGAAAGACGGCAAGATTATTTATGAGAAAAATTTCGGACATTTCACCTATGACGGCAATCACGAGGTTCAAAGCGACGATGTATATGATATCGCCTCGCTGACCAAGGTGTTTGCGACCACTTTTGCCATGATGAAACTCTATGATGATGGCAAAATAAGTCTTGAAAGCACACTTGGCGATTATTTTCCATACCTTGAAAACACGGACAAATCCAACATCAAGTTGATAGAGATACTGACACATCAGGCAGGTCTGACCGCTTGGATACCAATATACAAGGATATGATGAAGAACGGCAAACCCGATCCCTTGATTTTCAGAAAAACCATTGACGAGGACCATACGGTTAGAGTGGCAAAAGATATGTATATCTCGCAGGATTTCTGTTTTGATTTATATGAAAATGTGAAAAAGTCGGAAATCAATGGGAAAACATATAAATACAGCGATTTGGGCTTTTATTATCTGCCGAAAATTGTTGAAATGGTGACCAATATGCCATTTGAAAAGTATCTCGAAGAGAATTTCTATGGGCCTTTAAATCTGAAGCACATTTATTATAAGCCGTTGAAGCATACGGAGATATGTAAGATTGCGCCGACGGAGAACGATACGTATTTCAGGATGCAGCAACTGCATGGCGACGTGCACGACCAGGCCGCTGCGTTGACAGGTGGTGTCGCCGGCCATGCCGGACTCTTTGCCAATGCGCGAGACCTCGCGGTGCTGCTGCAACTGCTTCTTGATGAAGGCTATGCGAATAACAGACAATTCCTTTCGGAATATACGATTAAGAAATTCACCTCGGCCCCTTTCGCCGACGAGATGAATAGAAGAGGCATAGGATTCGACAAACCGGAGGTCGATCCGACAATACCGTATTATACTCCAGCAAAACAATCGTCACCGCGAAGCTTCGGACATACAGGCTTTACCGGCACTTTCGCATGGGCAGACCCGGAAAACAACCTTGTTGTGGTGTTCTTGTCTAATAGGGTTTATCCCGACGCCTCAAATAATAAATTGTCGCAAAACGACATCAGGACGAAGATACACGAGGCGTTCTATGATGCGGTAAAATAACTGCCGCCATCTAAAACGAAGTAGATGAATCTTCTGCAAATTGGCAAACTATTATGTTTTTTGTCGAAGATGTTGATTTTATATATAATTTTGTAGGTCATTTAGATTGAAACTATGTCAAATCATGCGAAATTTGATTCTTTGAGAGAGATATTTGACTCTTTCTGCTATCAAGGTTTCCATTATTCCGTGGAAAACGGTGATTTTTTTGCGAAATATGACTTCGTCCTGTCGCCCCGTCATTTTGAGCGCGGCGAAACGGCTCAAAGAAATCCTGGTCAAATAGAGTTTCATCCTCGTTTTCGCATTCCGGCACGCCCGTTCTATCGCTGGGACGAAATCCCTAAACCGCTTCTCGACAAACTCGTTTTCCATATCGGCATGATAGAGATGATAAGCTATTGGAAAATCGCTTGCCCCAAGAAGGTGGTTGTCAAGCCTTTCGTACTCGATGAAGAACAGATAAAATGGTGGAAGAAACTGTATTTTAATGGATTAGGGGAGTTCTTCTATGTCAACGGGATTCAAACAAATATCAACGATTTCATGACTGTCGGTTTCGACACGTCATTTCGAGCGGAGCGAAGCGCAGTCGAGAAATCTCAAAAAATCAATGAGACTCCTTCATTATTTGCTGTCAGCCGAAATGACCTTCATACGCCGTCATTTCGAGCGGAGCGAAGCGCAGTCGAGAAATCTCATTTGAATGAGCGGGTTCTCATTCCAGTGGGTGGAGGCAAAGACTCGGTCGTCACACTTGAGCTTTTGAAGAACCGTATCGCCGCTATTCCGTTGATAATCAATCCAAGAGAAGCGACCGCCCAATGCGTGGCTGCCGCCGGCTTCACGAAGGAACAGACATCGATAATAATGCGTTCTTTAGACCCGACGATGCTGAAAATGAACGCCGAAGGCTATCTCAACGGCCACACTCCGTTCTCGGCATTGCTCGCATTTTATGCGATTTTGCTCGGCTTCGCGACACAAAGCAGATATATCGCACTGTCTAACGAATCGTCGGCAAATGAACCGACAGTGCCGGATACCGAAATAAACCATCAGTATAGCAAGTCGATAGCGTTTGAAAATGATTTCAGACATTATGTCTCAAAATATGTTAATGCCGATATTCAATATTTTAGTTTCTTGCGACCTCTCAACGAACTGCAAATCGCCAAACTGTTCAGCCGGGCGAAAGACTATCATAAAGCGTTCAAAAGCTGCAACGTCGGCTCGAAAACCGATTCATGGTGCGGGAAATGTCCCAAATGTCTGTTCACATGGCTCGCATTGTCGCCATTCATCTCAAGAAAAGAATTGACAAGGATTTTTAACAAAGATTTGCTGAAAGACAATGACTTGCGTCCGATATTAGACCGGTTGGACGGCTCGGTGGAGGTGAAGCCGTTTGAATGCGTGGGGACAGTGGGAGAGGTGCGCGCTTGTGTGAATAATATCCTGCAACATGATGATAACCTGAAAGATACGATATTGAATGGCATCGAAAAAACTGATGTCCCGACTGTCAAGGATTTCATGACTCAATTCGATGACGATAATAATTTGCCGGAACTGTTTGAAAATATCTTGAAGGAGGGACTTGATGTTTAGCATGAACAGCATATTCAAACGTCTTCGAGGAAAACGCATTCTCATCATGGGATTTGGCCGCGAAGGCAAGTCGTCGCTGGCTTTCATCAGGAAGTTTATGCCTCATGCAGAAATCGGTATAGCCGATAAAAATGAATCGGCCTTTGAAAACATATCGTTTAATCCCCAAAATCCGGTAAATCCTTATAATCCGAGATTGTATTCCGGCGATAATTACTTTGATGCTGTCAACGATTATGATATAGTTCTGAAAACTCCAGGTATATCTTTGAAAGACAAAGATATAGATTTTTCAAAAATAACTTCTCAAACGGATTTGTTTTTGGAGGAATTTCATAATCAAATCATTGGTGTCACAGGAACTAAAGGCAAAAGCACAACGTCAACATTGATTTTTCATCTTTTGAAAGAGTCGGGAAAGGATGTGATTTTGGCGGGAAACATCGGAGTTCCGATATTTGACATCATAGAGAAAATCAATAATAAATCCATAATAGTGTTTGAACTCTCCGCACACCAGTTGCAGTTCATACACCGTAGTCCGCACATCGGAATTTTACTCAACGTCTTTGAGGAACATCTCGACCATTTTGGCACTTTTGAAGCTTATCGTGATGCCAAGTTGAACATTATCAGCAAGATGGGCGAGTGCGACTGGGCTGTCACCAACAACGAGTTTTGCTATGAAGCCGAGAAAATGATGATTCATGCGCTAAACTATCAATATTACGATTTTGACGTGAATTGGGCGTCTGTTCCATTGAAAGGCGAGCATAACCGACTGAATGTCAAGGCTGCATTGTGCGCAATCCACGCTTTCGGTATCAATGTGGAGGAGGTGATGCCTCATTTGTGCAGCTTCAAGCCTCTGGAACATCGTCAGGAATTGGTGGGCACATTCAACGGAGTCACTTTTTATAACGACAGCATCTCCACCATCCCGCAGGCTGCCATTGCAGCTCTGCAGACTGTTAAAAACGTGACGTTTCTGCTTCTCGGCGGCTTCGACCGTGAGATAGACTACACTCCTTTGATAAAATATCTTGTCGAGAATCCCGTGAAGCATATCCTTTATACCGGAAAAGCCGGACAAAGAATGTGCGACATGCTTCAAAAGGTCGGTTATCAAGGTGATATGAAAAATTTCAAAGACCTGCACGAAGCCTTTGAAATTATCAAGAGCCTGTCAGAAAACGGCGATGTGTGCCTTCTGTCGCCAGCCGCTGCCAGCTATGATCAATACAAGAACTTCGAGGAACGTGGACGCGTCTTCAAAGAGTTGGCGAGGGATTTCTCGCCATCCAGCCTGTAATAAAACAAACACCATTCGTTCCATTGGTTGTGTGACGCGAATTTTCCGCAAATAATGTCGTTGTCGAGTTTAAATCTGTATATTGACAAGGTGTCGCCGATGATTGTGTCTAAATAAAATCTCTCGTTTAAATAATTGTTTAAAAGAAAATCCACTGACGGCCTGATGTAAACGTCTGATTCTTTATACTTTTTTTCTCCATCGAAGAAAAAGTCCATCTCGCCGCAGGCGTAAGAATAACCGTGTTGTCCGGTGAATATGTAAACAAGGTCGCCGTTATTGTTGTAACCCGACTGGTATGGACTTCCGTAGAGCGACTTGATACGGCTCGAACTGCATCCGAACTCGAAAGTCGGCTCTATGAAAAGGTACACTTTCACATCGACGATAAGGCTCTCGTATCCATTCGATATGCCGACTTTTGCCGTTCCGACGTTTTTGCCATGGAGCTTCCCGTCGGCGGAAACTGTAATAACCTCGACACTCCCGTCATTTATCGCCGTGTAGGTGATGTCATAATCAGATGTGACATCAATCTGGCGGTCAAATTCATTGGTTGTACCGGACAAAGCCATTACGATAGGGTTGGAATCGTTGTAATTCAATGACTTGGATTTTTTCTCCTTGCAACTATTGGTCGCAACAGCAATAATCATTATGATTATAAGCAGGTTCTTTTTCATATTGAGAAATATTTATGATGCAAAGTTATAAAAAAACTGGAAAATTGAAGAAAAAAATATAAATTTGCATGTTTTTAAGATTAATAACAAATCAAAATATAACTATATGATAAACAATAACTTTATTAAACGTCACAACGGCCCGACAGAGGCAGATGTTGAGAAAATGCTTAAGGTCATAGGCGTGAAATCGACAGAACAGCTTGTCGATGAGATTATTTCTCCGGATATTCGTCTTAAAGAAGACCTTAAAATCGGTCGTGGAATGAATGAATACGAATGTATCAACCATCTCAAGGCGATTGGTGCAAAGAACAAACAGTTCCGCAGTTACATTGGAATGGGTTACTACAACGTCATCACTCCTGGTGTCATTATACGCAACGTGCTTGAGAATCCGGGTTGGTACACCTCATATACGCCTTATCAGGCGGAAGTTTCACAGGGTCGTCTTGAGGCTTTGTTGAATTTTCAGACCGTCATCAGCGATATGACAGCGATGCCGTTGGCCAACGCATCGTTGCTCGACGAGGCTACGGCGGCAGCCGAGACGATGCTCATGTTTTATCACGAGCGTTCACGCGCACAGGTGAAGGCCGATGTCAATAAGATTTTCGTGGCAAACGACATGTTCCCCCAAACCATAGAGGTCATAAAGACACGCGCTCATTTTCTCGGAATTGATGTCGTCGTTGATGACATTAAGAACTTCAGCGCAGGCGAGGAATACTTCGGGGTTATTGTGCAGAATCCCAACCAATACGGTCTCGTCATCGACTATCGCGAGGACGTTAAGGTATGGAAAGAAAAAGGCATGCAAGTCGGTGTCGCTGCCGACCTCATGAGTTTGGCTCTTATCACACCTCCGGGTGAATGGGGCGCCGACGTGGTGTTCGGCAGCAACCAGCGTTTCGGTCTCCCGATGGCATTCGGCGGCCCGCACGCAGGTTACTTCGCGACAACAGAGGCATACAAACGCTCTATGCCCGGCCGTATCATCGGCATCTCGAAAGACGCTCTCGGCAACCCCGCATATCGTCTTGCGCTGCAGACACGCGAGCAGCATATCAAACGTGAAAAAGCCACTTCAAACATCTGCACAGCCCAGGCATTGCTCGCCATCATGTCGGGATTCTACGCAATATATCACGGACAAGACGGCATAAAAGAAATCGCGCATCATATCAACTGTCTCGCCGTCAAACTCTCAAAAGAATTGGAGAAATATGGCGTACGGCAGCTCAACAAACACTTCTTCGACACCTTGTTGTTCGAACTTCCGGAAGGCGCATGCACATGCAAGGTGAAAGAAGCGGCGGAGAAACACCGCATGAACTTCCGTATCATCGACAAACGGCACTTCGGCATCAGCATCGACGAGACCACAAGTCGCGACGACCTCAACGAAATCGGAATGGTGGTCGCTGAAGCTCTCGGCAAGAAACACGAAGACCTCGTCTGCGACCCTGACTGTCAGAGTTTCTGTGGCATCTGTGAAGATATGAGAAGAACAACGCCATTCCTCACCGCCCCGGTGTTCTCGAAGTATCGCAGCGAAACCGACATGATGCGTTATATGAAACAGCTTGAGAACCGCGACCTCAGCCTGAACCGCTCGATGATTCCGCTCGGCTCATGTACGATGAAACTGAACCCTGCGACAGCGATGTTCGCCCTCAGCTGGCCGGAATTCGGCAACATTCACCCATTCGTGCCGGCAGAACAAGCCGAGGGTTATCTTGAACTAATCAGTGAGATGGAGAAAGACCTTTGCGAAATCACGGGATTCAAGGGAATGTCGTTCATGCCTAACTCTGGTGCCAGCGGTGAATACGCAGGCTTGATGACCATTCGTCGTTACCAGGAAGCTAACGGTCAGGGGCAGCGCAACATCTGCTTGATTCCTGCATCTGCGCACGGAACCAACCCGGCTTCGGCAGCGATGGCGGGCTTGCAGGTCGTCGTCGTGAAATGCGATGAGCACGGTAACATCGACCTCGCCGACGCTGAAGAGAAAGCCGAACAATATAAGGACACCCTCTGCGCTTTCATGGTGACATATCCTTCAACGCACGGTATCTATGAAGACGGCATTCGCACCCTCGTGAAACTCGTTCACGACAACGGCGGCCAGGTCTATATGGACGGTGCCAACATGAACGCTCAAGTAGGACTTACATGCCCGGGATTCATCGGTGCTGACGTCTGCCATCTCAACCTGCACAAGACATTCGCAATCCCTCATGGCGGCGGCGGTCCGGGCGTGGGCCCTATAGGCGTGGCGGCACATCTCGTTCCTTTCCTCCCAAGCCATGTCTGCTTCAAGACAGGCGGCGAAAAACAGACGGGCGCAGTGTCAGCGGCACCTTTCGGAAGTGCACAGATTCTCACAATCACATACTGCTACCTCAAAATGTTGGGCGGCGAAGGTCTGAAAAAAGCCACAATGGGTGCTATCCTCAATGCTAACTACTTGAAAGACAGACTTAAAGATTACTATCCAATCCTCTATACCGGCAACCGCGGTCATGTCGCACACGAGATGATTCTCGACATCAACGGCATCGATAAGGCTACTGGCGTTGCGGCTATCGACATAGCAAAACGTTTGATGGACTACGGTTTCCATGCACCGACAGTGGCATTCCCGGTACACGATACATTGATGGTCGAGCCTACAGAAAGCGAACCTTTGGCGGAACTCGACAGATTCGTTGACGCAATGATCAAGATTCGCCAGGAAATCAAGGACATCGAAGACGGCAAGGCTCCTCAAGGCGACAATATCATCTCACACGCTCCTTACACAGCCGAGATGTTGATGGCAAACGAATGGAACTTCCCATTCAGCCGTGAAGAGGCCGGCACCCCATTGAAAAGCGACGTCCAGGATAAATATTTCCCGCACGTTACTCGTATCGACGATGCCTTTGGCGACAGAAATCTTGTTTGCCGCGTGATGGAATAATAGATACCTAACCTTGCTTGGACTTTAGTCGTTGGAACATGTCTGACGGCTAAAGTCTTTTAATAACCATGAATATCTCATCTATATACAAGATTTATTTTTCCGCTACAGGCACAACACGAAAAGTCGTTGACGCTATAGGCGACAAGTTGGCACATATCCTCAATGTGAATACACATTGTCATGATTTCACACTGCCATCGACGAGACTGTCATTCCCTGATATAAATCCCGATTCTATAGTGGTGTTTGGCGTGCCGACTTATGCGGGAAGAGTTCCTAATGTGTTGTTGAAATATATGGATGCCATTCAAGGAAACGGAAGTATCGCCGTGCCAATAGTCACCTTTGGCAACCGTACATTCGACAACGCCTTGATAGAACTGCGGAACATTCTTGAGAAACATGACTTTAAAACCATGGCTGGAGCTGCTTTCGTGGCAGAACATTCGTTTTCGACAGTGCTGGCGGCAGGTCGTCCTGACACTGACGACATCGCTTTTGCTGAAAAATTCGCTGACGATATCGTTGATAAAATCTCTAAGACAGAAAACATTGGCTATCATGAACCTATCATGGTAGATGGTGATGCCGATGCTTTTTATTTTCAACCAAAAACCGATGATGGACGTCCAATAGATATCCGTAAAGTGAAGCCTAAAACCGATGGCAAATGTGTGAAATGTGGCTTGTGCTCAAGGATTTGCCCCATGGGTTCCATATCTTCGGAGGATTTCTCTATAATTACAGGCATTTGCATAAAATGTGGCGCCTGTATTAAGAAATGCCCCGCCCAAGCCAAATATTTCGACGACCCTGATTATCTGTATCACAAAAAACAACTGGAAGAAAGATACTCAAGACGGGCGGAAAACAAGGTCTTTATTTGACTCGCATCGACGACACCTTCGGCGAGGGAAATCTGGTGTGCCGCATGATGAAGTAATTACAGGCAGAGACGTTTCATGAAATATCTCTGCAATTGTATTTATCTTCTTCGTCAATGTGTGGATTGTAGAAATCCCGACATTTATCTGAAGCCTGACCCATGCTGCGACACGGTTGCCGGCATCGTTGATTTCAGGCGCAAGTCGCCGACAAGAGCTGTAAGGCCTGGGGCTGACAGAGGTGTGATGTTGTTTCCGTCCATAATGTGGAACGAATCCTTGCTTTTGCAAAAACACAAAAATTTGAAAGATACGAGGTTGCTAAATATGATTTTGAAAAATAGAAAATTCCTCCATTATATTTTGGTCGAAATGACAATGATAAAATAAAAAGCGGAGTCGCCTCCTCAGAAACAACCCCGCTAATGGCTAATAGCTAATAGCTAATGGCTAATAACTAATGGCTAATAACTAAAGACTACCTTCTCACGATAACCTTGACTCCTGTCGCCTCCTTGCCGTCGCTTAATCTTACAATGTAAACGCCTTCAACAAGGTCGTGACGGATAACGTTGCTGCCCGTTGTCGCTGCCTCGCTCAAAACAGGCTGTCCAACAAGATTGTAAACTGCAACGTTCAAGGTCGCATCGCCGTTGTTCATAATAATGAGTTCGTTGTCGCTGTTCCATACATCGACATTCAAAGTGACTTCAGGTGTGTTTACGCCCGTGCAGACTTCTGCCACAATCATAATGTCGTCAACCTCCCACGCCGCAGCACCTTCGTCAACTGTGCTGATATACTTGAAGGCGATGCAGCAGTTCTCTCCGCTGAAATCATCAAGCGAAATATCACCGGATTCTGTCCACGTGTAGTTGCCTTCAGACGCTATGTATTCCAATGGCATCCATGTCGCCATGCTTAAATTGTTGCCGTCGTAGTCGTTTGAGAAATAAAGTTCCATTGCCGGACCGGTGAACTTGGTGGCATTCTTGAATGTCAATGTGATGTTTTGATAGGAGCGAGCATTGAGGTTGAAAGCAGGGGAAATGCACCACTGCTCGTTGTCCACGTCGTCGCCGAAACCATTGGCGTTGGCATAGTTGTTGCCGGCGTATTGCGCGACTGTCCATGGCTTGTTGCCTTCCACGGTGACGAATGTCCAGCCGTTCATGTCGCCCTCCCAGTCTTGGCTTAAGATAAGCTCGACATTTGTCAAGATGACATAATTAACAGTGGCTATGGCACTGTTCTCGCAGCCTTCCATCATTGCTATGGCTTTGATTGTCATATCCTGCTCAACGAAGATGGCTTCTGTGTAAACATTCGACTCCGCCGTCGGGTCTGTGCCGTCAAGGGTATAGTAAATTGTCGCGTCTTCTGTCGAACATGTGATTTCAACATCGAATGTCTCAAAATACGTGCCTGAAGCCGCACTGAACACCGGTGTCGCCACCGTAGGTGTCACAGAACCGCCAAATACGAACAAATCAAGGAAGAAATTGTAATCGGAACTTGCAATGTTACTTGTTGAATAAGCGCCGAACTTGTTTGATGCGTTCTTCGCAATGCCGCGGGTAATCGTCGTTCCGTTGGTGATGACAAATCCTGTGTAGTTGGGAATCATGGCTCCTTCGCCTGCTGTCTCGAGAACGATGTTCCATTCAGTGTTGACGTTGCCCGAAAAGTTTGTGCTGCTGTTATAGCCAAGGCTGTCGCCGGCTGCGTTCACCAAAGTGATGACATCGCCATCTCGTGTCACATTCCACAGATACGTGTCGGCATCGTTTGAAATCTCTGCCGGCAAGGTCTCGACACCGCCTTCGCTCACTGATGTGAAAAGCACGCCTTCTGGCTTGCCCGAAACACTGGCTGTCATGGCGTAGTAACCGTTGCCAACTGTCACATCGTAACGTGATGCGATGATGATCTGGTCGCCGTCAGCGAGGTCGTTGAGCGAATAAATTCTGTTCCAATCACCGGCGGAGCTTGGCTCTGTGACAGTGCCGCTCAATGTAACAGTCGCCTCGTTTGACGATGAAGCAAGAATGCTTACAACGCCGTTGTACTGACCGACTTCCGCGCCGTTCATTCTCACGTAAATTGACGTCGAAGCAATGTCGGTGATGTTATTAAACAAGAGCTCGTTGCCATAACTCTCATCGTCAAGAGAAATACTAAACGGCGTTGCAACGCTCAAAACAACGCTTCCCGCTGTTCCGCCTGGTGCAGGAAGAATGTTGCCCGCTGTCAAAACAAATGTTTGTGACGCTGATGGACCTTCGCCTACAACATGTGTGAAACCTGATAGAACGTTTGGAGTGACCGTGAGATATGGTTCTGTTGTGGCTCCAACCAAAACAATATCGTCAACTTCCCATGCTGCAGCTTCGGTATCGGTCGAAGTGTATTTGAATCCGATGTGACAGTTGTCGCCAGTGAAACCTGAAAGGTCAACGACTCCTGACTCTGTCCATGCGAATGAGCCTGTCGATTTGTTGAACTCAAGCTCTGTCCATGTCGCCGTGGCCGGTGTCTCCCCGTTGTAGTCGTTGGAGAAATACAATTGCATATCCGGACCGTTGTAATTCTTCGCATTTCTGAATGATAAATTGACATTGCTGTAAGTGTTGAGACTGAAAGCAGGGGAGATGCACCACTGTTCGTTTGCGCCGCCGTTGTAGCCGTTGCCGTAAGCGTAGTGGTTTCCGTTGTATTGTGCGATGGTCCATGGCTTCTCGCCCGACACTGTCACAAATGTCCAGCCATTCATGTCGCCCTCCCAGTCTTGACTGAAGATGGTGACCGCACCTAAGATGATATTGTATTCTGCTGTCGCGATGTTGCTGTTCTCATAGCCTTCTTTCATCGCAATCGCCTTGATAGTCATGCTTGAGCCGACGGTGATAGGCTCTGAATAAACATTGCTTTCCGTTGTTGGCTCTGTGCCGTCGGTGGTGTAGTATATGACCGCCTCTGCTGTGCCGCATGCTATCGCAACTGTCTGAACCTCATAGTATGTGCCTGCCTCCGGTGTGAATGCCGGTGTGGCGCATGTCAAGGCACCGCCGCCAACTGTGGCGAATATGTCAAGGAAGAAGTTGTATCCTTCTCCGTTCATGTTCTGTGTGTGGTATGGACCGAAGTTGTGATTGCCGTTCAAGGCAAAAGCTCTTACCGCATTGTTGACGTTGTTCACAACGAAACCTGAATATTCAGGAACCATTGCCGTGGCTTCTGATGTCTGATATGTGATAGCCCATTCCGTGTTGTCTCCGCCCGTTGCGAAGTTGGTGCCGCTGGTGTAACCGAGTAAGTTGCCGCTGGCATTGGTGAAGGTGTAGTTGGCACCGTTCATGTCAACAGTCCAATAATATGTTGCTTCTGCATCGGTGATTTCTGCCGGCAATGTCTCGTTGTTGTCAACGACGCTTGTGAACAACACGCCTTCCGGCTTGCCTGATGTCTGTGCCGTCATCGCATAATATTCTGTGCTGTTCTCGTTGTAACGTGCTGCAAAGATGACCTTCGAGCCGCTGGCGAGCTGGGAAATATCGCTTATGCGCGCATAGCCGGTCGCTACCGGCGCGGCGGTAACGCTGCCGCTCAACGCAACGTAAATGGTGTCTAATCCTTCTGAACAGATGGTGATAACCTCATCGTATTCGCCAATCTCAAGACCCTCTTTCATTCTTACCTTGATAGTGTGGTTGTATGTGCCCGTGTATGTGTTAATCGTGATGCTGCTTTCTGGATGGAAGTTCTCGCCGGGGAATGACGACATCTCAAAACTCTCGGGCGCATAGATGTGTGTTGGCGCGGTAAGACTCCTGCCGGCAATGCTGAACGTCTTCGCCGCCGACGGACCCTCTTCATGCACATAATTGAATCCTGACAGAACTGTCGGACTCGCTGTGATACCGGCAGGATGTGTGAAGATTACATCATTCGCGTCGGCAATGCGCAATTGCGGATTGTTGTAACAACCTATAACTCCCGTTACCGTCACTAAATCGCCTTCTTCAAGACCTTCCACGACAGGCATCTTGTAGATGTTCAATGTACTCTCGCCTTGTGTGATGGGTGTGTTGCCGGCAATGTTGAGCGCGCCAATTGTCGCTCCGACAATCTTCACGCGTGTCGACTGCAACATGTTGTCACCACTGAAATCAGACATGATTTCTGCAATGGTCTTCTCTGCCAACGGAAGCTCGTTGCCTGTCGATACTATTATGAACTGGTCGGAGGAGCCTCCGTTGATGCCCGTCAACTCGACAAGACCGCTGAAAACGGCCTTCTTGCCGTATGCCAAAACCATGTCGCCAAGCGCCAATGTCGTCGGAACAGTGTTGTTGTTTAAGTATAAGTCAATACCCGCCGTGACATCTTGAATGTAGATGTTACGTCCATCGATGAATGTCACAACACCTTGCACTAAAGCATATTCGTTGATGTTCAATGCTTTGGCGGCTGCTATGGTGATGGGCTCGATAATGGTGTATGTCGCAGACACCACATCGCTGTCATTAAGACCTTCTTTCACGGCCAAGGCTTTGACAGTGGTGGTCGCACTTACCGTGAATGCCTCGGTGTATGCGGTGCTCTCGATTGTCGGGCTTGTGCCGTCTAATGTATAATAAATCGTCGCACCTTCAGTGGCGCAAGATAATGAAACCTCTTGAGCCGTGATGAATGAACCCTCGACAGGAGTGAATGTCGGGTTGGCTACATGCGCCAACACCGTGAATGTGGCGTTCACTGTCACGTTGCTTGCCGGCATTGTGAACTGCATCGTCTCAAGACTAATGTCGTTCGTGATTGTGCCATAGGTATATGTCAGTGCCGACAATTCATAGCCTTGAGCGGCTTCTGCCGTCACCGTGATTGTGGCTCCTGCTTCCGCCGATGTCGGATTGACCGAAATAGTGCCGTTTTCAATGCCTGCGGCAATATTCACATCGTAAGATGTGTGAACCGGCGTGTCTCCTAAAACGAAGATTTCAATCTGTGTGTTCTCAATGTTCGCGTTGACAGATGTGTATGTGCGCCAATTGCTGTTGTTATATACACCAAGGTAACGGTTGAATGCCACATTCTTGAAGCCGTGATAATTAGGCTTGATGGAATCTGTGATGTCCAATTTCCAAACTTTGTTGTCGTTGACACCGACTCTCACGCCGTTGTTGGTGTTTGTCGTGTAAAGGAATGTCTCGGCCTCGCCTACAGGACTGATGGTGTAACCGCCTTCAACAGCTTTGATGTTCCACCGCAAAGACTCCTCTATATTACCGGAAATAGCGTCGTTCTCGATTGTGACAGCTATCGCTGAAGGAGCCGCACCTGAACCATTGGCACTTGTCAAAGCATAACCGCCGACTACATCGACAATCATGTAAACACCATCGTTAGTGACATCATTGTGAGATGTCAACTTGTTGAATGTCACCGTCGGAGTGGGAGGAGCAATGTTGATGGTATATGTCGCATCTGCAATCTCGCTGTTGTTCATGCCTTCTTTGACAGCGAAAGCCTTAACTGTTGTCGTCTCGCTGATTGCGATAGCCGCAGTGTAAGCCGTGCTTGCTGTTGTCGGGTCTGTGCCGTCTAATGTGTAATAAATCGTCGCACCTTCAGTGGCGCAAGCTATCGTCACATTCTGTGCCGAGGTATAAGTTCCTGCCACCGGTGAGAAAGCGGGAGTCGCCACAGTCTCCATGCCTCCGCTCTCTTTATAAAATTCGGCTTTGACAAATTGAAAGAATTTATTTGAGTTCGCTGAAACTGAAACCGTGTAAGTGATTTTGTAATACATGTTCGTCCAATCAGTAGCCGTGGGCCTGTTGAATGTGGTCGTTCCATTTGCTGTGAAATCCTCAATAATTGTGCTGACAGGGGCGCTAAAATCAGCATTCGCCGACACAGTCAAGGTCATCGAACTGACGGTGATATCTTTGGCTGTGCCATGTGTTACAACAATCTTGGTGATGTTGTCGGATATCGTGCCTGTTGAATAAACAGGACGCTCCATATCGGTGAGACTCTTACCTCCGATACGCCACGGATTCGTAGTTGTGTTGCCGGTAACCATCCATGTTATGTCGTTTTGTGTAATCTCACTTTCCGTTGCATAACCGTTTATGCCGCCCGTCATGGTGCCGTCTAAAGTGTATGCAACAACCTCTTCTCTCGTCTGTCCCCAGACGGAATTTGTCGTCATCAGCATTAAAACTGTGATAATCAATGTAAATCCACGTTTCATTGTACTTGATTTTAATAGTTATAATTTTTAATTTTTTAATAAATCCATGAATACTAATAGTCCTACAAAATTATAAAAAATACTCTTATCATACGAATAAAATTAATAAAAAAAATGTTGATAACTCGCAAGAATCATAAAGTTATCAACATTTTTTGCTTTGAACTTTAAAACTACATCAACTCCACTCCAAACAGTGCGAAATCGTATTTCACAGGGTCTTCTTCGTCAAATTCTCGTAGTCGTGAGGTTAGCGACTCCACCGTCGGCCTGTCGTTGCTTTTTCTTTCAATCAATCCCAACTCTCTTGAAACTCTCGCCACATGCACATCTAACGGTATCATCAAGTCCTTGGGGCTCAATCGTTTCCAAATTCCCAAGTCAACAATGCCGTCGTCTCTTACAAGCCATCTTAACGCCATGTGTAATCTCTTGCAAGCCGAGCCTTTCTTGGGTTCGCAACAACTTGGATTGGATATGTGTTTGCTGGTTCTGCCATTTGCCTCCGCCATCAAGTCTCTGAACTTCTGTATTCCTTTCCAAACATCATGCTCGTCATTGTAAAATACATCTTCCAAGCTGTTAACAGCATTCATGCCATAAATTCTACTTATTCCATTGCAATAATACTTCAAATCTCTGCCAAAAAATGTTCTGTGTACACAAACCCCGTCGTCTATCTTTTCCCATCTTCTTGACATCACATAGTCGTATGGCGATTTCCCCATCATCTCAAGCATTTTATTGGCGTTGTTTAGAATCATCTTTCTATTTCCCCATGCTATTGTAGCCACTAAAAACGATACAATTTCAATGTCTTTCAAAACACTGTATCCGTGCGGAAATTGTATCGGATCGTCTTTGATAAACGCTTCGGTATTGTTTTTCGCCACCAATTCATCTAAATATTTTTTTATGTTATCCATTTTTATGCAATTATATTTTGCGAAATTATTAAAAACATCTTTCCATTAATCCTAAAAAAGCAGAGACATCACGGTGTGACATCTCTGCTCTTTTTTAAGATTTAAGGGACAAAGCCTTACTTCACAACAACCTTGACTGTCTGGTTGCCGGCGTTCACGAAGTAAACACCTGCTTCGAGGTTGACGTTATTAAGTTCTGTGACATTGTTGTATGTTTTCACTAACTGACCAACAGTGTTGAAGATATTAACGTTGCTTGCATTGTTGAGTCTTACGTTGAATGAACCCTGCGCCGGGTTAGGATAGACGTTGATGGTAGGAGCAACTGTCATGGCGTTGTCCTCAACACCTAAATAATTGAAATAAACCTTGGCTGCTCTGTAGAAATTGTTATCCCATACATTCTCGTCGTTCTGTACGCATGTGCCAGGTTCCTGGTCGGCCTGATAGCAGAGCCAGAGGTAGTCGCCTTCCGCGTCTGTATAAACGTAAGGAATAACTTTGCAATAAACCAGCTCGTCGTAGATGTTCATGACATCGGTTAAAATTTGCTTTGTGCCGCACCAAGTGTTGCCACCGTCAACGGACATATTGCCGAACATTCTGAAATAATGAGTGCCGTTAGAGATGTACATTGATTCGCTGTCGCCGGCTATCATTGACCAGAACGCGCAGATTCTGTCGCCGTCCATGTGCATTGTCGCGAAACCGGCCTTGCCGCAGTTGTAACTTCCGTGCTCTTTCCACTCGTTAGTGTTTGGGAAGAAGCCTTCAGCAGTGCGAGGAAGGACATTGCCGTCTTCGTCAACGACTTCAAGCTCGCCAATGTATTCCGGAAGTGGCTCGTGGAGAGCGTCACTCCAGTACCATTCTGACATGTACAAGTCTTGCATCATATATGTTGAGTCAATGATGAACGGGGCGCCGACTTCGCCGATGCCGCCAACACACATTGCGTTCTTTGGAAGAACTTCGCTCCAGTAAGCCACGCCGCCCATTGCAGGATAGTAGCTGCCTTGTGGACTTGTGGCAACTCCAGTTGTACCGTTGTATTCATAAACAACGTGAAGATTGTCGTTGGCGTCGAATTCGGCGTCGGTCCAGCGTGGATACAGGAATCCGATTTTTCCTTCAGGGTATGTCTCGTTGATGCCAGGGTGCTTGTAGAACACTCTGTCTGTCCATGTCGCACCGTTGTCTTCTGAAACAACGGCTTTGCCATCGCTCCATGAATTGTTTAAAATGAAAGCCACACGGTTCGGCTTGGCAGGGTCATACTGCATGAAGTATGTGACGTTTGCACCACCGTTTGACACGTTGGAAGCATCAAGGTTGGGGATAATCTCATACTGACGTGTCCATTCGCCGTTTGCATACTGATAGTAAAGGATAGGGCTCACATAAGGTGTCGTTACGTTATTGTTTGTGACAAGAACGTGAACAATGTCGAGGTTCTCTCCTGAACATTGTACAGCCGGCCATGTCGGATCATGACCTTCTGTCGGCAACACGATGCCTTCTCCGAAATTGCGGTTTCCTTGACGGAAATCTTCAACGAGGAAAATTCTTGAGTCGTTAGCGATGGTGTGGGCTGCGATAACGAGGCCGTTTTCCTTGTAACGTGCGATTGAACCGAAACCTGTTTTCACACCTTCAACGCGTGTCTCGGTGAACTCCCACTCGCCGACGGCCGGATCCCAAATGGCGAGACCGGTACCGCGGTCTGAATGTGCCTGGTCTGTTGACTGTGTGTAACACATCACAGCGAAACCATCAGGCCATACCGCCGTGAAGTTTCTCGGACCGCTGTTTGATTGCCAGTCGTAGAATGTCTGGCTTAATTCAGTCTCTTCCGGAGCTGTCATAATGCTTCTTGTTGAAGCAACGAAACTCGTTTCGAGATTTTCATGACCTGTGAATGTCATTGCCTGTGCCGGCTCCGCCTTGACAGACTTGTGTGAAATGCTCTTCACCTGTGCAAAACTTGTAACGGTCATCGCCATCACAAGCGCTAATGTAAACAATTTTTTCATAAGTATAAATTTTAGTTGTTAATTAATTTAGTTGTTCTCCGCACGATAGTGCCACGCAAAAATAAACATTTTTTTTACACAAAAACAAAAAAGTCAATTTTTTTTTAACACCTTAAATTAATATTGCCTCTGTGTTGTGTTTTTAGAAATTCTTGTTGTTCTAAAAAAAACACCTTCAAACGCTGAAACTCTCGACTTTTTTCTTAATTTTGCAAAAATTTTCAAACAATGATAACATTAAGCAACTATCCTTTCCTGAAATCGCTGAAGTCAAATCGTTTCTTTCTTCTTGCCGGACCTTGTGTTGTTGAAGACGAGGAATCTCCTTTTAAAATTGCCGAGAAACTTGTTGAAGTCACAAAGAATCTTGACATACCGTTTGTTTTCAAAGGTTCCTATCGCAAGGCCAACCGCTCGCGTCTCGATTCGTTTCAAGGGATAGGAGACGAGAAAGCACTTAATGTTTTGAAAGGTATCTCAAGGCAATTCAATATCCCTGTTGTAACAGATGTTCATTCTTGCGAAGAAGCCGCTCTCGCCGCAGAATATGTTGATGTTATTCAAATTCCGGCTTTTTTGTGCCGTCAGACCGACTTGCTTGTCGCTGCTGCGAAAACAGGAAAAACAGTCAATATCAAAAAAGGTCAGTTTCTTTCTGGAGATTCTATGCGTTTTGCCGTTGATAAAGTGCAACAGTCGGGCAACCAGTCTGTGATGCTTACTGACAGGGGTAATTTCTTCGGATACCAAGATCTCGTCGTTGACTATCGCAACATATACGATATGCGGAAAAACAATGTGCCTGTCATCATGGACGTAACACATTCTCTGCAGCAGCCCAACCAAACGGCAGGCGTAACCGGCGGCAAGCCTGAACTTATAGAATTGATTTCCAAAGCCGCGATAGCTGTAGGTGCCGACGGTATCTTCATGGAAACACACCCCAATCCGATTGTTGCAAAATCCGACGGCGCAAACATGCTTCGCCTCGACTTGGTAGAACCGTTGCTGGAAAAATTAGTTAAAATCAAAGAGGTTTTATAAACGAATAAGTCAATTGGTCGGAATGTTTCCAACCAACTAATTGTCAATAGTCAACGTCATCAACTCCGCTGAACCGTCGCCCCAGTTTCCGACAAGACTCTGCTCCTTTACGAGCCCTTTCAGAAGTTTCATGAACTCCCTCCTCGGAATGGGAGCGGCACCCATGCGCTTCATGTGCCCCGTTTCCTGCTGCGCGTCAATGAGCTCGAAATTGTTTCTGACCAAAAACTGACACAGGTTATATAACGCTACCTTTGAAGCGTCGGTCTTGGTGTGAAACATCGATTCAGCGCAGAACACCTTGCCGATGGCAATGCCGTAAAGCCCTCCAACCAACTCGTTGTCCTGATATACCTCGACGGAATGCGCGAAACCCAACTTGTGTAACTCGCAATATGCCGCTATCATGTCCTCGCTAATCCATGAGCACGGCTCGTCCCGGTCTTCTTCTTCCTCAATCTGCTCGTCGGTGCGCGGAATATTGGCACATGCACTTATAACTCCTTCAAAATCAGCGTCAAATGAACAGGAGTATTTGTTGGACTCAAGAGTTTTCCATAGTGATTTCGTGACTTTCAAATCAGTCGGCTTCAACACCATTCTCGGGTCTAAAGCCCACCATAAAATGGGTTCTCCCTCCGAATACCATGGAAATATCCCCGATGAGTAGGCGACGAGTAACCTTTCGGGCGATAAATCTCCGCCAATCGCCAACAAACCGTCATTCGTCGACTGGTTTACGGGCGGAAAATCATATACCTCGTCTTTTAGCATGTATATCGGCATGGCTTTGCGATTTTGAGGTTAAAATTCACCACAAAGATAAAAATAATTTTTCAACCATGCAAGTTTTTTTTTATTTTTGCAAAACGAAATTTTCATGAACAGGTATTTTTTACATATTGCATATAATGGAAAGGCTTATCATGGCTGGCAAATTCAACAAGGCGACATCTCGGTGCAGGAAGTGCTTGAGAAATGTATAAGCCTAAAATTGAAACAAACCGTTTCGGTCACGGGATGTGGACGCACAGACACAGGGGTGAACGCAAGAAATTTCTACGCTCATTTTGAAAGCGAACCGATAACTGATTTGCAAGGATTTGTATATCAATTAAATGTCTTTCTTCCGGAGGATATCGTGGTGTACCGCTGCTGGCAGGTCGCCCCGTGTTTTCACGCCCGCTTCGATGCAAAGTCACGCACATATCATTATTATATTTCTCGAACTAAAAATCCATTTCATACCAACGACTCCTTATATATATATGGTCATCTCGATGTCGATAAAATGAATGAAGCCGCCAAGATTCTCTTTGAGTATCAGGATTTTACAAGCTTTTCCAAGTTGCATACCCAAGTTAAGACAAATAACTGTAAAATAATGGAAGCCTGCTGGTTCGAACAAAACGACCTGCTTGTTTTCCGTATCAAAGCCGACAGATTCTTGCGAAATATGGTGCGCGCCATCGTCGGCACCTTGCTTGAAGTAGGGAAAGGAAAAATGACACCGAACGATTTCCGCGCCGTCATAGAAAAGAAAAATCGCTGCTCGGCCGGCACATCTATGCCTGCCCACGCCCTTTTCCTTGAAGAAGTTACGTATTAATCCCAGTCATTGAAAAACAACCGGCTTCTTTATATCGGTGAACTTTGATATGCAAAATTGAAAATATTTTTTTTCATATCAAAAAAAAACATTACTTTTGTGGAAAATTTTAAAAATTGAAAATATGAGAAACTTACTTTTAATCAGCAATTCAACGAACTTTGGTGAGACATATTTGGCATGGGCGATGACCCAACTCGAACAGTTTTTTGACAAAAATAAACTTGGCGCCGACAGCAAGGTGGCGTTTGTGCCTTTCGCAGGCGTTTTTATCGGCGGAAATCCATATCCTAAAAGTTATAGTGCTTATACTGAAAGAGTTAAGAAAGTTTTTGACGATAAACTCGGTGTGAAAAAGTTTGTCTCGGTTCACGAAGTCGAGGATAAAGTCGGTCTTGTGAAGACTGCCGACTGCATAGTGGTGGGCGGCGGAAATACGTTCCATCTCGTTGCTGAACTGCATAAATTCGGCTTGATGCAGGCTATAGCTGAATGCGTCAACAACGGCACGCCTTACATCGGATGGAGCGCCGGCTCAAACATTGCTTGTCCTACATTGTGCACCACAAACGATATGCCAATAGTTCAACCAGCAAGCTTTGACACATTGAACCTCATACCGTTCCAAATAAATCCCCACTATCTCGACCCGCATCCGGAAATCGACAAGATGATTAAACACGGCGGCGAGACACGTCAGGACCGTATCAATGAATACCTTGCGGTGCGTCAGGAGATGAAAGTTGTCGGACTGCGCGAAGCCACCGCCATCTGGGTCGTCGGCGACAAATATTTCCTCAAAGGCGGCAAGAAAACGATAGTCTTCCAATATGGAACAGAACCGCTTGAACTTGAACCAAATCAAGAGATTACAAAGTTTGTACTGTAGAAAAAGGAATTTTTTGTTGCACCATTGAAAATAATGTATATATTTGCAAGTTGAAATAATTGTTAATCGGGCTTAAGTTCAATATAAAAAGTGTAAAAAAAAACGACGAAAGATTTGGTTGATAATTAAATTGATAGTATTAAACAAGTCAAATCTTCCAATCATCTGGAAAAAACATAAGGAAGAAAATAAATAATCGTTTAAAAATAGTTGAATATGAAGAAATTAATCTGCATTTTAATCGCATTTATGTTTGTTTCGGTTGTTCCAGAATTAGCACTCGCTCAATCTAACGACCCTTTTGAGCAACAAACTCTCAAGGCAAGAGACAATTCGACCCAAAGAGAGAAAAAAATCAATCGAAAAAAGGCAACCGAAGTCGAAAAAGCTCCTGCATCAACTCATAAACAGGAAGTGAATAAAGAGGAACCCAAGCCAGGAACAAAAAACCAGATGACAATCTCGAACCCTTGCGACGAATGGCTTGACGTGGAGTTCGTGTCGTTGGTGGGCAGCAAATCGACGCAGACAATTGAACTTACGATGAAAATGACCAACCGTGGCTTGAACAGAGGAATTCGTGTCGGTGAAGATTTCCTCGCTTATGATTGCGAAGGAGAGGAACATGCGAGAAATTTTTATACATCTTACAACACTTTGACTGATATTCCCGTGAAGTTTTCTATTAACGTGCCCGGTAAGATTAACCCGTCGAAAACCGAAGTGATGCCGGTGATGAGTTTCAATCTTGGCGACTGCCGTATCGAGATGAGAAACGTGCCAATTAACTGGAAATAAATTTGTTGTTATGAAAAATATTATCAGATTTGGATTTTTAGCGTTGACTCTGATATTGGTTGCAAATAACGCATTTGCCCAGAAACATAACGAGAAACGCTCAATCCTTGACCAGCAGTATGAGGTTCAATACATAGGTGTCGGTCAAGATGGAACAAAAGTATTTACTGTGACCACAACGGCCAAAGATGCCGCTGAAGGCGTTGAGATGGCAAAACGCGACGCTGTGGCGGCCTGCCTCTTCCGCGGAATCGCCGCATCGGGCAACACCAAAGCCACCCCGGCCATAGTGTCATACACACAGGCTGAACAGAATATGGAATTCTTCGAGGGTTTTCTGGCGCTTCCGACCAAGAAAACGCCGGGAGGACAGTATCATCGTTTCATCAATAAAACAGGAAATCCACAGTCAGTGAAAAGTGGCAAGGCATATTCCGTTTCCGTAGATGTTCAAGTGCTTTACGATGAACTCGTGAAATATATGCAAGACAAAGGCTATGCCGAGAAAATCAAAAACACCGATGCCGGCAAATACGCCAAACCAATGCTGATGGTGGTGCCTTCCGATGTGTATTGCAACGAAATGGGCTATGTCCAGAAGTGGAAAGATGAAAACGGAAATGTCAAGACTGTGCCTAATTACGATATCTTCGGAAGAGAAGACAGCAGGGACCTACGTCTTGTGATAGCTTCGCTTAACGAAATTTTCAAGAACAAAGGTTTTGAAACTCAAAGCCTTGAGTTCCTGCTGAAGAGTATGAAACAGGAAGACCAGGAAAACGCCTTGGTCGGTGACGACTACGGACTTGACGGCGCTATTGCAGAATCCCCAATCGACCGTGTCAAACGTACAGCTAACGTTGACTTCATCGTTGACCTTGATTTCGAGGTGATGGAAAAAGGCATGGGACGCTATGTCTCATTCAATATGAGAGCTGTTGACGTAAGCGCAAACGCAAGAGAAATAGCACATGCCCACGGTGACGGAAAACCTTCTAACTCGGCAACAATCAATACTTTACTTGAAGAAGCAGTGCTCAACCACATGGATTTGTTCTGTAAAAAACTTCAAGACGAGTTCGTCGATATGTCTATCCATGGTCGTCAAATTACAGTTAAAATCAAGAGAACCGATAACTCCGACTACGACTTCCTGAGAACCACCTTCGCTTTCGAAGGCGAGCAGACAACTCTCGGCGATATCATATACTATTGGCTGCAAGACAATACTGTTGACAACAATCCTACCAGGGTTATCACCCCTAACGTCTTGACATTCAATCAGGTGATGATTCCGTTGACTAAAACAGGTCGTCGCGGAACTGTCCAACGCGTTGATACTCAAGACTATTTACAAGGTTTGCAAACATATTTGAGAAATAACTATAACATCGACGGCGCGATTTATATGCGCGGTCCGAGCGAGGTTTGGTTGGTTCTGTAATTAAAATTTGTTGATATGAAAAAGATAAAAATTTTAATTCTGGCAGCAATTTGCGCAATATCCGGGATTCTATGCGCCCAAGATGTAATGAGCTTCGAGCAGATGATTCCTGTGCGCGTGCTTATGCCGAAAAACGACGAAGTTAAAGGCGATGCCCTTACGGTGTTGTATAATAATATAAATCAAGCGGTTGCGCTCAATGGCCTCGGTTCGTCAACAAATGAAAGCCGTTTCATCATCGTGACATCTGTCACAATACTTTCAAAGAATGTCACAACATCTATACCGCCTCAATATATGGCTGAAGTGGAAGTGGCGTTTTATTTCGTCGATAATATTAACAAGGTGATTCTTGCTC
Source organism: uncultured Bacteroidota bacterium (assembly GCA_900542475.1). Classification (GTDB taxonomy): domain Bacteria; phylum Bacteroidota; class Bacteroidia; order Bacteroidales; family F082; genus Limimorpha. Next base: position 37,678 of record UQNO01000014.1, read on the forward strand.
AAGAGATGATAACCAAAAAAGCCATGGATGACAATGACAACAGGGCTGTCGCCAAAGCTGTTAAATCAATCAAGGCTCGTGATCCTAAATTGAAGAAACTCATCAACATAGGTAAGAAAAGAGCCGTTGAGTATTATAAGGCTATTGATGAGATGGAATCTTCGGAGGAGAACGCCGACCCTGATGTGTCTTGGATTTTTGAATAAAAAAATATCTTTGAAAATGAGGAAATTATTTATCATAACTCTTGCGATGCTGTTGCCGGTATGTGCGTTCGCACAAAAGAAAGGCTTCAAACTTGTTGAGACGAACCTGACGGAAAAACCCAAATGGGTCGCGGAAAGAGAGCGTCCTGATTACATTTATGTGAAAGGTCAGGAAGGCTTGAATCTTGCTGATGCAAAAGCCGCCGCAATGAAAATCGTGGTTGACGACATCTCACAGTCGGTGGCGGTGATGGTTGAGGGCGAAATCATTGATAAAACAGTTATGAGCGTCTATGGCGACAAAAGCGAATACAAGCAGGAATATATCAACAACACAAAGACAAAATTAGCGAAAATGCCGGCTATTCAAGGTATCGCAATTCAGAAAGCCGATGTCTATTACGAGCATTTCTACAACAAGAAAACCGGCGAAGAGTATTATATGGTATATCTTCGATACCCGTTCTCCGAATTTGAAAGAAGAGATCTCATTGACGCATACAACGCTAAAGAAAAAGCAATCGACGACAAAATCAAACTTTATGATGATGAGGTGGAAACTGTTGGTAGCATTGAGGATATCAACAAAAACCTCGCTCTCTTGAGCGGATTGAAGAATGAACTTGGCGAAGAGGATACAAGAATTCATCAAATCAACACGATAATGAATTTGTATAATGACATTTTCAAATCCATTATGATTGAAATTGTGGAAAACAGACCTGGTCATGTGGCAGTACGCTTGGTGTACAAAGGTCGTATGATTACGACGTCGCAAAGACCAGTCGTCTCATCAACTTGCGCAGTGGGTTTTGATGTGAGATACATCGATGGTGTTTGCCATGTCGATTTCGACAACCAATACTGCTATCCACAAGACGAGCCGACTTTGAAGATAAGATTTAGGGCCGGCAACAGCACGCCAAACAAAAAAATCAGAATTAAATTTTAATAATATGCGGAAGCCGAAAAGCTAGAGTAGGCAAAAATCTAAAAAAAATTACTATGAAAAAATTTAGTTTATTAGTTTGCGCAGCATTGCTCGGAATGTTTGTCGTATCATGCGGCTCAAGTAAAAAAGTCACAAAAGAACCAGAAAAAGAGGCTTGTGCACAGTGCTTGTCAACAAAAGACGCCATCAGAGCCGAAGGTTCATTCATGGCACAGTATGAGAACCAGATTCCCAAGGCAAAACAGGCTGCCGCCAACAACGCCCGTCAGGAGCTCGCCCGTATAATGGAAGTTAAAATCAGCAGTGTGATTGAAGACTATTCATCAACCTACATCGATGGCGATGCACAGGAGTTCAAACAAAGTCTTAAAGACCTGAGCCGCACGGTCGTTCAACAGACAGTGAAAGGCGCTCTTCCTGCCATGCCGGGCTGGTCGGAGAAAATGAAGAACGGTACAATGTATTATGTTTGCCTCGAAATCAGCTCAAACAACGTTCTTGACAATCTCAAAGAGAAAGTTACAAACGATGCCAAGTTGAGAACAGACTTTGAATACGAGAAATTCAAACAGATTTTCGACAAGGAAATGGAAAAAATGGAATAATCGACAGTGACTGAAAAATTACTATACGTAATTGTCGCTATTACTTGTGTCTTTACAAGTATAAACAAAGCGTATGCGGGAAATGTATGTTCTCCCGCATACGCTGATTATGGAGAACTCCCATCTTGGTTCTTTAATCCATACGGCGCAATCGGTGTGTCGGACATGAATCTCGACTCGGTGACAGCTGTCAATCAGGCTGTTGTAAGAGCGATGTTTTTGCATGCCGTATCCCAAAAACTGAAAATGTCGTCGGTGTATGAACTTTATTACCACCTGGAAAATGATAGAAACAACAATATTGACAACCAAAAATCTCACTGTTTCGCAGATTTTGAAACCTCAATCAGCGGCTACGGCTATGACATAATTGACATTTGTTTTACCAAATATGACGAAGCTATAGTTATGCTGAACATATATGATGATTATGACGAAAACAATGAAAAAACAGCCGATTTCAACGGCTCATACATGTTCTATTACGATGGAACGATGAAAAATCCGGAATATGGTGACACCTTCAGGTTGAAGATGTGTGTTCCCCGCGAGGAAATTAAGAACTTGGAGTGGCTCTCTATAACTGAAAACCGTTATTCTGCTCAATTATCAACAATTGACTCGCTAACAAACAATGTGATTGAAAAATATTATGATTATGGAAATGGAGGCAAGGTGTCGAGAAAAGTAGTTAATCAAAACACCAAACATGGACTTTGGCACAGTATTGCAGACACATTTATGCAAGCTCTGACGAATTTTACTCCACAACAAGCCATAATTAAAAGTACAAACAGAATGATTACCGATTATCAGTCTCTTAATCAAGATGCTGATTATCGTGACAAAGTGCAGGATATTGCCCGAATGATATATAAAGCAGATTTGTCGTGCATAATTAATGGCATGGAATGTGATAACGGCATGATGTATGTGGATTGGAAAGTGTCGGAATTAAACAAAACGGAAGCAAATCCCCCCGAGAAAACAAAATTCATTTATGAATCGCACGGCTATCAGGCTGTTGTGGGTTCTGATAAATCAAAGGCACGTAATGAGTCAAGGCGTATCGCTTTGATAAGTGCTGAAAATGAAATCGCCAAAATGGCAAATTTTAGAATAAGTGAGTTGTCCGATGACTTTTCAATCAGTTATGACAATGATTATTATCAAAGATATGTTGATACAGCGCAAATATCTACTAAATTGATGCTTAAAGATGTTCGGGAAGTTGTTATTGCCGAGCCTGAACTGAAAAACGGTGTTTATTGCTCGAAAATAAAGGCAAGTGTAAATAATAACTGCATTATTTCGTTAGATAATAAAAAGTAGTTTTGTTTTTTATAGGTTATGAAATATCAAGGGCTTGATTACAAACAGGTGGAAGAGAGCCGTGCAAAGCACGGCTTTAATATTCTCACTCCTCCTAAAAAGGAGTCTATTTTTCGTCAGTTTTTGGATAAGTTCAAGGATTCGATAATACAGATTCTGCTGATAACCCTCGCACTTTCTATCGGAGTGTCTGTGTATCAATATATTACCACTGATGAGGGGCTGAATGTTTTGTTTGAGCCATTGGGAATTTTCATAGCCATCATATTGGCTACATGCGTCGGATTCATATTCGAGGTAAACGCCAACAAAAAATTCGATATCCTCAATCAAGTTAATGACGAGGAAACGGTAAAAGTTATTCGCGACGGTAATGTCACTCTTATTCAGCGACGCGAAATTGTCGTTGGCGATATTGTGATTATTGAAACAGGCGATGAGGTGCCGGCAGACGGTATTCTTTTAGACGCCTTTTCATTGCAGGTAAATGAATCAGACCTCACAGGCGAGCCGATGGCGCGAAAAACCACCGATGAGAAAGAATTTGATAAAGAAGCCACATATCCTTCAAATTGGGTTATGCGAGGCAGTAAAATCATTGACGGTCATGCTGTTATGCAGGTGGAAAAGGTCGGCGATGCCACCGAATGGGGCAAGGTCTATAAAGGCTCTCAAATAAACAACAATGTTAAAACACCTTTGAATATCCAGCTCGATAAACTTGGACATGTTATTTGCAATGCAAGCTATATCATTGCCGCCGTAATAATCGTGATGCGTTTTATAATGTATTTTGTTCATATTGACGGCATTGGTGACGGCATTGACTGGCTTGGATTCACACAATATGCGCTAAATACATTGATGATGGCAGTTACGATTATCGTGGTGGCTGTTCCGGAGGGTCTCCCGATGAGTGTGACCTTAAGTCTTGCGTTGAGTATGCGCAGAATGTTGATTACCAACAATTTGGTTAGAAAATTGCACGCATGTGAAACAATGGGGGCTGCCACCGTCATTTGCACCGATAAAACCGGCACGCTCACACAAAACCAAATGAGTGTCAACGATATGCTGTCATATTGTGAGTGTGATGATGTGTTAAAGGAATGTATTTCGGCTAATACAACCGCTTTCCTTGATTTTACGAATAATGAAAAAATTAAGGCGATAGGCAATCCTACAGAGGGAGCTCTCCTGCTATGGCTTTATGATAAAGGTGTCAACTATAACGATTATAGAGATGACACGAAACTTCTCTATCAGGTGCCGTTTTCCACGAAATATAAGTTTATGGCTACCATTGTTGAGTCTAAAACATTCAACAAGCCTATGTTTTATCTGAAAGGAGCTCCGGAGATAATTCTTGCGCATTGTGATAAAATAGCGACAAAAGATGGAGTCGTTGACATAGAGCCATATCGTGAAACTCTTGTTGGTCAGATAAGTGCATATAATGACAAGGCAATGAGAACGTTGGCGTTGGCATACAAAACAGCGGACCCCAACGAGCAATCTTTCGATCCGCAAACAGATAATCTCGTCGCCGATAATCTTATATTTATTGCTGTCGCTGCTATTGCCGACCCAATTCGTGATGATGTCTCGGATTCGGTGGCGACATGTATGCGGGCTGGTATTGACGTAAAGATTGTGACTGGCGACACTCCTGGAACAGCTATTGAAATAGGTCGTCAACTGGGATTATGGAAAGATACCGATCAAAAGGATTTCAATCACATCTCGGGTAAGGATTTCGAGGCTCTTTCCGATGAGGAGGCGAAACGTCGCATACCGATGATAAAGATCATGTCGCGTGCCCGACCTATGGATAAAGAACGATTGGTGCGTTTGCAGCAGGCTTATGGCGAGGTCGTGGCTGTCACAGGAGACGGCACCAATGACGCTCCCGCACTGAAGGCTGCTCAAGTAGGACTCTCTATGGGTGATGGCACGACGGTGGCGAAGGAGGCTTCGGATATCACAATCCTCGACAACTCATTTAACAGCATCGTCCGCGCAGTGATGTGGGGCCGCTCCTTATATCTGAATATTCAACGTTTTGTGCTGTTCCAGATGACTATCAACGTGGCTGCATGTCTTGTGGTGATGCTGGGAGCGTTGCTTGGCACCGATGCAGTGCTCACTGTAACTCAAATGCTTTGGGTCAATCTGATAATGGATACATTCGCCGCTCTCGCCCTGGCGTCATTGCCGCCTTCTGACAGCGTGATGAATGAGAAACCTCGCGCTAAAAACGCTCACATACTCACAAAACCGATGATAAACTCAATCATAGTCGTCGGTATGTTGTTTGTGCTGATAATGCACGGATTCGTGCAATATTTCAAACACGTTGAAGTGAACTCTCTGATGTGCTTCTCCGTCAAGGATTATTTGTCAAACTTCTTTAATTTCAATATCGCTGACGCGAAAAAATATACGACATACGAGCATTCATTGACGTTTACGATATTCGTGTTCCTGCAGTTCTGGAATCTTTTTAACGCGAAAGCGTATCACACGGGAAAATCAGCCTTTTGCAATATAACAAAGTCATTCGGCGGTTTTGAACTCGCCTTGCTGATAATTCTCATCGGACAGTTTGTCATAGTCACTTTTGGTGGTGAGATGTTCTGCGTCGAGCCCCTGAAATGGCAGGAGTGGCTCATCTGTTTCATCGGGACAAGCCCCGTGCTCGTTATTGGTGAACTAATACGATTTTTCAAGAAAGATAATTTTTGATTATGAAGATTTTGATTTTAAACGGACCTAATCTGAATCTTATCGGTAGGAGAGAACCAGAGATATATGGTAATCAATCACTTGACGAATATTTTGAAATTGTCAGGCAACGTTTCCCGGATTGTGAGATAGATACGTTTCAATCCAATCACGAGGGTGCCTTGATTGACAAACTACAAGATGCGATGGGAAAATATGATGGGATTGTGATGAATCCAGGCGGTTACGCCCATACATCAATCGCATTGGCAGATACCATAAGGGCCATCGAAATCCCTGTCGTGGAGGTTCATATTTCCAATATTTATGAAAGGGAGGAATATCGACGTCATTCTTACACTGCCGAGGCCGCGGCTTGTTCAATCGTCGGCCGTGGTCTTGAAGGGTATGCCGAAGCCGTTGCCTGTTTGAAAACTCTAAACTCTAAAGACTAAAGTCTTTCTCGTTTAGTTCAGTGTAAAGTTTGACCTTGTTTAGAAAATGCTTGAAAACAATATTTTTCTGATAAACTTGGGAAACGTGTTTGTGTGGCAGTGCGTTTCTTTTTTTCTTCAGCATCGGCAGGTGTCTGTAAAAACTCAGATGCGCTCTCGTCACTGCCCATAAATCGGCGAAACTGCCGTCGAAGAGGAATTTCATTCCCGCCACCCAATCCAAAATAATTCTGTATGAAATAGTGCCGAAAACAGTGCCTTTGGGGAGGTTTTTCATCAGTAATGACAGGTTGTTCCTGAAATTGAGATAAGTTTTTCTTGCCGAGCTTTTGGGCAGGGTGCCGCCTCCGATATGATAAACTTTTGACAGAGGGCAATACATTACTTTATAATTCATGTTTTTCACGCGCCAGCAGAAGTCGATTTCTTCCATGTGAGCGAAGAAGCTGTCGTCTAAACCTCCAAATGTATGATAAACTTCTGACCTCACGAACATGCAGGCACCTGTCGCCCAAAAAACCTCTCTTATGTCGTCATACTGACCGTTGTCGGTTTCCATGTTCTGGAAAATCCTGCCGCGACAGAAAGGATAGCCGTATTTGTCGATGAACCCGCCGCCAGCACCGGCATACTCAAACATTTCCTTGTCGTGATAAGAGAGAATCTTTGGCTGACAGGCCGCGATTGTCACATCGCTGTCCATCAACTCTATAATAGGCTCAATCCAGTGAGGCGTGACCTCGATATCGGAATTAAGCAAACAATAATATTTTGCTTCAACTTGACGTAGCGCTATGTTGTAACCTGTGGAAAAGCCTCCGTTGAAATCGTTGACAATCAACCTGATATTGGGAAAATGCTCTTTCATGAAAGCCACGGAGTCATCGGTGGAGGCATTGTCGGCGACGATAACATCGGCCACCCCGGAACTATGCTCAATGACATTGGGAAGAAACTTCTCAAGAAACTTCTTTCCGTTGTAATTCAATATGACCACCGCAACTTTTTTCATGCTTGCAAAAATAAAAAAAATAGCAATATGCCAATGCGATTTTTTTAAATGTCATTTTGAACCTAACATGTTTATCTGACATGTTCAACTTCTGTTGGTTGCTTTAGTTAGATGTTTTTTACTTGTATTCGACAGTGATACAGGGCCGTTGAGAGAATAGAGTTCATCATCGTTGTATATGACGGAGGGTTGTCCAGGGCAATAAACTGTCAATTAAAAAAGATAAGGGACCCGAATTTCAGGTCCCGTTATCAAAACAAAGTATGTGTGGTATGTTTAAAAATTACTATTCGTTTTTATCGTGGATTATCGTAATACTCCTTTGCTTTGTCGCCGTATGAATTGGGTCTTGCGTAATCATCGACACCGTAATCGGAGTATGTGCCGTATGTTCTCTGATATATTTCCGTCGTCCATCTGAAGTTGTTGATTTCACCGATAGCGTCGGAGTGGATGAGTTTGAAGTCATTTGTTACAATGTCACGTGTCATAAACACGAATTTCTTGTTGCGTTGGCTTTTTCCAAGGACATAGTAATGCCATATTTCATAAGGGTAAGCGCCAGGTTCGTTGTAACTCTCTACGATTCTGTCCGGAACTCCATATTTCAAGAACACAATACCTCTGTCCGTCTCGTATCCCTTGCTGTTAATCGTGTTGAACGAGGTGTTAACTCTGAGAACTTGAGCGTAATAGTCGAGCCAGGCTTGCTTGGGCTCCAGTTTGTTTCTGCTTGACCAGAATGTGTAGAAATATTGCTGCATTGTTTTGATATCATCAGTCTGCAAAAGCTCGATGGAATACTCTTTCTCAACCAAAGTCGAGATGGGGGCTGTCATCCTTATGTACTCGCGAATTGTATCGATGTTGTTGATTTTTCCACTGAACACATTGTCTGTGTTAATGGAAGCAAGCATTGTATGGTCAATTTGATAATAAGGGTTGCTCCTCTGGAAGAAATAACGGTTAAATCCGACAATCTCGTTGTTTCTGTCGCGAGCTTCGAGTACGAGATAATAGTTGCCTGACGGAAGATTAGTGATGTCAATATTGTTTATGACAACGTCTATGTCCTTGGCGGTCATTCGTTTAGTGAAATAAAAATTATTTAACACGGTGTTGTTTTCGAAAGCACATATATATGTGTTAAGCAAATATTTCTCGCCTTCGCCAAGTTGTTTTTTCGCATTGTAAAGTTCGACGTAGAACGTGAGTTTGTTCAGTGATTCCGGATAATACGGCATAATCATAGGGATAAGGTCGTAGCCGTTTTTCGTCGTCTCGCTTTCTGTCGTGGCTTTAGAATAATTCTCAAGGCCGAGAATATTTGACATGCAGATCGTTTCCGGAAAATCTATGAGCAACTGATCGATAACCTTAAATGGTTTGTCGTTCTTATTGTTGGCGTCTTCTAAAAGAATTTCCAAATCGTAGGTCCCGTTTTCAAGAGAATAACGTTGCATGTCCATGAAAAATCCATTGATACTTGCAGTGTCGTCAACTGACGGGCTGGTAAGGGAATACTTTCCGAAATTTTGCACAGACTCCCATTGTTTGAACATTATCGTGACATTGATGGTTGCATTGTATTGGCCGTTTGCGTTTTTCACATACACAAGGCTGCTTTTATCAACGGTTATATATGTTTCAACGTATGGCGTGGGATTTTCGCCCGGAGTGCTGAATGCCGCGTACGATATATAGGCGTTCAAGGACTTGTTTTGCTGGGCAAATGATGTCACACCAAACATTGCCATCAAACTGACTAATAAAAATTTCTTCATGATGCACAGAATTTTTGTTTCCGGTGCAAAATTACTATTGTAAAATAATTTTGTCAAGACTTTTGGTCGTGTTTTTTATGGAAAAATATGGAAGGAATCTTTATAAATATTTGATTTATAGACAATTACGATATGTTGATTTTAGTACTGAAAAGTACTCAAAAAACCTATAATAAAATGATTTAATTCTTGCGACGTGTCGAAAATACTTTCGATGCGGTTGCCTCGTTTGTTGGCGGAACTGTATGTTTGCTTGAGTAAAACGGCAATCTCAAGGTTTGAGAACCCCATGAGACTTAATATGATAAATCGAAAGTCGGCAGGCGTTAATGCTGGATAGGCTTTTGATAATGAATGTGTTAGATTAGGGAATGATTCGTTGAAAGTAGTCGTGAGCGAAATCATTTTGACCTTCGTCAACGCCAGGCGAGGATAGTCGCCGACAGTTTTTATCAAAATCTCTTTACCTTCAAGTGAATTTTTAATTTCTTTGTAAATTTTAGAGTTTACAAATGAATTATAATCTTCTTCAAAGGTGTGTCTTGGCGTTTTGTCGATTGTTGTTGTATCAGCAGCCTTTCTTTTTGTGTATTGATAAAACGCCGCTGTACCTATTAGCAATAGTATTATAACTGCTATAAGCGTCCATATTAAACCATTGAGACTGTTTGATTTGTCATCTTTGTTCGGATCGTTGTCCTCGACAAATTTATCATAAATATTATCAAGTTCCATTTTCACGGGTGTGAGGCGGGCTTCCGCGGATTGTGCCTTTGCCTGATATTGAGCGTAGAATAGTTCTTTGTCGTGTTCGTTGAGTGAGAAGTATATGCTGGCGAGCATTTCAGCGGCATCTACTTTGAGCTTCCCGTTCCCGTCTTCAAAACATCTAAGCAAATATGGCAGGGCTTTGTCAAAATTATTGTCATAATAAAAATAACATGCTGTAAAATACTGAAATTCAATTGAATACAGGGATTTTGTCCACATTTTTCCATATATGGAATCAGCTGAATTTACGTCAAAAATGTCGTATAATGCTATTCCTTTCTTTACCTGAATGAGGTTGTATTGTTCTTCTGTAAGGTTTTTCTTTTCTTCCGCCGTCTCGTAATTGAGAAGCGCGATATTTGAAATGTGGTTGCGCAGATAAAGGTCTCCGGTTTTTAAAAGCATGTCGATAACTTCATGCTGACGGCTTGCATTCTCAAATTGTGAACGTGCTTGGTCATAGAAATATGATGCCGGCTTCAAACTGTTGACATCGGAATAGACATCGCCGATGTTTTCAAGAATCTGTCCGAGACAATGGAAGTCGTCGCTGTCAGGGGCTTTTTTCAGGGTTATAAAGTCTTTTTGCGAATTGTATGACACGATAAATGCTTCTGCGGCATTAATATAATTTGAATTTTTATGTTCAATTCTGCCTTTCTGGAAGAAAATCTGTGATTTTTTTTCAAGGAAAAGAAGGTTGTTGGCGTAAAATCCGGAGCAACTGTCGGCTATTTTTGCCAAATTGTCGAGTTGTTCACCGGTGTTTTCATAATTGTTTTTAAAGTCCATCATCTCTGTGGGAATGGACTTGTTGTTACACGTAGTAAAGCATAATGCTGTGAGTAACAATAATATGAAAAAAATATGTCTAAAAAACAACTTCATTACTGGGAACAAAGATAGTGGATTTTTTTGAAAGAATAAAAAAAAATCAAAAAAAATGTTGTCACATTAAAAACTTTTGTATTTTTGCAGCGGAGATATGGCAGAGCGGTCGATCGCGGCGGTCTTGAAAACCGTTATACAGAAATGTATCGGGGGTTCGAATCCCTCTGTCTCCGCTGATAGCAACTCAAAAGGGTTGCTCTTTTTATAGAAAGGTTGGGGAGAGATGCCGGAGTGGTCGATCGGGGCGGTCTCGAAAACCGTTGAACGCTCTGCGTTCCAAGGGTTCGAATCCCTTTCTCTCCGCAAAACAACATTTATTGCCGACATTATTGTCGGTTTTTTTTTATTATGCCAAAATGGCATTCGGCATGTCAATTTGTCATAAAACAGCCTTTGGCACATAATTTGAATATATTCCAATTGAAAGCTGATGCGAAAGCAGAGGCGATTAAATTAACAAAATGTTTAACAAAATTTTGGAGGTATAAATTATGTTACCAGTATTTAAAAACAGTTGGTTCCCAACAGTATTTGATGAGTTTTTTGACAATGATTTAATGCCTCGTGCCAACACAACAGCACCGGCAG
>UQNO01000015.1 GCA_900542475.1 uncultured Bacteroidota bacterium
CTGCATTGACTTGTGGGAAAGTAGGTCGCCGCCACCACTACAATAGAGACGGACAGACTCCGTCTCTATTTTTTTTTGCACATCCCTATTTTTTACCCGATTTATCCCACATCTTTAAGCTAAATTTATTATTTTTGCATCGTGAAAATTTTGAATATCATATCATTAATAACAAATGTGATTTTTAGCCAATTCTTAATGGCAAACACTATCCCCTCGCATACAAATGATTCTATTCAAGTTGATTCAACTTTGGTGAAATATTTTTATGAAAGTATTGACAATAAACAACTTGGAGATGTGAGAGTTTGGGACACCACTACCCTTTCAGCTTCATTTTACGACCCGACAAATCCTCTTTTCGAGTATTATCAGGAATTGAGCAACTCGGGACATGCACATAAAAACTTGGAATTCTCCTTCCCCACTTCCATCGGTTTCAACAATAATCTGATATTTTACGACAAATTTATTATTACAAAATCAAAAATCCTCTACCCTATTGTTTATCAACCATTTACAGAAATAAACTATATGATGGGAGGAAAAAAGGAACAGCATCTGAACGTTATATTCTGTAGAGAATTTTTGCCAAGATTTTTTGTTACGCTGAATTTTAATATAGACTTTGCCCCCTCCGTTTATCAGAGAAGCTATGCACAAAACTCTTATTTTATCGGCAATTTCCGTTGGAATACAAAAAACGAGCGCTATGGCTTGAACGGATACTATTTTACAAATAAAATTGATGTTAATGAAAATGGTGGCATTACCGCTGACTCTCTATTCGTTGACAATATCGACGATGACAAAACCGTGATTCCCGTCAATTTGATGGGGGCAAGCAACTTGATTAAGGTTTCCGGATTCGGAATAAACCAATATTTCATCTTAAAAAATTCTGATATTCAAACAGAGAAAAAAATTGGTTTTGGAAGAATAAGCTATTCGTTTGATTATCAAAGAAACAGATACCTTTACAAAGACTCCGAACCCACCTCGGCGTTTTATGCTACTTTTGATGAGGTCTTGAATACAGATGAGACTTTTGATAGCTTGACTTTTTATACAATTAAGAATGGTATCTTTTGGAACTCGTTGAGTTATGGCAAATACAACAACGATATTCCTTTTTATCTGACTTTTGGTGTTGAACACAATTACACATATCATAACGGATATAAAGAAATTTTAACCGGCGAGCAATTCAATAAAGTCGATTATCAAAATTTAAGGGCTAAAGCCGGAATCATCATCAATCTGTTCAAATCGACGAGAATTACCGGCAAAGGCGAGCTTATTTTAAGTGACTACCATGCTGGAGATTTTATTTTGAACGCTCAATGGAAGCAGTTTTTGGGCTCATACAAAAAAAATATCGGGGCTTTGGCGTTTGATATTAATTTCTCGAGAAAATCGCCGGATTGGTTTGAGGAGACCTATTATTCAAACAATTTCAGATGGAACAACGATTTCAATCCAGCGACATACTTAAGATTCAAAGGCGCATACGAGACCCGTTGGTTATCAATAGGTTTAAAGCAAACAATCATTGATAGTTACATTTATTTCGGTGAGAATGCAAAACCTGTTCAATATACAGGAACGCTCAATATCACGTCGGCTTTTGCCAATTTTAACATAAAATTAAAATATTTTGAAATTTGCGGCATGGCATCAATGCAAGTCGCTGACAATGAGGATATTATACATCTTCCTCTCTTCTATGGAAAATTAAAATTCGGTTGGGACATAAATCTTGTAAAAGGCATCTCGATGATGCAGCCCTCCATAGTAATCAATTATTTCACAGAGTATTACGCAGATGCGTACATGCCTGCATTGAGGACCTATTATCTACAAAAAGAAGTGAAAATCGGGAATTATCCTTTTTTGGATTTATATATTACATTTAAAATTAAACGCGCGAATATCTTCGTCGGATATACGAACATCTACACTTTAGCCAAGGATAACAGGTATTTCACAACCCCACATTATCCGATGAGAGACTCTAAATTCGTCTTGGGAGTGAATTGGCGGCTTTACAAGTAGTTAATTCAGCCCCCTTTGCTTCTTGATTTTATCGTAGGCATCGTTGATTTCCTGGAATTTTTTCTCGGCGTCTTTCCTGACATCCTCGCCAAGATATGCAACTTTATCAGGATGGTTTTTCTTTGCCATTTCGCGATAAGCTTTTTTAACTTCATCGTCAGTAGCGGAGGGGGTGATGCCGAGGATAGTGTAGGCATCATCGACCTTCTTGACAAACATTGCCTTAATTGATTCAAAATCAGCATTATAGACACTCATATAACGTGAAATCGACTCGATGATTTCGATTTCTTTTTCATGAACCTGACCATCGGCGGAAGCTATTCCGAAAAGGTAATGCAGCAACTGAAGTCTTGAGGAATAATCCATATAACGGCCAATTTGCCGGCTTACTTCCGATACATTGATGTCTTGTTTCAATACTTCACGCAAAGTAAGGATATATTTTTCCGCCTGTTCCTGACCGAAATTTGTCAAGAAAAAACGTTTCACATAGTCAAGCTCCGATTTTTTCACATTGCCGTCGGCTTTCATCACAGCGGCTGAAAGGACAAGCAGACTCGCAGAGAAATCTTGTTGGCGAGGGTTCTTACCCATGAATCTCACATCTTCTTTTGTATAGCTATTGCCAAAAATAGAACCCAAAGCATATCCAATTATGGCTCCTATAGGACCGCCGCCTATTATAAAACCTATCCCCGCCCCTATCAATCCAGAACTGCATCCCCCATTGGCAGATAATTGATTATCAACACCTTGAACTTTCCTTTCAAATAATCTTATCAAAACATTGATAACTCCAAAAGCCATTAAAACAACTATAAATTTCGTCATTGTGAAAAATTTTTACAAAAATACAAAAAAAGACGTTATGCATTAGATTTTGGACATTAGTTTTTTCTTTTTGATTGGTTACATCACACATAAAACCGACGTTGAATACGATATCTATCATCACATCAACGGAGCTTGATTAAAAAAACATAAAAAAATCTTGAAATTTTTTTATAAAAACTCCGATTTTTTTACTAATTTTGCGGTTCCAAAAGAAATAGGCAGCATTTTTTGCAAAAAACTGAAAGTCATATAGTAAAACAACAAATAATTTTAAAAAAATGGGAAGAACCAAGTACGTTTATCTTTTCGGCAATCGTACGGCCGAAGGCGACTCAACAATGAAGAATTTGTTGGGTGGAAAAGGTGCGAACTTAGCGGAGATGTGTCTGTTAGGATTACCTGTTCCAGCAGGTTTAACAATCACAACTGAATGCTGCACAGCGTATTATGCAAACAACTGCCAGCTTCCGGCTGGTTTGATGGACGAGGTACACGCAGGTATCAATAACATGGAGAACATCATGGGCATGAAATACGGCGACGCGGAAAATCCTCTCTTGGTATCGTGCCGCTCTGGCGCGCGCCAGTCAATGCCAGGCATGATGGACACAGTGTTGAATATCGGTCTCTGCTCGAAGACCATTCCTGGTTTGATTAAGAAAACCAACAATCCTCGATTCGTTTACGACTCATACCGTCGTCTTATCATGATGTACGCCGATGTCGTTATGGAGAAAGCCGAGGATAAAGAGCCTGTTAAAGGCAAAGGCATTCGTAAGATTTTAGATGAGGAACTTGATACTTTCAAAGCAAAAAAGGGTTATAATTCAGATACAGAAATCACAGCGGAAGAACTCCGGGCTTTGGCCGAGAATTTCAAGAAGATAATCAAAGAAGAACTCGGCACAGAGTTCCCTGATGACGCGGAGATGCAGCTTGAAGGCGGTATCAGAGCCGTGTTCAAGAGCTGGAACGGCAAGAAAGCCGTGTCATACAGAAGAATCGAAGGCATTCCAGGTGATTGGGGAACCGCCGTCAACGTACAAGCCATGGTATTCGGAAACATGGGTGAAAACTCAGCGACCGGTGTCGCTTTCACACGTGACCCTGCCACAGGCAAAAACAATTTCTACGGTGAATGGCTTATCAACGCCCAAGGCGAAGATGTCGTGGCTGGCATCCGCACCCCTAATCCGTTGAACAACGACACCAAGAACGAGAAGAACAAGGCTATGCTTTCTATGGAAGAACTTATGCCACAGACTTACAAAGAGTTATGCGACATTCGCACCACTTTGGAAGACTTCTACAAAGATATGCTCGATATTGAGTTCACAATCCAAGACGGCAAATTATATATGTTGCAGTGCCGCGTAGGCAAACGCACAGGTGTCGCGGCAGTCAACATGGCACTTGACATGCTTCACGAAGGCAGAATCGACGAAGCCACAGCAGTGATGAGACTCGGTGTCAACCAGATTGACGAGCTCCTCCACCCCATCCTCGACCCTAAAGACGAGAAGAACAAGAGCGTCTTGGCTCATGGTCTTCCCGCAGGTCCTGGCGGTGCGGTAGGTAGAATCGCGTTGAGCAGCGAGAAAGCCATGGAATACGGAAATGCGAAACAAGCCAACATACTTGTCCGCGAAGAGACAAATCCGGAGGACGTTGAAGGAATGCGCGCTGCCGACGGCATACTCACACAGCGCGGCGGAATGACCTCACACGCGGCATTGGTTGCGCGTGGCTGGGGCAAATGCTGCATCGTGGGTTGCGAGGCTGTCCATATCAACGAAAAAGAAGGCACCGTGAAAATCGGCGACAAGACATATAAAGAAGGCGACATGATTTCATTGAACGGAACCAAGGGCTATGTCTATGACGGCACCGTGACGACCATCGACGCCACAGAAAACCCACGCTTCCAAGAGTTCATGCGCTTGGTTGACAAATACCGCAAGATGGGAGTCCGCACCAACGCCGACAATCCTGACGACGCACAGAAAGCCGTCAGTTTCGGTGCTGAAGGCATCGGCTTGTTCCGTATCGAGCACATGTTCTACGGCAAGAACAGCGAGAAGCCTCTTGCCAAACTCCGCAACATGATTCTCGCCAACACAACAGAGGAACGCATCCAGGCTTTAGCAGAACTCGAGCCATACGTCCGCGAGTCGGTAAAGGCCACAATGAAGGTTTTGGACGGCAAACCCGTGACATTCCGTTTGATGGACCCGCCACTACACGAGTTCGTTCCTAATACACCCGAGAAGCAGCAAGAGCTCGCCAAGGAGCGTGGTATGGACCTCAAGGAACTCCAGAAACGCATCGACGCATTGCACGAGGTGAACCCGATGATGGGTCTCCGCGGCGTGCGTCTCGGTATCGTTTATCCCGAGATTTCAGAGACACAGTTCCGTGCCTTGTTCGAGGCAACCGCACAGTTGATGAAAGAAGGCCACCAGCCACATCTCGAAATCATGGTTCCTTTGACAATCAATGTGAAAGAGCTTGAGCACCAGAAAGAAATCGCCGAAAGAGTTAAAGCCGAAGTCGAGAAACAGTATGGTCTGACAATCGAATACATGTACGGCACAATGATTGAGATTCCACGCGCCACATTAGTTGCCGACAAAATCTCCGAAGTCGCACAATTCTTCTCATTCGGCACCAACGACTTAACTCAGATGACATTCGGTTTCTCACGCGATGATGTCAACGCCATCGTCCACAACTACGTCGAACAGAAAATCATTCCTGCCGATCCATTCAACACATTGGATCAGGAAGGCGTTGGACAGTTGGTGAAACTCGGTGTCGAGCGCGGACGTTCAACCAGAAACAACCTGAAATGCGGCGTTTGTGGCGAGCACGGCGGCGACCCGGCATCAGTGGAGTTCTTCTACAACTGCGGCTTGAACTACGTTTCTTGCTCACCATTCCGCGTGCCTGTCGCAAGACTGGCAGCGGCACAGGCAGCAATTAAGGCGGATAGAGCGAAATAGCCATCAGTTATTAGCCATTAACTATTAGAATAGTAGAGACACCACAGTGTGGCGTCTCTACGTGTTTTTGTAAGACAGAATTAAAAAAATCATTTTAAAAATGAATACATTGACCTTAAAATCATCTTATGATGACCTGAACTTGGCAGTGGCCTACAAAGAGCCCGAAACAGAGCCGGCCGGCATTGTACAAATCGTCCATGGCATGTGCGAGCATAAGGAGCGATACAATGAATTTATGGAATTTCTTGCTTCCAAGGGTTTTATCTGTGTTATTCACGACCATCGCGGTCACGGGGCTTCCGTTAAGCGTCCGGAAGACTTGGGGTATATGTATGCAGGCGGCTGGAAAGCATTGGTCGAGGATATTGAAGTTGTCAGAAAATGGTCTTCTGAAAAATGGCCCGGATTGAAAAGAACACTTTTGGGACACAGCATGGGCTCGATGGCAGTGAGATCCTACACCAAACGTTATGACAACAATATCGACAAACTCATTGTCTGCGGCTCTCCGAGTTTCAATCCAGCAGGCGGTGTGGCTAAATTTCTTGCCAACTTTTTCGCGAAAGTTAAAGGCGACCACTATCGACCCCAGTTGCTTCAGGATTTGTCTTTCGGCTCTTTCAACAAGCCGTTTCGTGACGAGGGCTTTGAGAGTGCATGGGTGTGTTCAAACCGCTCTGTATTAGAGGCTTATCATCAAAACCCACTCTGTCAGTTCATATTTACAGCCAATGGGTTCTCCAATCTCATCGGGTTAATGAAAGATTGTTACAGCCGCAAAGGTTGGTCAATGTCGAATCCTAAAATGCCGATTATGTTTATTTCCGGTGCGGATGATCCTTGCCGTGGAAACGACAAGCGACACAACCGTTCTGTAGCGTTGATGAACAAGGTGGGATATGTCAATATCACTAACATTGTCTATCCAGAAATGCGGCATGAAATCCTCAATGAGACTGACAAGCAGAAAGTTTGGACGCAAGTGGAGAAATTCGTGGAGGGAATTTCTGCCTGACCGTTTTAACAGCAGGCTATAGAACGCATGGCCATGTTAAACAAGTTGCATATATTAAACCCGGGTAATTTACAGTTGTTCATATTGGGTATATGCGGTTTCAAATGGTATAATAATCCAAACAGTGTCAATGTTTTTTGCAGTTAAATTATATTGCAAAATCACATAGATTTAAAAATATCCTAATCAAACTTATGCTTCCATCGTCTGTGACTCCAGAGCCAGTAGTATGGACGGCTTCTGATGGTCTGTTCCAGTAATTCGACGTATTTCTGCATGACGGCGCCTTCGGGAAGCGAGTTCGGACATTCGCATATTTCATGAATATCGAGACGATATTTGCCTATGCGCTCTTTGACAACTTCGTAATAGAGAACCGGAAGATTGTATTTGCGGGCAAAGCCTTCGGCTCCGCGTATAAAACCGGTTTTACGGTGCAGAAAATCAGTGACATAGCAACGCTCCGGGTTGCTCGGACTCTGGTCGGAGAGAATCATATAGGCAGCAGGAATGTGGTTCTCCTCGTGATACGCCATCACCTCGCGGACATTGTCGTGAAAAACCACCTGGTCGCCGTAACGTGTTCTGGCTCTGTTAATTAGCTTCTCAAAAACCTTGTTGGTGTTGTGCGCTCCCACTCCTATTCCGTGATGCTTGAACTGCATATCGACACTCAAAACCATCCATTCCCAGTTGTTGTGGTGGCTCGACATCAGAACCACGCTCTTGCCCTGGTCGAAATACTTGTTCACAACCTCTGGATTCGAGCAATGATAGCGGCGCATCACGTTTTTGCGGCTCATTGTCAACATTTTAAGCATCTCGGCAGCAAGTTGCATAAAATGCCAATAATAACGATTCCGCGCTCTTCGCACCTCTCTCCCGCTCCATTCCGGAAAGGATTTCGAAAAATTGTCGTCAACAACCTTTTTTCTATATCTGATCACAAACGCCGCTAATAAATATAAAGGTATAAAAATCAAATAAATAATAAACAAAGGCAATATAGAAAGTGGATACAATATAAAATAGAATAAAAAATATGTCATTTCTCAAAATTTAGGCTGTAAAATTACGCAATTTATCTATTTCAAGAGACAAAAAAAATTATTTTTTCAAAATGTTTGTTTTTTAAATATTTTATTACGAACTTTGCAGACTGTTTAAAAAATTCATTAAAAATCAACTTTACAAAGGTATGGCGAACAACATCAACGAAATTAGAGAGGCGTTGGCTTCTTACGACATCACAGATGTCAAGGAAATCTATTATAATCCATCGTATGAAGACCTTTACAAGGCCGAGATGGACCCTGCTTTGACAGGTTTTGAGAAAGGTGTCGAGACCGAACTTAAGGCGGTCAACGTAATGACGGGCATTTATACAGGTCGCTCGCCCAAGGACAAATACATCGTCATGGACGAGAACTCGAAGAACACAGTTTGGTGGAACACTCCGGTTTATCCTAACGACAATCACGAGATGAGCGAGAAGGTGTGGGAAGAAGTGAAAAACCTTGCAAAAAAACAGCTTTCTGGCAAGAATCTTTATGTCATCGACGCTTTCTGCGGTGCCAACAAAGACACCCGTATGGCTGTGCGTTTCATCATGGAAGTAGCTTGGCAGGCACATTTTGTGCTCAACATGTTCATCAAGCCAACTGAAGAAGAACTTAAGACTTTCAAGCCAAACTTCACCGTTTACACAGCAAGCAAGGCTAAAGTCGATAACTACAAGGAGTTAGGTTTAAACAGCGATACCTGTGTGGCATTTAACGTGACATCGCGCGAGCAAGTGATTTTGAACACATGGTACGGCGGCGAGATGAAAAAAGGCATGTTCTCAATGATGAACTACTATCTGCCGTTGCAAGGCATTGCATCGATGCACTGCTCCGCCAACACCGACATGAACGGAGAAAACACCGCTATCTTCTTTGGTCTGTCAGGCACGGGAAAGACCACTCTCTCAACCGATCCGAAACGTCTCCTCATAGGTGACGACGAGCACGGCTGGGACGACGAGGGCGTGTTCAACTTCGAGGGCGGCTGCTACGCCAAAGTCATCAACCTCGACAAAGAGAGCGAGCCAGACATCTACAACGCCATCAAACGCAATGCCTTGCTTGAAAACGTCACCGTTGACACGGAAGGCAAAATCGATTTTAAAGACAAGAGTGTGACGGAGAACACCCGCGTGAGTTATCCTATCGAACATATAGAGAAAATCGTGAAAAACGTGCGCCCTGTCTCATCAGGTCCGGCGGCGAAAAACGTTATCTTCCTGAGCGCCGACGCATTCGGAGTGCTGCCTCCAGTCTCAATTTTGACACCAGACCAGTGCAAATACTACTTCCTGAGCGGTTTCACCGCGAAACTCGCAGGCACAGAACGCGGCATCACAGAGCCTACCCCTACATTCAGCGCATGCTTCGGACAAGCATTCCTCGAACTGCACCCGACAAAATACGCCGAAGAACTCGTCAAACGCATGGAACAGAGCAATGCGAAGGCTTACTTGGTCAACACCGGCTGGAACGGCACAGGCAAGCGCATCTCGATACGCGACACACGCGGTATCATCGACGCTATATTAGACGGCTCTATCGAAAAAGCCCCGACAAAGAAAATCCCATACTTCAACCTCGAGGTACCTACAGCATTGCCCGGCGTTGACCCGAAAATCCTCGACCCGCGCGACACCTACGCAAACATAGAGGATTGGAACAAGAAAGCCGAAGACCTGGCAGGAAGATTTATCAAGAACTTTGGAAAATTCACAACAAACGAAGCTGGCAAGGCTTTAATAAAAGCAGGGCCACAATTATAATCACTAACCACGTCATTTTGACTGAAGCAGAGCGGAATGAATAAATCTCATCATTTGAATGACATAGTCTTCTTCGGATGTCGGAGATTTCTCGACTCCGCTTCGTTACGCTCGAAATGACTAAAAACATTTAATACTAATACAATATGAAAAAACTTTTTTTATTAACTATCACGGCGTTTTTTGCATTGACAATCAACGCTCAGACTTATTATGTGTCCAAGAACACAGGTAGTAACAGAGGCGACGGCAGTATGGAAAAGCCGTTCAAAAACCTTCAGAAAGCCATCGACATGGCCCCGGAAGGAGCCACCATCAACGTTGCCGAAGGCAACTATTTCGGCACTTTGGACATTGGCAATATCAATGTCACAAAATGCGTGAAAATTTACGGCGGGTTCAGCACCGATTTCTCAACTCGCGATATTTTGAAGTACAAGACCACGGTTCAGCCTGACTCGAAATCAAATGGCACATCGAAAGGCAAGGGAACGATGATTATTTCCGGCATCAACAACCCGGCTGGAGAGATTGTCATCGACGGACTCTTATTCGACCGTGGCAACTGTGTTTCCTATAATGCCAGCGGCGAAGGCAGACCGGAAGGCGTTGAAAGCCCTATGATGAACCCCATCGGAGTAGCAGGAAAGGGCGGCGCCAACTTCGAAGAGACCTATGTCTTGACGGCAGAGACAAGAGAACTTCATTTCCAAAACCCTAACTGCAAGGAAATTACCATTCGCAACTGCGCTTTCGTCAATGCACCTGACTATGGCGTCGGCGGACAAGTCCACTGCAAACTCGTCATAGAAAACAACATCTTCATCAATTGCCGCCTGATGGCATGCGACGTCTGGGGCGGCGATGCAAAAGAGAACATGACAGTGGAATTCAAGTACAACACTATTCTCTTCGTGTGGTCAAGACTCAAAGACTTCGGCGACATGGGCTATGGATATCGCTACAACAACGGTACAAACAGCTATGTTGACCACAACATTATCGGATGCTGCATATACAGCGGTCTCGACCGTTGCCGCATCGAGTCGGATAAAAACAGAGAAGCCAGGAAAATTGCCGAATCGACAAACAATATGTTCTTTTTGAACAAACGCAGCGATGTGGCTATCCCAGGAGGCGGTGTATTTAAATTTGTGAGCGTGGAGGATTTTGAAGATGTGGAGCAACTCACCGAAATCGAGGGCTGTGTGAGTCTCAAAGACCCTGCAGTGTTGAAAGGCAAAATCAACGACGCCTATCTGGAAGGATTCATAAACGCATCTTACTCGGAAAGCACAAGCTATGATCCAAACTCACCGGCCAACCAGTTCCGTGAAGCCATGGGAATGAACAAACAAGGCACCATCAAATCAAAAGTGTCGATGTTTGCAAACCGCTACCCATTTGAAGACGCCCTGAAACTTTTCGGAGCCATAGATGGATACGGAGCGCAAATGCCGAAATAACAGCCAACATGTCGTCATTGCGACTGAAGAAAAACGAAGTAAACAGATTAAAGCCAAAACGACCGGGAATGATATTCCCGGTCGTTTTTTTATTTAAAACACAGCCAACTTTAAAACTAATTGTTTATATTTGCATTGTTAATTAGAATTATGATGTTGACCTCGTTATTTATCTTGTTACTAACATTGGCCAAATCATCTGATGCCAATTCCAACGACACTGTTTCAGACATGAAAGCACGTTATGAAAATATCATCGACAGTCATGAACAGTTTGATATACAACCGATATTAATAACATTCGTTGCCTTGGTAATAATTTCAACAGCAACCATTTTGTTTTTAAAGAAGTGGAAAATCAGAAAAAACAAACCTTTCAACAATAAGGATTTGATGAAAACAGTGTTTTTAGAAAGATGGGATGACTTTACAGAGACAAAAATATTCAGCTCAATTATCGAGCGATGCAATGAAAACAAAGAATTGAGAGGAGACACCATCATGTATTTCAAAAATCCGCTCACTGCTTCTGAAATTAGCCTGTTCAAGGCAACCATAGATTCTCTATTCAACGATTTCACCCATGTATTTTCATCACAACATCACAACTTGAGCAATGTCGAACTCGATTATTGCTACATTTCCATCCTTCCACTGACCGAGGTTCAAAAAGCAGGACTGCTTTCATTGTCATATCAAGGCATAGTGAGTCGCAGAAAAAGAGTGGAAAGCAAATTAAAAAAATCGCTTTCAAATCAAAAGCTGGCTGATTTTATGAAAAAATCCATCAAAAATGTGCTGATTTAATAAAAAACATATTTTTGAATAGTTTTTTATTTGTAATTTCGCACTTGGCAATTGATTGTGATTGAGCCCCCTCAATCCTTGTCGCAAAAAAACAACGGGGCTAATTAAAAAAACATAAGACCTATGAGCAATAATTTCAACGATTGGCAGATGCAGTACTCAAGCATTGCACCCAACAACAACAATCCCTATGATCAAGCAGGATTGTCACACAATCTATTAATGGCTGTTATTGAACAGCGAAACTCTCGTGACATGACCACATCACAAGTGTATGATGTAGTTGATGATGTTATACAGGAAAATTATAGTACTGTGGTCCAAAACTTTTCCTCTCAAACATTTGCCACACCAATTCTATCTTTTCAAAGTAGGTTGGAGATGGAAAATTATGTTAATTCTTTAAATGTAAATACCGATGCTAAACAAAAACTCCTTACATTGGCTGATATTTTGTTAAGTTATGAGGTTACTAATTTATCAACCGTGATAGGGAAAATAATTGATTTTGAAAATATCTTAATCAACGCTATTAACACCAGTGAAAGAAACATTTACGAACAAGTTTTGATAGCTTCGTCTATTGGACGTTATTCTTTGTGTTATTGGCAAAATCACTTATCAATAATTAACGGAAATCATAGAGCCCCGTTTTGGAAAAAATTTTTTGTAGCTTTAGCTGATGCAATTGGAGGTGCAGGAGGTGCTGTTGCAGGTAGTGCCACAGTAGTAGGTGGAATTGCCGGTGGTGTTGCAGGAGCCATTGCAGTAAGTACAGGTTTTGCAAAATTATGGGATATTTTTGTTTAATAATAAAAACGTAGTATTATGAAAAGTAAGTTATTTCTATTAGCAGCAGTGTTATTTGCATCGGCAAGTCTCTGCTTTGGTCAAGAATCGCAATCGAAATGGAGTTTCGGGACTGCGATTTCGGGAGGTTATAGCTACAACTCCGGTGATTTTGCAAATGATTTCAACGATTACGGCTCCTTACTATGGAGTATAGACCTCGGTTACAATCGTATTCAGGCTTCGTTATATGCCTCAAAAGGCTGGGGTTCGGAAAACGACATGTTCGATTACGGATTGCGGGCCGGCTACAATGTCGTTGACGGAAAAATACTGGGTGTCACTCCTTTCTTGGGATTTGGCATCATGTATTTCAGTCATGACTCCGACTTTAAAAATCTTCCGGCTCCGTCCGCCGGTGCAAATTTTGATTTTAAATTCTATAGTAACAACAAGTCAAAACACAAGGACACCTGGATGATGCGGTTGCAATACAATTGCTCGTTACCTTTTAAAGACGGCAATGTCGGTTATGTTCACAGTATCATGATAGGTATTGCAGTGAAAGGATTGCTTTAGCAAATGCGATTTAGATTTTAGTCATTAGAAACAGAAAAGGACCGGATCGTGCGATTCAGTCCTTTTCTTATTTTATTTATGTAGTCGAAACTTCCTAATCAGTTGAGCATTACCGGCATGAGTAGCATCAGGATATCCTCGTCGGCGTTCTGGTTATCCACGGGGGTGATGATTCCTGCGCGGTTTGGAGCCGACATCTCAAGTTGAATCTCTGTTTGGCCGAGGTTTGCGAGCATTTCTTGGAAGAACTTCGAGCTGAAGCCGATTTCCATGTCCTCGCCTGAATAGTTGCAGGTGAGGCGTTCCTTGGCTTCGTTGGAGTAGTCGAGGTCTTCGGCAGTGAGCAGTAATTCTTGACCGCTTATCTTGAAGCGAATCTGGTGTGTAGCCTTGCTTGAGAAGATGGCCACACGTTTTATAGCGGCATTAAGAAGTTGACGGTCAACGATAAGCTTGTTAGGATTCGTTGTCGGGATAACAGCCTCGTAGTTTGGATAACGACCATCGATGAGGCGGCAAATCAGCTTGTATTCGCCGAAAGTGAACGATGCGTTGGTGTTGTTGAACTCAATATGCACTGATTCATCGGCTCTGCCGGCGAGGATATTCTTCAACTGGTTGATAGGCTTTTTAGGCACTATGAACGATGCCGTCATATCCGATTTGACGTCCATTCTTTTGTATCGCACGAGTTTGTGGGCATCGGTAGCCACAAATGTGAGGCAGGTGTCGCTCATAGACATAAACACGCCAGTCATAATTGGGCGAATCTCGTCGTTGCCTGTCGCGAAGATTGTCTTCTCGAAACCGCAAGCGAGCACATCGGCCGGGATATCCCATACTGACGGCTCGGCAATCATTGGCACTTGTGGAAACTCGTCGCTCTTGTGACCGACCATCTTATAACGCCCCTCGCCTGTCGTGATTTCGATAGCGAGAGTTGCCTCATCAATATTAAA
Source organism: uncultured Bacteroidota bacterium (assembly GCA_900542475.1). Classification (GTDB taxonomy): domain Bacteria; phylum Bacteroidota; class Bacteroidia; order Bacteroidales; family F082; genus Limimorpha. The sequence continues at coordinate 14,343 of UQNO01000015.1, forward strand.
TGACACCGGAATGTCCGGGAAATTCTTCATTACATCAATAAGTAAACGTGCTGGAATAGTGACTTGTCCCTTGCCTTCAACCATATCAGGTTTGATGGCGACAGTCATCGTGGTTTCAAGGTCAGATACCGTGATTTTGAGCTCGTCTTCAGCGATGTCGAAGAGGAAATCGTCCAAAATCGGCAAGGTATTGCTTGAATTTATAACGCCGCTGAGGGCTTGTATCGCTTTTAAAAGCTTTGAACTCGAAAGAATAAACTTCATAACTCCTAATATTTTTCAAACTGCTAAATTACAACTTTTTCTTGAATTGCAGCCATTTTTTTTATTTTTTTTTATTTTTTGACAAAAACAGCCGCCGTCCAATCGTTTTCCTTAATATGATTAAGGTATGAAAGTCCAAGACGCTCTGCTTCGTTTCTAACAAGCTGTAAATCAGCCTCATAGAATCCACTGAAAAAAATCTTGCCGTTTTTTTTAAGACATTTGACGTATTCGTACATGTCGCGCAGAAGGATATTGCGGTTGATATTAGCGATAATGATGTCGAATTGTCTGTTATTCAATGAGTTGGCATCGCCAAGTTCGACAATGATTTCATTCTCGTTGTTAAGTTTTATATTGTCGAGAGCGTTGCGGTAAGCCCATTCGTCGTTGTCGATAGCAACAGTCTTCGCCGAGCCGAGTTTCTTTGCCAATATAGCGAGGACTCCCGTTCCAGAGCCCATATCGAGTACGTCTTTGTCTTTGAAATTTTCGGCAAGCATCAGTTTAATAATCTGCGCCGTTGTTTCGTGGTGTGCTGTTCCGAACGACATCTTGGGTTCGATACAGAGGTCGAATTTGCAGTTGTTGTCGGCATCATGGAACGGTGCGCGGATGCGGCAGGTTCCGTCAACAACCACAGGCTCGTACGACGACTCCCAGGCGGCGTTCCAGTCCTGGTCTGGAATGAGTTCATGTTTAACCACTTTAACGTCAACGAGTTGCTCCATGGCAAGTATCTCGTCAAGAGCGTTTTTATCAAAAGCAGACTCGGCGCAATAGGCAGCAAAGCCCTCGTCGATGTCCATAAAGCCATCAAAGCCGATATTACCGAGCAGTTCGGCAAGCATATCTTTCAAATCTTCGTTTTGAGGCCTTGAAAAAGTATAGGCGAGATAATTCATTTTCAATTATTTAGAAGCCTGTTCGCAGATACTTACAAAATCCTCGGCTTTGAGCGACGCGCCACCTATGAGACCGCCGTCAACATCAGGCTGGGCAAAGAGTTCGGAAGCGTTCTTGGCGTTGCAGCTGCCTCCGTAGAGGATATGAATCCGACTTGCGATGTCGTCGCCGTACCTCTCTTTCACGAGACCTCTGATGAATGCGTGCACCTCCTGGGCCTGAACAGGGGTGGCAGTCTTGCCTGTCCCTATAGCCCAAACCGGTTCGTAGGCGATGACAACATTCTCAATATCAGCGACATCGAGATGAAACAGCCCCTCCTCCACTTGTTTGCGGATAATGTCGAAATGTTTGTTGGCTTCGCGCTCTTCAAGCACCTCGCCCACACAGAAAATCGGGACGATTTCATATTTGAGAGCAAGGTTCACTTTCGCGGCGAGAGCAGCGTTGTCTTCACCGAAATATTTTCTTCGCTCGCTATGACCGATGATGCAGCAACTCACTCCTATAGAGTCGAGCATCTTGGCCGACACTTCGCCTGTGTAAGCCCCTGATTCCCATGCGGCGCAGTCCTGGGCGCCCACTTCAAACAGTTCATGCTCCGACGCCTCGTCAGTCGCGAGTTCAAGGTACGGGAACGGGGGGCATATTATCACTTCGCACGAAGGCTGTTTTTCTTCGAGAAGGCTTTCGAGGTCTTCGACAAGGGTCTGGGCTTCCTCGAAATCGAGGTTCATTTTCCAGTTACCGGCAACGATTTTATTTCTTTTCATGACAATTTGAATTAATGTTAATTTCCTACAGAAATGCAAAGATAGTGATTTTTATTGGATAATGCACTGTTTTTTTATTTCAATGTCATTTTATATCAGCTTCAGATGTCGCTTTCTTCCAAAATAAAAACCTCCTCTACGCTTTTTCCGAACACTTTCGCCATCTTCAAAGCGAGCAAAGTAGAAGGCACATAACGTCCCGACTCCACCGCATTGATTGTCTGGCGACTAACGCCGATTCTTTTGGCCAATTCCTCTTGCGTAATATCCATTTCGGCTCGCGCGACCTTCAAACGATTTTTCATTTTTTACCTCCTTTATTTTCACGATTCAATTCTATACGAAATTTGATGATAAAAAGAATCAAAAAAAGGAAAAAAAGCGAATAAGGCACATAGACATAGACGCTACCGTAAATCGCCAATGTGCCGACAAGGAACACTATCGCCGATATGTAGGTGGCCCACACAAGACTTTGTTCGCGTATGCTTTTAACAAATTCATCTTCGATTTTCTCTTTTGAAAATCCGATGAAAATCAAACCTATGGTTAGCAATGGCATGATGATTGACAATGGCGTGCATGTCGCCATCACAAAAAATCCCTTGCTTTCTTCGCTGTGGAATGTCTCGAAAGCACCATCATAATAAATAGATGGCATTTTTATCATGCTTCCGTTAAACCAAATTGCATATACAACAAGTGCTAATAATACCACGCTTGTAATTACCAAGCCGATAATCTTGAAATAGTTTGGAAATAAGTATTTTTTTTTCATAGTACAAATATATTAAAGTTTGAATTTACAATATTTTCGCTTCAAAGCTTCCTTATTCCGCGGTCTTATTGAAGCGATTTTGTCTTTTTGTTAGACATTCTCATGTTAAAATTGCTATATGATATACTACAACGACAATATCAAACACAAAACAGGAGTTTGTTTTTTTACCGTAACCATATATCAATAAATTTCAAAACGTCACCATTAATCATCTTTAGCATATTTTAACATTCAACACTGCAAAAGTAATGTTTTTTTTTCATATAGACAAATTTATTTTACTAAAAAAATAAAAAAAAATAAAAATGCCTGATTTAGCATTGAATCAGGCGTGAAATCACAAAATTATTTTATCCTCACTCTCGGGTCGAGAACTCCATAAAAGACATCAACCATTATATTGATGATGATGAGCATCACTCCGATTAGCAAAACGGCACCCATCACGACCGGGAAGTCGAATTTGTCGAGTGCGTCAACGATGACCACACCGAGTCCTTTCCAGTCGAAGACATATTCCACGAATACGGCACCTGCGAGCAGAGAGGCGAACCATCCGGAAACGGCGGTAATCACTGGTGTTATTGCGTTTCTCAAGGCATGAATTCCGATTACACGCCAAGGTTTCAAACCCTTTGCTTTAGCGGTTCTGATGTAATCCATAGACATCACGTCAAGCAAGGTTGTTCTTGTAAGTTCGGTTATAACCGCCAGCGGGCGCAATCCGAGCGTCAAGGCTGGCAAAACAAGGTTTTTCAGGTCGAGATAAGAGCCATTGCCGTAGTCATCGACAGAGAAAAGACTGCCCGTCATGCTCAGGCCCGTCACATCTTCCAAAACGAAGCCGAAGAGCCATGCTATGAGAATAGCGGCAAAAAACGAGGGCAGCGACATGCCTATCGTAGTGATAAACAAGGTCAAACGGTTTAAAAAGTTAGAGTTTACGATAGCCGTGAGCACGCCGAGAAGCACGCCTGTCAGGAATGCAAAAAGTATCGACACAAACGCGAGAATCAAGGTATTCGGAAAGGCTTCGGCAAGTATCGTCCCCACAGGTCTTTTACTCTGATATGAATACCGCAGATAAGGCGTTTTCAATACGATTTCAGTGTTTCCAAGTGTCGTGATTTTTAGATAAGTCTCGTATTTTGACAGGTCTTTTTCTTTATTGTAAAACGAGATTAGCGAGAGGTCGTTGAGATAGTCAACATATTGTTTACCAATACTTTTGTCGAGACCGAGTTCATGTTTGATAGCCTGCACGTCTTGTTCGTCGGCTCGTTGTCCAAGCATCATGCGAACCGGGTCGCCGGGAACGATTGTGAACAAGAAAAACACCAACGTAGCCACTCCCCACAAGACGAGGATTCCGTAAAGTATTTTTCTCACAATGTACGCCAACATATCATTTCACAAGCGGAAAGTCAATTTTAGACCACTTATTCTTAACAAGTCCGTTATCAATCAGCATCAAGCCGGGATTCGAGCGCACCATGGTCTTCAATTCTATCTCGTCACCATAGTAAACGTCGTTGAAAATTCGATATTTATCATTTAATTTCTCCACATATTCTGGCGACTCCGATGTCAGCCATATATAGTTATAGCCTTGATTATAAGCGACTTCCGCCATCTTTATACAGTTTTTAAAATCTTTTTCGGTCATTTCTTCAAGATGCGTTGAAATGAACACGTACAAGTTCTCTGTCTCGAACAAAATGTGCGTAAAGTCCTCGCCTTCCGCGTCAGTTATTTCGAATCCAAGCGAGTTGGAACCGCCTTCCGAACGCTGCGACACAAAGGTCCACTGTCTCATCCACACGCTGTCGTTCCAAGGGTAGTTTGGCGACTCAAACTCTTGAGTTTCACCGGTTTCATTATTCTGATACTTAACAAATATCCTGCCTGCGTCATAGCCGTTAGGTGTCATGTTGTTTCCCACTTTCCATTCCATGAAGTCGATAACAGGCAGATGTCTGATGTTATAGATTTCAAATCCAGTGAAGCAAGCCATGAAGACGACTGATAGAATCCATTGTCCCGTCAGCATTATCCGTTTGTTTTTCAACGACTTGTTATTAAGAATGACAGGTATCAGCACTGCATTGATTACGAGATTTTTAAAGAATGTCTGCCAATTGGACAGTTTTATCGCCGTACCGAAGCAACCACAGTCCGGGACGAGGTCGTACATAGCGTCGAAGAAGGTGGTGACGGTAAAGAAGAGCATGAGGAGTGTGGCGCCGAGCGCAGCGAGGCGCGGCAAGACGTTGGTAACAAGACATATACCAACGATAAACTCCGCCAAAATCATCACCACGGCAAGCACCAAGGCCGCATCGTTCATCCACTCCATGCCGTATGCCGCAAGATAATCAAGCATCTTGTATTTCGTCCCAAGCGGGTCAACGCCTTTGGTAAAACTGCTGAAAATGAACAAAACGCCGATTAAAATTCGATTTATAGAGACTCCAGATTCATTGTAATTATTACCGTAAACAATCGACAATGCCAATGTTACGAGTATAAAAAGAAGCAGAGTCCATGAAAACGCAGGCTGCAGACCGACGAAGAGCGCACATCCGAGTGCCAAAGCCGTCACACCATACGATGCCAAGGCCGATTTTTTTCTTGAAACCGCCATCATTTCCGCTTCCTTTCATTAATTAAAATCATACAGAAAATAGCATAGTTTATCATGTCGAAATAATTTGCGTCAAGACCTTCCGAAATCACAGTCTTGCCATTGTTATCCTCTATCTCCTTGACTCTCAATATTTTCATTAAAATCAAATCAGTCATGGAACTGATTCTCATACTACGCCAAGCCTCGTCGTAATCGTGGTTTTTCCTCATCATAAGGTCGTATGCCTCACCCAACACCTTCGTGTAAAGCGCCGAGGCTCTGTCGAAATCCATATCGGGCTGTTCCACCACGCCAAGTTGCAGTTGTATGATAGCCATAGCCGAATAGTTGACAATGCCGATAAATTCGGGCTCAATGCCTTCATTTACGAGATGTTCCTTCTTTGTTTGCAGACATCTTATGCGATTTGCCTTTATAAAAATCTGGTCGGTGAGCGACTCGGTACGCATAATACGCCATGCCGCGCCGTAATCCCGCATCTTTTTGTCGAAAATATCCCTGCATTGCGCCACAACTTGCTTATATTCTTCTGTCGTATCCTTATTCATTGAAAAAAATTTATAATTTTGCATTCGCAAAAATACACATTTTTATGTTACAAATAGTTTGTAGAGGACAACTTTTTTCATGGGAGCGCCCAGTAGTGATGGGGATAATGAATGTTACTCCCGATTCATTCTTCGATGGCGGTAGGTATCAAGGACTTACGGCGATTTTGGAACATTGTCACAAGATGGTTTCCGAGGGTGCCGACATCATCGACATCGGAGCCTTCTCTACCCGCCCGGGCAGCGACCGCATTTCCGACAAGGAGGAAAAGGAACGAATAATTCCAGCTCTGAAAGCTATCAGAAAAGAATTTCCGAACATTCCTATTTCCATCGACACATTTCGCGAAAGCGTCGCCAATCAATGCGTTGCAGAGGGCGCCGATATTATCAACGACATCTCCGGAGGACTTTTCGACGATGCGATGATTCCGTTTATCGGCAAAAACCACATACCATATATCCTGATGCATATCACCGGCACTCTTGAAGGCATGCATCATGAAGATATAATCAGCGAAAACGTGCATGAGAAAGTTCGCAAATTCTTTGAAAATCAATCAGATAAACTTCTATCCTATGGCGAGCAGCAGATAATACTCGACCCCGGAATCGGATTCAATAAAACCATTAAATGTAATTTCGAGCTTCTTAACAACCTTGATGATTACAGGGTTAACAATTTACCAATTTTAATTGGAATTTCTCACAAATCACTGATATTCAAAACATTAAATATCACTCCGCAAGAGGCTTTGAACGGCACCACAGTATTGAACACCGTCGCATTATTGAACGGCGCCGACATACTTCGCGTTCACGACGTAAAAGAAGCTGTCGAAGCGGTGAAATTAGTCGATTCCGTCATTTCAAGCGGAATGGAAGCCTGAATTTGCGAAAGCATTCACCCTGTGTGAATAGATTTCAAACGTATTTTTGAATATTGCTAAAATGTCAGAAATTTCCCGGCTCCTCTCCGTTCCGCTCGAAGCGACGATAGAACAATTTGCGTGAAATTGAAGAAAAAAAATAGTTCTGTATGAGAAAAAATAAAAAAACTGTGTTTGCGAGAAAATTTTTTCCGTATTTTTGTAAGTTATTTCAAACACCATGGTTGACTTGATGATAAATGCTTTTATTCATATTCGTTTTTTGGACGTATTAGATATTGTTTTGGTCGGAATGCTGCTGTATTTCATTTACACGTTAGTGAAAGGCAGCACTGCCATCAACATTTTCATCGGCATTGTCGCGGTCATTATCTGCTTGAAAATCGTGACTTTGCTGCACATGGAGTTGCTGACCTACATTCTCGGAGCCTTTGTGAACGTAGGTTTCATCGCACTGATTATCATCTTCCAGCCCGAGATAAGACAGTTTTTGTTGAGTATCGGAACATCTAAGTTTGCCGTGGGGTTCCGTCGCTTTTTCTCTCGTCTCGGCGTGAAATACAAAGATGTCGATGGCATCGACCTCGATCCTATCTGCGAGGCTTGTATTTCAATGAGCAACGACAAAGTCGGGGCACTCATTCTTATTACTCAAGACAATGATTTACAAGACATTATAGACACCGGCGTTACTATCGACGCAGTCATCAGCAAGCCTTTGCTTGAAAACATTTTTTTCAAAAACAGTCCCTTGCACGATGGGGCGATGGTAATATCCAACAACAAAATCGTGGCGGCGCGCTGTATTTTGCCTATCACACAGCAGACACGGCTTCCGGGCAGCTATGGACTCCGTCACCGTGCAGGCATCGGTGTTTCCGAGACTCACGACTGCATCGTTCTGGTTGTCTCCGAAGAAACCGGAAGCACCCGCATCGTCTTCGATGGCAAAGTCATCGAAGTGAAACCGAGCGAGATGAAAGCCAAAATCAAGGAGATTATAGGAAGGAAGAGACTTTAGTTGTTCGCCGTCATGACAAGAAGCATCGGCCCGACTTTCGGCCGTTCACAAAAGTTTTAGCGGGCAGCAACAAATTCATGGTAAAATCATCAGGATAAGCGGAAAATTCCTCAAAAACAACAACACATAAAAAGCAGGGACACCATTATGATGTCCCTGCTAACGTTTAATGTTTCAAGACCAATGTCTGGAAATTATATGATACCTTGAGCCAGCATGGCTTTTGCAACGCGCATGAAGCCGGCGATGTTGGCGCCCTTCACGTAGTTGATTGAACCGTCAGCTTGTTTACCATATTCAACGCACATGTCATAAATGTCGTTCATGATCTTGTGGAGTTTCTGGTCAACTTCCGGAGCGGTCCAGTTGATGTGAGCCGCGTTCTGGCAGATTTCGAGACCTGATGTGGCGACACCACCTGCGTTGACAGCCTTACCTGGAGCGAATGGGATACCGGCGTTCTGGATAGCCTCGATTGCGCCTGGTTGGCAACCCATGTTAGAAACTTCAGCGACATACTGTACGCCATTATTAATCAATTCTTTAGCATCTTCTTCAGACATCTCGTTCTGGAATGCGCTTGGGCATGCGATGTCGCATTTCACTGTCCAGGCTTTCTTACCGGCGGTAAATTTAGCTTTGCCCGGGAATTTGTCGGCCATATCCTGAACCTTGTTACGGTTAGAGGCACGCATTTCGAGCATATAGTCGATCATTTCCTCGGTGATACCGTCAGCGATTTCGCAAACGCCGTCCGGACCGGAGATGGCGACAACTTTGGCACCGAGTTCCATGGCTTTAGTAGCCGCGCCCCATGCCACGTTGCCGAAACCTGAAAGAGCCACTTTCTTGCCCTGCATTGTCTCGCCTTTCTGGTGAACCATGCGGTCAACATAATACATTGCGCCAAAGCCTGTGGCTTCCGGACGAATCAAAGAACCACCCCAGCCATAGCTCTTGCCTGTGATAGCGCCTGTGCTGTGCTCGCGGGCGAGTTTCTTGTAGGCACCGTAGAGGTAGCCGATTTCACGGCCGCCAACACCGACGTCACCTGCTGGTGAATCCTGGTCGGCGCCGATGTTTCTCCAAAGCTCATACATGAAAGCCTGGCAGAAACGCATGATTTCAGCGTCTGATTTTCCTGTCGGGTCGAAATCAGCACCACCTTTACCACCACCGAGTGGGAGGTTTGTCAACGAGTTCTTGAAAATCTGCTCGAAGCCCAAGAATTTAAGCATTGAAACGTTGACAGCCGGGTGGAAACGGAGACCGCCTTTGTATGCGCCGAGAGCGGCGTTGTACTGCACACGGTAACCTAAATTAACCTGCACCTGACCTTTATCGTCAACCCATGTCACGCGGAATGTGAAGATGCGATCCGGTTCAACTAAACGCTCAACGATCTTCGCAGCCTCAAATTCAGGATGCTTGTTGTAAACTTCTTCGATTGATTCAAGCACTTCGCGAACTGCCTGCAAATACTCTTTTTCGCCTGGATGTTTCTTTTCCAGGTTTTCCATGATAGTTTGTACTTTCATTACTTTTGTATTTAAAGTTTATTAATACGTTTATGAATTTTCCTTTAAAATTTTCTGCAAAGTTATAACTTATTTTTATAATTAACAATTATTTTCAAAAATATTTTTTATTTCGAGACCGCTTCATTTCCGACATATTCCCCATCATTCCAAAGGATGATTTCCTTGACATTTCCATTAATGTCGTAATGAATCTCTTTGCCGTGCTTCACATTATCCTTATAATGAATCTCCGCGTTCATATACGCGCCACCCTCGCTGTAGCCTTTCTGAATTCCGGTGCCATTGTCGTAAACAGCGTTGCTGCCTATGCTTCCGTCAGGGTAGTACATTATCCAGCCACCATGCATCATGCCATCTCGATATTCGCCCTCAACAAACGTCTTCCCGTTGTCATACCATTGGTAAAACAAACCGTTCAAAACACCGTCCTTGTATGTTGACAACTTCACCAAAGTGCCGAAGACATTGTACTCCTCCACCATCCCATCGTATTGATTATCTTTGTAATAAGATTTTTCCTCAAGATTCCCGTTTTCGTACCAACGTATCGCCTCACCATTCAGAACATTCATCACATACACCACCTCCATCTCCGGCTTTCCATTTCTATAATACCATTTGCAGACACCGTCTAACATGCCGTCGGTATAACGCAACTCGGATTTCAAAACACCATCAGGCCAATATGCCTTGACGACACCTTCATCTTTTTCGCAAGATATTAAAAAAGCGCTGATTATCAATAATATAAAAACAACTATCTTATTTTTCATAACCGTTTTTTAAAACTATCTTGTTATACCCTTTAAACTGATAAACATTCCAGAAAACATTCTCATATCCGGAATTTTCATTGTTTTTATGGAAAATGAACCTCGTCTGAAGCAACGGAATATCATAACAAGGCAGATTTTCAGTCATTTCACGACCAAACAAATCCAAGGCATTGAGGAAATACCAGCCAATATCAAAGCCCTGATATGCATAATCGTTAGGCTCCGTTTCATATCTGTTTCTAAATTTGCAGATAAAACTTTTTACTCTAATATTTTGATAATCAATATATTTATCATCAAAATAAATGGCGTGCATTTTCATCAGATTGTCGTTGAAAAGCTTGTCGAACTTACTCCATTCCGGCAACATTATAACCGTAATCGGATAATGTTCAATGAGTTTCGTCACTTTGTTGACTATCTCATTTGCGAACACCTTGTCGTTGCCATAAACGACAAAGAGGTTGTTACGCATAGATGAGGCGTAATGCTTGACCGGATTAAGGCTGTCGCGCTCGTAATTGATGTTCACGACATGATTCACAAACGCTGTGCTGTCATTGATGTTTTGTTTTAACATATTGACATCCAACGAGATATTATCTGTCAGATAATCTGTGGCATCAAATTTGATTTTGAGATATTTCCATCTCTTATGATGACCTCTAATTGTCTTGACGATATGTTCGTTGCCAACGTATGAACAACTGTCTATATTGCGTTTGACAACATCGTTTATCTTATTGATTATCAGTGTGTCGGAATACTTATCTTCTCTGATGATGAAAACGTTGTTCGCATGATAACAGTGCTTTGTCAGGCTGTCGAGAGATGCCGTCTGACATTCAAGAGAGGGTTTCACTTTTATCACATTGGGGTGATTTTCAATGACATCTGTGCGTTGAGTCACAGGATTAACGATAGGGATATTGTACTGTTCGGCGAATTGGCCTATAATCTTGAAAGGTTTGATGTAGAAAGGTCCGACAATCAGGTCGGCTTTTGCGAGCCACGGATCGGCAACAGCTTGTGCGGCTTTGTGAGTGTCGTTGTCCACATCATAAACCTTGAGGTCGAGTTTCATATTACGCATGTTGACCACCGAATCGGCGGCGATCATGAAACCTTCATAAAAATGAAGAAACGAGAAAGGTTTTGCAAGAAGTGTCTTGTTTGAGGGTTCTGTCTCGAAAAACTCCTCATCCACCTGCTCAAGATACAGCGGCACCATGAGAGCCACACGGCATGTGTCCTGTGCTTTGACATCGACCGATGCCAAGAAGCACAGGCAAATCGCAATATTTATTATTTTTTTAATCATCATTTTTCATTATGAGGGAGCGGCACAAAGCCGTTACCCATGACCTCCGAGCTTTCAATCACATTGACGAAAGCGTTGGGGTCAATGCCGCGCAGTTTCAGTTTTAACTTCACCAAATCGGCGCGGTTGAGGTTGGTGTAAATCATCTTACGTTCCTGACCTTTGAAGAGACCTGTGCCCACGAAGCATGTGCCGCCTCTGTCCAATTCGTTGATAATCAACAGTCTGACATCTTCAACCTTTTCAGTGATGATAAATGCTGTCTTATAGCTCTTGATACCGTCAACAACCAGGTCTATAATCTTGCTTTCTATCACAATCAGAAGGATTGAGTAGATAGGCAGACGTATCTGACCGAGCAAAAGCGACGACAAGGTAATGCACGAGTCTATTATCATCACTAACGTTCCGAGAGATATTTTAGTATATTTGTGCAGAATCATTGAGATGATGTCGCTGCCTCCCGACGTTGCGCCCGACTTAAACACGAAACCTATGGCGAGGCCGTAGATACCGCCCGACACGAGGGTATTCAGGAAGTAGTCAGGCTTGAAACACATGTCGGAGCCAAGGATTGCGAGCATCGATTTGTCGACTGCCTGACCTTCTTCAATGGTGTGCATAAACTCGAAAATGACCGGTTTATAGCCCCATGTCGACTCCAAAATAAAGGTGCATCCGAAGATAAGGATTGTAGAGAGAATGGTTTTGAATCCGAACTTCGGTCCGAGTATCCATGTCCCGACGATAAGCAGCGGGATATCCATGCAGATGGCGTACAACGACACTTTCCAAGGATACAATGCGTTAAGAACGTTGGCGAGACCGTAAGTGCCGCCAGGTGCGAGGTGATAAGGGTTGACAAACATGACGTCGCCTACGGCGAACAATGCGCTTCCAAAAAGCAGGAAGGCGTAGGATGTTATTTCCTGTTTCCAATTAATTTGTTTTATCATAGTTTAATGTATATTTTTTTATTTGAGATTTATTCACCGGAAGCGAATGCTTTCGCTTCGTTCAGGTCTCCATGCCCTTCGGTCGGTCGAAGCGACGAGCATCTACTCCCACTCTATTGTCGCCGGTGGTTTTGAGGAGATGTCGTAACACACTCTGTTCACTCCTTTGACTTTGTTTATGATGTCGTTTGAGACCTTGGCCATGAAATCGTATGGCAGGTGCACCCAGTCGGCGGTCATGCCGTCGGTAGATACGACGGCGCGCAATGCTATGGTGTATTCGTAGCTTCGTTCATCGCCCATCACGCCCACGCTTTTCACAGGTAGCAGCATTGTGCCGGCTTGCCAGATGCTGTCGTAGAGATTGTCGGCAATCTCGTCAGGGTAAGATGCGCTCGGCAGCTTGCATTTCCATTCTCTCAAGCCTTTGATAAAGATGTCGTCGGCATCGCGGAGGATGCGGAGTTTTTCTTCTGTCACCTCTCCGAGGATACGTATTCCGAGGCTTGGTCCCGGGAACGGGTGACGCCCCACGAGTTCACGTTTGATACTCAAGGCGCGTCCCACTCGGCGCACCTCGTCCTTGAACAATGCGCACAATGGCTCCACGATTTTCAGATTCATCTTCTCTGGCAGTCCGCCCACATTGTGATGTGACTTGATTTTACAACTTGGGCCGTTGACGCTGACACTCTCGATGATATCAGGATAGATGGTGCCTTGGGCAAGCCACTTGGCACCTTCAATCTTCTTTGCTTCAGCTTCAAACACGTCGATAAATGTCGAGCCGATAGCCTTGCGCTTCGCTTCCGGGTCGGTAACTCCTGCAAGTTTTTCAAGAAACATATCGCCGGAATGCACGCCTATAACATTGAGTCCCAGGTCTTTATATAAATCCAGCACATCTTCGAACTCATTCTTGCGAAGAAGTCCGTTATCCACGAAGATACATGTCAAATTTTCACCGATGGCCTTGTTGAGCAACACTGCCGCCACAGTACTGTCAACACCGCCAGAAAGTCCGAGTATGACTTTGTCGTCGCCGAGTTTAGCTCGCATAGCCTCAACGGTGGTGTCGATAAACGAGTCGGGGGTCCAGTTGCCGTGGCAGCCGCAAATGTTCATTGCAAAATTCTCAAGTATCTTCGGGCCTTCCTTGCTATGAAACACCTCCGGGTGAAACTGCACCGCCCATGTGTCCTCGCCGTCAACTTTATAAGCCGCATTCTCGACATCGTCCGTCTTTGCGATAACATGGGCGTTTTTCGGCAACTTGGCGATAGTGTCGCCGTGCGACATCCACACCTGCGATGTTTTTGAAACACCTTTAAACAGCGCATTGTCCTCTTCAACCAGTGTAAGCATCGCGCGACCGTATTCCCGGGCCAATGACGAGTTCACCTCTCCCCCAAAATGATACGCCACAAACTGGGCTCCGTAGCAAATCCCAAGAAGCGGCATTTTGCCTTTGATGTTAGTCAAGTCAACGAAAGGAGCCTTCTCGTCACGTACCGACGACGGACTTCCGCTCAATATCACACCTTTGACATTGTCAGTGATTTCCGGGATTTTATTGTATGGATGAATCTCACAATAAACGTTGAGTTCGCGCAAACGGCGGCCGATGAGCTGTGTCACCTGCGAACCGAAGTCTAAAATCAGAATTGTTTCCTGCATATTGGTAAAATTTCGGTGCAAAATTACAAAATTAATAGCGACATTTTACGTTAATATTTAAAAAAATATTATCTTTGCTTCGTCATTGAAAGCGTGACAATGCGAAGCGGAAAAGTCTCCTGCAATAAAGCAGTCGCTACTTTCGACAGAGATTTCTCCGTCCCGCTTCGCATCAGTCGAAATGACGAACAAATAAATTGATGTAAAAATGGCAAAAAAAACTAAAAAACCGATAGGCAAGCCGAAAAAAAAAGGCGGCTCCAAGAAGAAAAAATCAGGCAACGTCTTCACTAAACTCACAGTGATAATTCTCGTTTTGATATTAGCAATGTTCTTGATTTTTAGAGTGTTCAGACAATCAGGAACACATAAAGTCGAGAGCGCAAAGGAACAAAAAGTAAAAGTCGAGGAAAAAGAGACGAAAAAGAAGGTTGAGACTCCGAAGGTCGAAGAAAAAGTTGAAGAAAAGAAAGTCAAGAAGGAGGAGACGAAAGCAGACAAGAAAGCAGAGAAAAAAGCGGAAGAGACGAAAGTCGTCGAGAAAAGCATCACAGGCACTTGGCAGAGCACAACGGGCGGGGTTTTCTTGACCATGGGCAACAACGAATACCGTCTCGACTTCATGGGCATCGACAGCGACATGCCAATCATCGGGACATACAGTGTGGACGGAGATTTAATAACTTTCAGAAACAAACAAGACCCTTGCAAGGATGTCAAAGGTCTTTACGAGGTGAAGTTCAACAAGAACGAAATCGGTTTCAAGTGCAAGTCCGACGACTGCACCAAGCGCAAAGCCACCCTTCCTACAGAATGGGAATGGCTCGACACCGAGGAATAATCACTCGAACCACTGCTTTTTCTTGAAAAACGCGGTGTAGCAGTACATAACCACCGTAATGACAATAAGTCCTATGCGCGAAGTCATGTAATCTGTCGCTGTGTCATAAACAATAAAATCATAAGCGACAAAACAGACAAGTCCTAACGAAAAAAGCAGATAAACAACATTTAAAATGTTTATCACCTTGCGTCTTTGAGTAACATCGCAAATACGTTTTGCGACAGCGGGCATACCGAAATAAAATGCCACCACACCGACAATCAGTGTCAATTCAATAATTCTTTCAATATTCATAATTACATTCTTTTATTTTTCTTGTCTTTAAGCATATAATCACATGTGTGAAGTGTTAAAACTTATCAGCATTTCTAAAATTTATCAACAATTAAAAACCACAGGCGACAAACCGACAACAAGCATAAACGACACAAACACTGTCACCCCTATCAAACCTTGCTTCATCAAAAACACATTACCCCCAAGGTCTCAACAAATTTAACATCACGAGTTGTATCATCGCAATATCGCATAGCAGGTTCTATGGGTTTTATATTGCGGTAATAACCAATCACTTAAACATTTGCCTTCGTATAAAGAGGATTTATCCGTCTCGCCTCATTGCGAAATGACATGGAGAAGTTTCGCGAAAGCGATTTTAAACCAGGCAGTATAAACCTCGGGGTGTTTCTCAATATCTTTCTTGATATTCTCGACAGTTTCATATTTATACACTTCCACTTCTTCCCTATTAATAATAGGTATTGCGTCGGTAGTGCCAACGAAAACGTGGTCGAACTCGTGCTCGATAAGACCTTGCATCACGTCAGCCTTGTATATGAAGTTAAAAACCTCTTTGAGTTCGCATTCCATGCCCATCTCCTCCTTCAGGCGGCGTTTGGTGGCGTCTGCCAACGACTCGCCGTCGCGCGGGTGGCTACAGCAGGTGTTGGTCCACAGTCCGGGAGTGTGATATTTCGTCAAGGCACGCTGCTGAAGCAGCATCTCGCCCTTGCTGTTAAAAATAAATATCGAGAAAGCACGATGCAGCGTCGGGTTGAGGTGAGCGGCCTGCTTCTCCATCAATCCGATTTGGTTATCGTTATTGTCAACTAATACTACAAATTCGGGCATTGCGTTTTATTTTTTCGTTTGCAGAGATACAATGAATTGCATCTCTATGTGGAATTAAACGTTGAATCGTATATTAATAATATCACCGTCCTTGACAATGTAGTTTTTTCCTTCGACGGCGAATTTTCCTGCTTCTTTAACCGCCTGTTCCGAGCCGTAATGCAGGAAATCGTCGCAACTCATCACCTCGGCGCGTATGAAACCTCGTTGCAGGTCGCTGTGAATCACGCCGGCGGCTTCAGGAGCGGTGTCGCCGACATGGATAGTCCATGCGCGAGTCTCGTCAGGGCCTGTGGTAAAGAACGATTGCAGTTTCAGCGTGCTGTATGCCAGTCTCACAAGCTTGTTCACGCCAGGCTCGGTAAGGCCGGCGTCTTCCATGAAGACAGCACGGTCAGCCTCGTCGAGCTCTGCGATTTCCGACTCAAGTTTCCCGGCAAGGATAATCATGTCTTCGCCACGAAGAGTAGCTTTCACAGCATCGGTGTATTTGTTTCCGGTGAGAGCCGAAGCGTCGTCAACATTACATACGTACATTATCGGCTTGACCGTAAGTAATTGAATATCTTGGATATACTTCTTATCTTCCTCTGACACGTTGACAGTGCGGGCGTTCTGCATGTTCTCGAGGCATTCCTTGTAAATCGTCAGGATCTCGAAGGCGCGTTTGTTATCTTTGTCGCCGTTTTTAAGCAGCTTCTCGACACGTTGCAGCTTACGCGTCACGAGGTCGAGGTCACGCACTTGGAGTTCGAGGTCAACGAGTTCCATATCGCGCACAGGGTCTATGCCGCCCTCGCTATGCGGAACATTAGGGTCGTCGAAGCAACGCAGGACATGTATGAGAGCATCGACGGTCTGCACCTCGGCGAGGAGTTTGTTGCCCACGCCCTGACCGCCTCTACTCAAACCAGGCAGGTCCACGATTTCGACAGTTGCCGGAACGATACGTTTAGAATGAGAGATATTGTCGATAAGTTTGAGGCGTTCGTCGCGCACCTCGCACATTCCGATATTCGATTTCGTGGCGAAGCCGATTTCCGCCTTAGTATTTGATATACAATTGAATATGGTCGTTTTTCCCGTGTTGGAAAGTCCGATAATTCCGCAGTTGAGTGCCATAATGATAAATTTTTGGCAAAAATAAGATTTTTTTTATTTGTTTGGCAATTATATTTTTTCGTTTTGGGTTTTATGGGAGAATATGAGTTTAATGGGCCGTGTGAGTTATTTTCAGAAACAGATACATATTGCTCGTTAAACTTAAAATACATATATCGCCCATTATTCCGTTGCCAATCTTTTCTCGCCCTATACATCTCCTCTTTTATACCACCTTCTTCTTTAAAATCGCGTTTCATCCATTCAATTAGGCCGCGTATAAGCACGTCGCATTGCAGATAATCTTCATAATCAAGCGGTAATTCATGGAGCGATGCGCGATTTAAATTGGCAAGTTTCAGTTCCTTTTCACGTGAAGTGATGCCATCGATATTGCCTTCTGCAATCTTTTGTTTGCCTGAACGAGCCGCCTGTCTTTATAAATTTATGTGCAAAATAACATGTCACATCGTAAATGCACTCCTATTCCTCACCGAGTTGCTCCCCAGCAGAGTTCAGCCATGCATCAGACTGCGGTGCAAAATTATAAAGTAGACCGTAAAACGCCAAATAAAACAGCAAGAAATTTACCACGCAATTTGACCTATAGAGACATACCATGCTCATAAAACCACGCAATTTGACCCATACGCCAGTTAAAACACCTTTTGCGTACCCCAAAACAAGGGTACGCAAAGATACAAAATATTGTTTATCAACAAGTTATAAAATACGTATTTTTTGAGTGACGAAGTCAGGAAAAAATACTGATAGAACTATGTCAAATGGTATCTTTATTTTAGGTCTGAAGCGTCCCCAAAAAAGATAGGTAGCCCGGGCTTTATTGAGGAGCCAGCCACCTATCTTTGTTTTCGCTGTCACCAACTATTTTTGGCAACATTACCCCAAATTTTAACATTTTACAGAGGTGATGTAGTATGGCTAAAAAAGTGAAGATTGAAAATGATACCGTATTTCACACTCTCCACCTTTATAAATTTATTTGACAATCCGTATATAATTTATTCTCGGCTGGTTTTCATAGTATGATTTTGCTATTTCTTTATTCGCCTCAATAATTAAACGTTCTTTTTCTTTATTGTCTTCATACTGCCTTATTTGGAAATCCCACTCCTGTTTCTGTTTTTCATCAAGACTTGCTTTCATTTCACCCAGCATTTTCTCAACTTCAGAATAGCATGGGGACGACGAAGGTATCAAAGATAAAATGCCTGCGGCTTTCTTATAATCATTCGACGCCATTGCCGCTTTAGCTTTAGATATGTTGTTTTTACAATTACTATTTATATAAGTAACATGAACATCTTTTAAAGCCCTGCTGACTTTCGAATACGATGGTATGTTTTCAGGAATGGCAGACAGCATGGCAACGGCTTTTTCACACTTACTCTCATTTGCCAAAATTTTTGCCTGTCTGATTAATTCATTGCAGTGTGTTTCATAATAATTGGTTATCAAATCTCTGCTTTTCCCAAGGAATTGCTTATAAGCTCCATCCTGTATCGACAAACTTGAGATTGCGTTTGAGACAGCTTTTTCTTTGCTATAGCCATTGCCTTTATATGACTTTGACATCGAATTAATTCCAACACCATTCATCTGTTTCACAATTAATGTCAACGAAAGATTTGTGGAATAAACAATTTGCACTCCACCCTCTATGATGTCAAAATCACCGACTTCAATAATTGGATAAATGATAAAGCCATCGCTAATATAACCATTAGCAATTTCATTTCTCGCACAAATCGCCTCTATTTTTGTCTGTAGTTTTGACAATTGTTGTGAATTAATATCATCCACTTCTTCTGGCATCACAAGTCCAAGATTCACTTTACCAAAATTTTGGGCGTTAACAACCAAAGAAAGCATGACAAATAATATTAGCAAAATCTTTTTCATTTCAACTATTATTTAATCGTTATGTATATGGTATTTCCTTTAATATCACGAGAGATTGCCAGTCCAAGAGATTTCATGAATTTAAAAATTTCCAAAGCGAATTTATTTGCATTATAGTTATTGCCATTCGCGTCTTTAAGCGGAATTCGCACATCATCAAATATCATCTGTTTATCTGTTGTTCCTTGAATGTGATAGTTGTGTTTTAAAGCATGTCCATCCATAAAAAGCTCTATTTCATCCGACAACAACAAGCCTTGTGTTCCGACCTCTGAAGACATATTGTAATCAGACTCTTCGTCAAATCCGAAATTAATAATAACAGACCTGCCATTTTCCACCATATCGGTAAACTTAGCTTGAATAACGTTTAAAAAGTCTTCAGCGCAGCTTTCGATTGCTTTGCCGGCTAATTTGCCATAATCTTCGGTATAAAACCTACCGCTTTCGCCCACTTTATTAGCCAACGAGTTGCCAGTTGACACTTCATATCCAGTAATGATTATTTTTACTGAATTACCTGTGCTTGATGGTATTGCGTCGATTTCAGCTTCAACGTAAACATCGGCTCCAGAATTCTGGATTATCATGGCTTTTAGATCAGTCTGGTTTTCGCCGGCAAAGGCTGCATTATCGTTAGTAGCTTTAAGTTTGGCAATAAAATCGACTGTTGTATAACCTTTCTTGTCAAAAGCATCCTTGATTTTCGTCAACGCAATCCTTTTGTTAACGTCATTTTCAAGAATAGTTCTCAGTTCCTCCCCTTGTTTCACGTAAGGAACAACCATTATCTTAGGCTGAACGGTTTGTGCAACAGATGCAAAACAAATCGAAATAATTATTAAACAAAGAAACAATCTTTTCATTTTACAACTAATTTACAATTAATATTATCCTTTGCATTAAAATGAGACAAAATCTCTTTACCTCCTTTTGTCACTTTACATTCGGCAAAATCATCTCCAGAAAGTTTTGTAACTTTTAATTCACCAATAACACTTGGATATGGTTTTCCATTTAACATTTCAACAAGTTCCACTTCAATTGTGTTTGATGGATTGAGTCCAACTGTCTTTCCACCATCGACAAGAAGCATGATTGCAGCATCTTTTTTAGATTCCAGTATTTTTACAATATTAACATTTACCGGAAATGTCTTTTTAAAATACTCAAACAAAGGCTCTTCAACTGATTTAAGTGCTTGATTTACTGCCTGTTCCTTAGACGCCGCCATCGGACTAACCGAAGTTTGGAAACTCTCGGCTTCTGTGGTTATACCAGTCTCCACATCATTGATTTTCAGTGTAAAAGCCGTACTCGCTTTATATCCATTAACACTGCCATCAGGGTTTTTCATCGTATATATATTCATTTTGATGAGATGACCTATTATTATATATTCCGCGGCCGCAGCCACACCTTGAGCAGCCGTGTTTTTACTGTCGATAAAAGCTTCCGACTTTTGCAATTCAAGCTCTTCAACAACTTTATCGTAACTAGTTCTGTCAACAACTATGAAACGTTTTGTATTAGCAACCACTTGAACAACTTTTTCAGCTACAGACGCACAAAACGGCGATTCGACTTCTGATGTGAATTTTGTCACACCCACGACTTTTCTTCCGTCGATTTGTGGGAAGCATTTATAGCTTCCCACAAATGACAGAATTAAGCATAATAAAAAAATGCTTTTCTTCATAAATACAAATATTACAAATTCTTTGCTGCTTTGCAACTTTTTACAATATTATTGATAAGTCTTGTGTTTACATCAATTTTGTATGCACTGACTTCAAGAGCTGTAGATGACCAATTCAAAGCTTTTGTAACAGATTTTGCCTCTAGAGGATTCAATCCTTTAACATCATTTTTAGCGTCTTTAATCTGTTCAACAGCAGCTTTTGCTTCAATGGCGGCTACACCAAGAGCTGCAGCTTGTGCAACATAATCCTCAACCTTTGCCGAGTATTTTGTAATGACAATTTCACCATCTGCCGTTTCATTAATTTCAGTCTTGAATTGGCTTAAAAGCTCTTCCGAAGAAGCCACAGTTGTCAAAATACTTGCACTGGCATTGACAACTCCATTTACGCTATTAAGAGATGTGACACCTGGTGTGTCGCCAAGTTTCAGATACTTTTTCTCCATCTTTTGATAGTCTTTCGAAGCCATTTCCGACTTTAATTGTTGACGTTCGGCTTTAAGCTCTTCCGCTGTTTGTGAAAATGCGGCTGTACCTAACAATACAAATGCTGCAATCGCTAATAATACTTTTTTCATTTTTGTTGATTTTTAAAAATTATTCCTACTCTTATGATTTTCGGATTACTCATCCTGTAATTTCAAGTGCTACAGGAGTCACAAAACCTTTCTTCGAAGAAGTTCCGACTTCGATTTAAATCATATATGGATACATGAAACTTTATTTAAAAGCCTCTTCGCTTAAAAACAATGTATCTTTTTGACAATTCTATTATCTTGACGTCGAGGCATAAAAATAGCGTGAACTCAATGTTTTCATTCGATATTTTGAGGCTCTGGACTGCCCTATCTATTCAAATGACGAACAAAGCTCACGCTGAAACACGTGAGCATTATTTCGCTTTGTCCTTGAATAGATAGAATGAAATTGTCCAGATTTCAAAATATCAAGTTACAGCTAATAATGCCTGTTTATTTATTATCTATGTGTTTTCCTTTTTTTATCTGTTTCTTAATACGATTTGTTTAATTTGACACTGCAAAGATACTCATTTTTTTATTATACTACCAAGATTTTTCATGTTTTAAATAAAATTATTGAGACTTCTTCATTCCGTTTCGCTCGAAATGACAGGACGACGTTGTCGCCGGCATTAAGGACTTTACAATAACTTCCTCGCCATCCACGCACACGCCTTCGCGTCGGCAAGGGCATTAAGGGCGACGATGATTTTATTCCAATTCTTTTAAAAATCCAGTGCACCCTTCTGTGATGTCGTTAAAAGTCTTTTCGAAATCGCCGGTGTACCAGGGGTCGGCGACGTCGCGGTGCTTGCCGGCGTGCGACATCATCAGGGAAATTTTGTTGTCAACATCCTCGCCCAACAATTTCTTCAGATTGTGCAAATTATTCTCATCCATGGCGATGATGTAATCGTGGCATTCGTAGTCGCGGCGGGTGATTTGGCGGGCTTTGAGGCAGCCGTATTCTATGCCTTTTTGAAACAGAACGTGTTGCGCCGGAGGCTCTTTCAAACTCCTCTGCCCTGCTGGCTTTCCCGACCATGTCCTTCAAGATATATTCCGCCATCGGACTGCGGCAGATGTTGCCGTGACAGATAAATAATATACGGTGTTTTTTCATTTCTACTCTGTGTTATTAGCCATTAGCTTTTTATCGTCAATTTCTAATGGTTATTGTCTAATCGCTAATGGCTAAAAATTTTTATTACCTTTGCATACGGATTTTTTTAAAATCAAGAAATATCGATTTTACTGTTTAATAACAGTTATAATATTGATTCTCAATATCTTAACAAGCAAAATCGGATATAAGACGAGTGTGCCGACATTGTTGGTTTTTGTTTTTCTTGCCGTGGGCATGCTTTTCGGCGAAAACGGCTTCGGAATCCATTTCGACAACTACGATTTCGTGCAGGTCATCGGTATGGTGGCTCTCGGCATTATCTTGTCCACAGGCGGCATGGACACACGTTTCGAGAAGGCACGTCCCGTGATTGGTCCCGGAACAGTTCTGGCGACGGCCGGAGTGCTTATAGTATTTTCCATCAGCAGATTGCAATTTCGGTTGGTTACAATTTGTAACCGACTGGTTGCCCTCTTTTAACAATCTGTGTTTCAACACTTTCCAATAATTATTAGAGTTCGGGCTATCCGTCAGTACAGCAACCACATCTACAATGGGAAAACACAATTTTTCTTCTTCATCGTCCCACACTGTGCGAACATTTTTTCTCTCAAATAATTGAAGTGCCTCTTTTTTTTGTCATAACTAAAATGATTTAAAAGTTTCATTAAAATTTGCTTTAATTCATCATTACAAAATGATACAAAATTTCCTAAAAAGCAGCCCTCTTTTTCAAAAAGTTATCAACAATTGTCATCCCGATTTTTCGATTATAGTTACCTATTTAAAAATATTTCAAAAAACATCTTATCCCTATTAAAAAAATGTGTATTTTTGCAATCCATTTTAGAGCCTTATTCCGAAATTGGTTTTTGTAATTGAAAATCAATGACTTGAAATGGAAAAATAAAGTTTAACAATCCTCGATTGCCTAATTCGGAAGAGCTGTCGGGTACAATTTTAAGTAAAAATAATGAGCGAATTAGAAAACACCGTCAACGAAGAAATCCAGAACGTTGAACAGCCACAGGCTGAGGTGAAGAACGAAACCAAAAAGACAAAACCAGTTCCGGCAGACGATTTCGACTGGAGCAGCGACGCCAAGAAGCACGACAGCTACAAGGCAGAAGACCGCGCACGCATGGAAGCCATGTACGAGAAGACCATGAGCCAGATCGGCGACCACGAAGTCATCGAAGGAACAGTTGTCGCCAAGACTTCACGCGAAGTCGTAGTCAACATCGGATTCAAGTCAGATGGTGTTATTCCGATTTCAGAATTCCGTCACAACCCTGACCTTAAGGTTGGTGACAAAATCGAGGTTTACGTTGAGAATCAGGAAGGTGTCAACGGTCAGCTCGTCCTTTCACACAAGAAGGCCCGCCTTCTCAAGTCGTGGGATCGCGTCAACGAGGCTTACGACAACCAGGAAATTGTCCGCGGTTTCGTCAAGAGCCGTACAAAAGGCGGCTTGATTGTCGATGTATTCGGCATCGAGGCATTCTTGCCAGGTTCACAGATTGATGTCAAACCTATACGCGACTACGATGTATTCGTCAACAGCACTATGGAGTTCAAGGTTGTCAAAATCAACCAGGAGTACAAGAACGTTGTTGTTTCACACAAAGCACTTATCGAAGACGAGATCGAGCAGCAGAAGAGCGAAATCATCAGCAAGCTTGAAAAAGGCCAGGTGCTTGAGGGCGTTGTCAAGAACATCACCAACTACGGCGTGTTCATCGACCTCGGCGGTGTTGACGGTCTTATCCACATCACCGACCTCTCATGGGGCCGCATCAACGATCCTAAAGAAATCGTGCAACTCTACCAGCAGATCAAGGTTGTCATCCTTGACTTCGACGACAGCAAGAAACGTATCGCCCTCGGTCTCAAGCAGCTCACCCCACATCCATGGGACGCTCTTGATCCGAACCTCAAAGTCGGCGATGTCGTCAAGGGCAAAGTCGTTGTCCTCGCCGACTACGGCGCGTTCATCGAGATTGCTCCAGGCGTTGAAGGTTTGATCCATGTTTCAGAAATGTCATGGTCACAGCATCTCCGCACAGCCCAGGACTTCCTGAAGATTGGCGACGAAGTGGAAGCCAAGGTGCTCACTCTCGACCGCGAAGAGCGCAAGATGAGCCTCGGCATGAAGCAGCTCGTCCCGGATCCATGGGAGAACATCCAGGAGCGTTATCCAAAGGGTTCGAAACACACCGCCACAGTGCGCAACTTCACCAACTTCGGCATCTTTGTCGAACTTGAAGAAGGCGTTGACGGCATGATTCACATTTCAGACCTCAGCTGGTCGAAGAAGATCAAACACCCTGCGGAGTTCACCAAGATTGGCGACAAGATTGACGTTGTCGTTCTCGATGTTGACCAAGAGATTCGCCGCTTGAGCCTCGGCCACAAGCAGCTTGAAGAGAACCCTTGGGATGTGTTCGAAAGCATCTTCACGGTTGGTTCAATCCAGCAAGGCACGATCATCAGCACAAGCGACAAAGGCGTCGTGGTGTCATTGCCATACGGCGTTGAAGGCTTCTGCCCGAACCGTCATCTGAAGAAAGAAGACGGCACAACAGCCAAGGCTGACGAGACATTGGATTTCAAGGTCATCGAGTTCTCGAAAGAAAACAAGAAGATCATCTTGTCTCACTCACGTATTTGGGAAGACAAACAAAATGCCGCCACAGAAGCCGAATCAGCTGAAAAAGAGAAAGCCGCAAAGAACACCAAGCGCGCCGTGAAGCAAATCAACGACAACGTTGAGCGCACAACTCTCGGCGACCTCGATGTCCTCGCCGCTTTGAAAGAAAACCTCGAGAAAGAGGAAAAAGGCGGAAAATAATCGAAATCGATAAATCGATTCAATGCAATTTTGTAGAGACGCGCCATGGCGCGTCTCTATATTTTTTATATATTTGCAGAAAAATTCTCATTATGGAAATCACTCACAAAAACAATTCTAAAGACGGCTTTTTCATCGCCGAGGAAAACGGCAAACGGATAGGCTACATTTCCTACGAATGGATTAACGAGTCCGTTTTTGCCATCATGCACACCGTTGTTGAGCCGGCGTTTCAAGGCAAAGGCATCGCCAAGGCACTGTTTGACGCCGCCGTCGCTTACGCCAGAGAAGACGGTCTCCGTATCCATGCCGTTTGCTCTTACGTCGTCAGACAGTTCGAAAAACCGGAATATGATGACGTGAACAGCAGAAAGTAAAGCTGTCGATGTGCAAACGCATAAGTTAGCGCACAAATGCAATTCCAAAACCATATCAAGTGGTGTCTGTATTTTAGGGCTAAAACATTCAGAAAAAAGACAGGTGGCATCGGCTATGTCGAGAAACCCGCCACCTTTTTTTTACCTGTCACCAACTATTTTGGGCAATATCACCAAAGTTTGTCAAACTAATTTGGTTCATAAGATAAACGGAGTGGCTTTCAGTCGCTCTGTTTCTTTTTGTCGGGATTATAATTAAGTGCCTCTGTTAACGACTTGTCAAAGCCGCTTTGCTTTCAGCCTTGATATAAGTTGTTTTACCAAGTTTCTTTACGGATTTTATATAGCCTAAAATGTTTGCGCTGTTGTTCTGCAGCTTCTTTTAATATTTAGCATTCATTCGCCTTGTCAACCTTTGATTCTATCCATGTTTTAGCCGTGCATCCAAACATGATAATGTTTAACATGTCAGCCTCGCTTGCATAAATCCAATCGTTTTTAATTCTATATCCTTGTGGTCTCAATAATGAGTACATTATAGCATTTACGCTGCAAAAACACGAACCATTTTACACATACAAACAAGTTTTGTGTACAAAATATATAGTCACCTAATCTTTTTATCGTTGCAAAGATAGTCGTTTTTTGAAAAAACAAAATCAAGAATAAAATTTTGCAAAGCCTTTTGTTGAAGTTGATTTTTCGTTTATCTTTGCAAAAAAATTCATCATGAAAAACCCCGTCCCATCAATCCTCATAATTCTATCGTTATTCTTTGTTTCTTGCAATGATAACGTTATGGAGACGCAAAATTTTGCGCCCATACAGCAAACCGAAACCGCTTTACAATCATTCCGCAACGACCATTTCGGCATGTTTATTCATTTCGGCGTGTATTCGAAATTAGGTGGGGTTTGGAAAGGAGAGAAAATTCCTTATTACGCCGAGCAGATAATGAATCATGCGAGGATTACGATTCCGGAATACGAAGCGGTGGCTCGCGACTTCAACCCCGCCGATTTCAACGCCGACGAGATCGTGCTTCTCGCCAAAAACACCGGCATGAAATATATCGTTTTCACCACGAAACATCACGACGGGTTCTGCATGTTCGACACACAAACCACTGATTATGACATCGTTGACTTCACTCCTTACGGCAAAGACATCGTCAAACAGCTCGCCGACGCCTGCCATCGTCATGGCATGAAACTCGGTTTCTATTACTCCCTCCCCGACTGGCACTACCCTTACGGCATTCCGCGTCTCGAACCAGATTCAACCACTAATTGCACTGAATATGTCAACCAAGTATATTCCCCTCTGGAGATAATTACGCCCGAACTTGAAGATTATATCGTGACACAATTAACAGAACTGCTTACAAATTATGGTGAAATCCACACTATTTGGTTCGACATGGGACTTGTCAAGCCCGAGCAGAGCCGTCGTTTCCGCAATACAGTGAAAAACATTCAGCCTCAATGCCTTATCAACGGCAGAATCATGAACAACATGGGCGATTACATGACGCTGCCCGACAACGGAGATGTTTCATTGTACGGCGATATGTATTGGGACAACCCTGCGTCACTTTACAACACTTGGGGCTACAAATCGTGGATTGAACGCCCCGGACTTGAGCAACAGATTGAGATTCAGACTCAACGCCTGCTGAAAACCGTCAGCAACGGCGGTGTCTTTCTGCTCAACATCGGACCCGATGGCACTGGCAAAATCATTGATTATGAAAAAAATATTCTAAACGGCATCGGCGATTTCTTAAAAGAAAACCCTGACACATTAAATCGAATATCTTCTTTAACGACCAATACCGGCAATGGTTCAACGGAAAAAATTATTGAATCTTCTAATTGCAACGATATAATTTTATCCTGTATAGACAAGGAATGCGTTGTCCATGCCGCCATAGACGGCACCGGCTACATGAGCGTGCAAATGAACTCATGGCTCTCGTGGCAGGTAGAAGCCCCGGAACCTGCCAATTACGACGTTTTCATTGTCTATCTACCGGAAAACGATGCGAAAGAATATGTTTTAAGATGTAACGGTAGCGAATATCAGCAAATACTTCCAGGCATCGACCGCATGATTCAGACATCTTATTTTGGTGTCTTGCATATCAATAAAGGTCATAATGAAATCATATTCGACCAAGCCGACAGATGCAATCCTTTAGACCCAATCGGACTACAGTTGCAGCATATTATATTACGCAAACATAGATAACACCATTCGTTGATTTTGCAAATCATCTCGCTCGCTTTTTTCTTCTCGGCGAGTGCGTCTTCAAGTGCCGCAAGCATTATGTAACTGCATGAATCAGTATAAAATCCTGACGAGACATTGATATTTCTTGGGTTGGATCCGCATTGTCGATATTTTTTCAAAAAAAATTTGTTTGATACAAAAAGTTTCCATAACTTTGTATGAATTAAATTTTGTGATTATGACAACATTTTCTTCTGCCGACAAACAACAACTCGAAGCACTGGGCATTTCAGTCGAACAAATTGATAATCAAATAGTTCAGTTTAAAAACGGATTTGCATTCAGCGACTTGATCGCGCCTGCGAAAATCGGGAAAGGCATTGTCCGTTTCAACGAAAACGAGATGAACGAGCTGGCAAGCCAATTTGACGAGGACAAAAAATACTATGACATCATCAAATTTGTGCCCGCTTCGGGTGCGGCAAGTCGAATGTTCAAAAACCTATATGCCTTCGCGGAAGAGTATAAAAGCCGTGAAATACCCGCCGATTTTCTGAAAAAGGAAAATATAAAACCCGATTCTGTCGAGAATTTCTTCATGGGAATCCATGATTTCGCATTTTTCAACGACTTGAAATGCCTGCTTCAAGCAAAGGGCAAAGACATTGAAAAAATGTTGAAAAACAACGAGTTAGTTGAAATTACAGAGACTTTACTATATTCAGACGGCATGAACTACGGCAACCGTCCGAAAGCATTGCTGAAGTTCCACAAATACGGCGAATCGGCACGTCTTGCGATAGAGGAACATCTTGTGGAGGCTGCTGAATACAGCAACAACGGCGAGATGGCGAAGTTGCATTTCACCGTGTCGCAGGAGCATCTCGAACTCTTCAAGAAAATTGCGGGTTATGTCGTACCGAAATACGAAAAACAATTCGGCATCAAATACGAGATCAGTTTCTCGGTGCAGAAGACTTCAACCGACACCATCGCCGTCGATATGAACAACGAGCCGTTCCGCGACAAGAACGGCAATCTGGTGTTCCGTCCAGGCGGTCACGGCGCTTTGATACAGAACCTCAACGACTTACACAAGGAAATCATCTTCATAAAGAACATCGACAACATCGTTCCCGACCGCTTGAAAGACACCACATATAAATATAAAAAGGTGCTTGGCGGCTACCTCTTCCGCCTGCAGCAGCGACTGTTTGAGTACCTGCAACTTCTCGACGACGGCGATGTCACCAACGACGAACTCGACGAAATCACCGCTTTCGCAAAAGACAAGCTGATGATTGACATTCCTGACTTCTTCAAGACTTATAACGAGATTGAAAAAATCGACTTTCTTTACAACAAGCTCAACCGCCCGATGCGCGTGTGCGGCATGGTGAAAAACGAGGGCGAGCCAGGCGGGGGGCCTTATTTCACCCGCAACAGCAGCGATGAGGTCTCGCTCCAGATAGTGGAATCGTCGCAAATCGACCACAAAAACGAGAAGCAGGAAGCGATGTTCCGCTCATCAACCCATTTCAATCCTGTCGATTTGGTATGCGCCACCCAAGATTTCAAGGGCAACCCGTTCAATCTACCGGATTACGTTGACCCCGAAACAGGCTTTATCTCGCTGAAATCGAAAGACGGCAAAGACCTGAAAGCCATGGAGCTCCCCGGCCTTTGGAACGGTGCCATGGCCGACTGGATCACCATCTTCGTCGAAGTCCCGATTCTGACATTTAACCCGGTGAAGACGGTGAATGATCTGTTGAGGGAGACGCATCAGTAGTTTTTGCAAAACTTCTATGCAAATTTTGCATAAATCTCTCAAAAAACATGTATCTTTGCATTGTCAAATTAAACAAATTATATTAAGAAACAGACAGTTATAAAACTATAAAGACATATAATTAAGGCGTTTTCGCTTTTAAATATTGTAGAGGTGTGTAATGGTACACCTCTATATTTTTAATTCGAAGTGATTGTATTTTAGGATTTTTTGTAATTTTACATCGTTAAAACTCAATATATGATAGTCGATAAAATCAAACGCTACGTCTGGCTCCTTGACACTATCTACCGCTCTGGAGAAACAGGCATCACTTTCGATGAAATAAACGAAAAATGGCAACACTACGATTTGCTTTCAGAGGGCGAGCGTTACCCTAAGCGCACTTTTGAGCAACACAAAGACGAGATCCAAAACATCTTCAATGTTGAGATCTGCTGCGACCGCAAAACCAATCGCTACTATATTGACGACCGGGATGAACTCCTCAACAATAATCTGGTTTTAAGGTGGCTCATCAACACCTTCAATCTCAACAATATCATTGGTCAGAGCAAAAGTCTCAAGGATAGAATTAGTCTTGAGGAGATTCCGGCAGGTCAGGAGCAACTTATCGACATCATCGACCTGATGAACAACAGCCACACCTTCGACATGGAATATCAAAAGTTCTATTCCGAAGACAAGCAGCTGTATAAAAACATGGAGCCTTATGGCGTTCACATATTCCAGCGTCGCTGGTACGTGTTGGCTTATAATCCTCAAAACGACACGCTTCACACTTATGCACTTGATCGTATCGTCAACTTGAAGAAAAACGACAAAGCTTTTAAGATGCCGTCCAATTTCTCAGTCAGCGACTTTTTCAGCGATTGCTATGGAATTATCAAAGATGAAACACCAGCCCAGCGCATCATCTTGAAAGCCGATAATTTCCAAGCTAAATACCTCAAAACTCTGCCGCTCCACGACTCCCAGAAAATCGTATCTGAAGACAAAAATTTCACTGTTTTCTCATATTATTTAAGACCAACTTTCGATTTCAAACAGAAGGTGCTTTCCTATATGGGAAATGTGGAAATTGTTGAGCCTCAATCCTTCAGATTAGAGATAATTGAGACAATCGATGAGATGAGAGAACTATACAAATAATTTGCTTCCACATTATATTTGCACTAGCATATAGTAAATTTGCAGAAAAAAACTATTTATCATGATGCCAATTATTAAAAACTATCATGACTATTTAACAGAAATCAAGAAGTTGTTTTTCGAATACGAGGAAAA
Source organism: uncultured Bacteroidota bacterium (assembly GCA_900542475.1). Classification (GTDB taxonomy): domain Bacteria; phylum Bacteroidota; class Bacteroidia; order Bacteroidales; family F082; genus Limimorpha. Next base: position 45,331 of record UQNO01000015.1, read on the forward strand.
TCATCGTGGTGCTAACGACATATTTTCAAATATCATTAGGCGAGGTTTTGCTATTCCTGCCAACATAAAATTAAATGGTGTTGAAGTGCTTATATGTGGCATTAATCCATCATTTCCCAAGAAAACACCGTTTTGTGATATATATCCAGAGATAGAAATTACCATAAAAGACACAAGAGAATATTGGAAAAACATGCGCGAAAATATTATAAATGACATTCCAATAAGTATTGTTGAACACATTGATTTATTTGCATTAAAAGAATCCGTTCAAGATTTGCTCAAAAAAAGTGTAAAGAATAGTGATAATTGTATCAGATTTTTAATTACAAATTTATGGTTAACTCAACAATTAATCGAAATTATTTCACCCAAGTTAATAATAGTAGCTAATAAAGGACAATGGGGATATTGGGGTATTCTTGACAATTTATATTGGATGGGTTACAAATTCAAAAAGGAACCAGTAAAAGTATATTCGGAAAAAATGCAATTGTTGGAAATAGAAGGTTTGAAAGATACCATTTATGAAAATGGACTGTTCAAAAATGGACCAATAGGAAAAATAGAATCTAATTTTGAAACAAGATTGTCAGAAACCAAAGTTTTGTTTACTTTATTTCAAACTGGAAGACATAAATGCCAAGAATCTGAAAGGATAAAACCAGGTATGATTAGCGATATTCTTACGAATTATTGTTAGCAAGTTGTATTCATAATAATAGTTCAGGCTTCCACATTGGTTTTGTGGAAGCCTTTTCTATTTTTGCCTCGTAATAAAAATTGTACCATGAATATCAAACAATATACTCTCGACAATAGCGACTCAAGCATCGACATAATCAAGCATCTGGTAAACACCTTAACACCCGAGCAGCTTGTTGAACTTCGTGCCGCAACCGACAACGAAGATGTTTGGTTTTACACCAACAGCAAAATCAACGCCAAAACTTCTAATGAAGTCAAAACTGTCAACGTTCCGCTTCAGCAGTTGCTCGACGATTTCAACAATCCTCGCAGTGGCAAAGTCCATAAAGCACGTCGTGAACTGAAAAAGCGATTCGAAGCCCAGTCGTTTGCAGATCAAGAAACTATCATCGCCGCTTTTATGACCAAAGCCTCTAAGACCGATGTTGTCTGGTGTGCAAAATACTTCGTCGAAAACTATGCAGAAACGGTCGTATATCAAGGACAACAGTTTGATGTCGTTGGCTATATGTTTTGGAAAGATGAGTATCTTGATGTGATACAACATCATTGGGAACACGATATGGATAACTATAAGTTATTGAAAGCCATCGTTTTATTCGATTCTGCCGAGTATTTGAAAGAGCAAATCAGGCTTATTGAATTAGAAGCTCCTGGCATCATCGACCGCCCATCATATTCAAGCCTTTTATTGAAAGTATGCGAGGACAAAAGCTCTCTGCTTCCGAAAGAGCGCCTTACTCCACCACAATATGCCTATATCGCTGCCAAAACAGGACGCAATATCACTCCAGAAGAAGCTTCTGCCGCTCTCGTTTGGGCAGTCAATAATGAATCTCGCTGGAGTTTCAATTTTAATCGTAATCTCCAAGGCCATCTCATCTTCCGTGATTTCAAATACAGCACTCTTGGACTCTCACTTTGGTCGCTTTCAAAACTCGGTTATTCCGACATCATCATAGCTTTCAATGAATGGATAAAACAAGTGATTGCGAAACTGGAATCTCTAAAAGAAATTGACAATAATGTTATTGACAAAACAATCAAAGAAATGATCTCATTATTATAAAACTATTAAAAACGTAAATTTGTGTCATAATCTAAAAATCTTAGTAATTCATTGCCCAACCTTCGTCTCCTTCACCCCTATTCCATTCAAACTTGGTACGACCATGGTACTAATTTGATACGACATTGCCTTAACCACCTTCAGCGGCTACCTTAATGGCTTTAACGGCGTTAAAGTCATTAACGCCCTTAAGGTTGCCGCCTTAAAGAGATTAAAGCCGACTTATGATCGGTTCTTTTTCTCCACTACCCTTTTCCAAACCTCGCCAAAATACTCATTTACTGTCATTTTTCCTGGCTTGCTAACACCGTTCATCACAGAATACGGCTGCGATGGTTCATTCACCATCGGCACAACATTTTCCAAATTCTCGTAATTCTTCATAAACTTAATTCTTCTTTTTGCAAAATTACAATTAATTACTCATTTATGTGGCCCCTGTTTATAAAATTAATTAACTTTGTACTTGTTTAATTTTCAACCATGACTAAAGACGAATTCATTCAAAAAGTTCAGGACAGCTTACCTATCGAAAGAAAAACCGATGATTTTCTTGAAGATGTTAATAATACCTATAAAGGGTTTATTGACGACATTAAAACCATCGACAATAATGTCTTCAAAAGTATAGAAGATAAAAACACTAATAATACAAAAAGTTAAAGAAAGTTCAGACATAATACAATCTGTCATCAAACAACACCTCGATGGTAGTCATGGCGAAGCGTATGCATTATTGAAAAACAATATTACCAATCCAGATGGATCTTTAAAAATTGGTGTCATTACTATAGACAAAACCCAAAACAATAAAAAGCATTATTACCGGGCTAGGATTGATGACTGCACGGTAAAATCATATCAGGATATGTTTCATATACCAAATAACAAACGTGAAATCATCAAAACTGAACGTTTTAGTGCATTAGGCTATCCTTGTTTGTATTTAGGCAATTCGGTATATGATTGTTGGGAGGAATTGGGACGTCCTTCTTTTGACGATTTGTGTTTTTCAGGTTACAAAGTCGTTGAAAGTTTTAAAGTTTATGATTTAAGAAAACCAACTAAAGAAGACTTTGACAATTATGATCTATTAAGCATTTTAGAACGTTTGGTCTATGTCATTGCCTGCCAGTTTAAAGTTCTGCATAAAGATGGTCATTTTAAGCCAGAATATATTATCCCACAACTAATCCTTGAATTGATTATAACTTCAAATAGAAAGAAAAAAGAAACCGAATCCAGCCCTTATGCATTGGCATGGGGAGTAGCTTACACTTCAACACATTTAGCAAATGATTTTCCATATAAAGAAGAGTTTTTAGAAAATATAGCAATTCCTGTAATTGACACAAAGAATATGTATTGTAATATATTGATGTCACTATTTGAAATATCAGATCCAATACGATATCGATATGAGGAACTCAAAGAGAACAACAATGTACCTCATTGGAATAGTTTTAATACAGATAAGCTCCAAGATACCTATGAATACACTAAATTGGGTTTCATCGAAAGACGTTTAAAAGAGAATACTAAATACAATCAGTCTTCATATATTGCAATAGATAGTCCTGATGTAATAACATTACCGGCAAAAGGAGGTTCGGGAACTATAATAATTAAATCAAATGATACTTGGTCTCTCTCTGTAAATGATAAGGGTGTTTGAAACACCTTCCTGTCAAAAACCATAGAAAAAGGAACAAAAAACATAATAAACTTACTTTATAAGGTAAACTTTCAAAAATTTTTATTATCTTTGCAGCGTAATTTTAAATGTTG
>UQNO01000016.1 GCA_900542475.1 uncultured Bacteroidota bacterium
GGCGTTGATAGTCAGAGAGTTGCCCCCCCCCGTGTGCATATAGCGGGGGCGTCAGACGCTGTTCGGAGCGTCTTTACGGGTGCATAATCATATACAAGGGGTTTTCTCTTCATATCCTCGGGGGCAAATATACAAAAAAAATCAATACGGTATGATTTTTTTGTGTTTTTTTATGTGCCGCCGTCAGCGCAGAGGAGTACCACGTTATTTAATCCTGTTATAAAGATAATCCGCGTAGCTTCTCAACACAGACTTTTTCTCTTCCGGAATATTGATTTTATCGAGATGTCTCAATGAATTCTCATAGTATTCTGTCATGACATTGGTCACGATTTCGCGGACGTTATATTTGGCGAAGATATCCAATACGGCTTGCATTTTCTTATCGTCACGACCTTTAGGCATTGAGAAGCAGGCTTCGAGGTGTTTTTTATCGTCCGCGGAAGCGAGTTCCAGGGCTTTCAGATAGAGGTATGTCTTCTTGTTGTCGGCGATGTCGCCGCCTGGCATTTTGCCGAATATTTTCACATCGCCGTAGCAGTCGAACAAATCGTCTTGCAGTTGGAATGCGATGCCGAGGTCGATACCGAAATCATACACTGCTTTCATGTCGGCCTCGCCTGCATCTGCCACCAAGGCTCCTATTTTCAAGACAGAAGCGAGCAGCACAGCGGTTTTCAGGCGTATCATCTCTATATATTCATTGAGAGTCACGTCATCGCGGGTCTCAAAATTCAAATCAAGCTGTTGGCCTTCGCACACTTCAAGCGCCACCTTGCACAGTTCGGCGAGCACTTTTTGCGAATACGACTTGTCGGTGTCGAGCGCATATTGGAAAGCCTTGATAAGCATTGTATCGCCGGAAAGCAGTGCGATATTGGAGTTCCATTTATGATACACCGTCTCCAGCCCGCGACGCAGCGGCGCTTCGTCCATGATATCGTCATGAATGAGTGTGAAGTTATGGAAAATCTCGGCAGCCACCGCGGGTGCGAGACAGTCTTTTATGTCACCGCCAAACATTTCGCACGACAGCAACGCCAATGCAGGACGCATGCGCTTGCCTTTCTGGTGCATAGTGTAGTCTATAGGAGCGTACAACTCTCTCGGGGTTCCCATGAAGTTTTGATTCTCAATAAATCGAGTAATCAGAGCCTGAATATTCTCAACTGATGTCATATCTTTTTTCTATAAAATGTCAAAACCAAAGCCGGCAGTACTAAAATATTGGTTATCAATGCGACAAGCAATGTGAAAGGGACTAAAAAGCCCACAATCTTCGTGCCGCCAAACGACGAGAAGGCGAAAATCAAGAAGCCGCAGATAAGGATGCTGGCAGAATAAATCATGCTTGGCCCGGTCTCCAAAATCGCCGCCATCACTGATTTTTTGATGTCGTTATTGTTCATTTTCATCTGCAAACGATACCTTGCCAAGTAATGAATAGTATTGTCAACACCTATGCCGAGCGCTATGCTAAACACAAGAATCGTTGACATCTTCAGCGGTATGCCGCAACAACCCATAAAGCCTGCCGTAAACAGAAGCGGTATCAGATTAGGTATCAACGAGATGACCACCATCTTGAATTTATGGAAAGTTATTGCCATCAGCAAGGCGATGACTAAAAACGCCAAAAACAATGAGTATAAGAGATTTACGATAAGATAATTAGTGCCTTGCAAGGTTACCATGGCACTGCCTGTCATCACTGTGTCGTATTTGTCTTTCGGAAATATTTTGTCGATTTTCGGTTTCAACGACTTGCAGATGGCGTCTATTTCCGGTGTCGTGACATTGGCCATCTGCACCGACACGCGTGTGCATTGCATGTCTTTATCCATATATTGCCTGACGATGCCTGGCATTTCGCCTCCGTTCGTTTCAGGCACATATTTCATGATAAAGCCCAATTCGTTGCCGTTAGGAATCTTGAAATGCTCCGGTTTGCCGTTATAGAAGCCTTGTCGCGCAAATTTCACGACTTCGGCGATGCTCAAAGGTTCACTAAATTCGGGATAACGCGCCAAAGTATCTTCCAGCTGCTGCACTTTACGCACAAAAGTCGCGTTCAATATACCTTTAGGCTTGCGTGTGTCGATGGAAATCTCAAAAGGCATCACGCCGCCCACGTTATCCTCGAAAAACATTATGTCTTTGTACAATTTGTCGCTTTTCGCTATGTCATCGACCACGCGTCCGGATGTCGAGATGCGCAAGGCACCGATGGCACAAACTACCATAAGCACTACGAGGACAGCATAAATCACACGTTTTTTTCTCAAAACAAATGTCGAGACCTTGTCCATGATGTAATTTATCTTCGGACTGTTCATATAGTTGACGCTTTTGCCTTCGGGTTTTTTCTGATAACTGAAAAACGTGGGAAGAAGCACCATCGTCATGACGTAAGTCATCATGATACAGATACTTGCGAGTATTCCGAAAGGCACCAGCAGTCCGTTTCTCGTGATGATGAAGGAGGCGAAGCTCACCGCTGTTGTCGTGTTTGTCAGGAAGTTGGCAGGCCCTATACGAACAATAACGTTTTTCAGGGCTTGAATCTTATCATGACACGCATCATATTCGCGATGATATTTGTTAAGCATGAAGATAGAGTTTTCCACTCCTATGATTATCAGCAACGGAGGCAGAACACCTGTCAGGATTGTGACATCGAAATCGAGCAGCGCCATAATTCCGAACATGTAAATCACCGACAGCACGACTATTGTCACGACAGACACGAGTGGACGCCACGAGCGGAAGTAAAGATACAGAATCAGTCCTGCCACTATGATTGACAAGACTGTGAAACCGGCTATTTCTTTCACCATTTTCTGTGTGGTGATTTCGCGTATATAAGGCATTCCCGAGATATGAATCTCGACACCATGCGCCACGTTGTATTCGTCGAGGAAGGATGTCAATGCGTCTGTCAGTTCCCTGCGCACCGACAAGTTGGCGTGATCATCGTCAAGGGTGAGAAGCATCATCGTGTAGTGTTTCTCGGAGTTAAACAGCAGTCCGTCGTACATCGCGAGGCTTTCTATCACATTTTTTATCGAATCGACTTCAGCCTGTGATTCTGGACGACGATTCACCACTTGAGCCAGGGTGAATTTTCCGGTGTTATCGTTCTTTACAATATTGTAAGCCCTTGTCACAGAGAGACATTCCATCACTCCGGGTATTGCTCTTATCTTTTCGTTAAGGTCATAATAATCTTGAAAATGTTCTAAATCGAAAATGTTCTCATCGCACATTCCAACGAAGATAGAACGTCCGTCTTTACCATATTTATCAAGGAATTGGCGATATACCACCATTGTAGAGTCGGTTTCAGGCAGAGTGTTGACGAGATCATGCCCCATCTTCACTTTGGCAGCCTCCAATCCCAAAAATATCAATAATATAGAAGTTATTACAAGATTTAAAACGCGATGTTTTAAAATGTAATCAGCTATTTTATTCCACATAATTTGCAATTAAAACAAAATGCAAATATAGATTTTTTTTTATTACGACCACAGTTTTTTTCCATAAGTTCTTTTATAGACGAGATAAGATATCACGCCAAAAACGAATGTCTGGATCCACAACGCGTTAAGTTCGTATCTCACATCTTGCAGTGTGGCGCCCATTTCGGTGACTCGCACATATCCGTTGATACCGAAGGTAGATGGGAAGAGCCAGGAGAAGCCTTTCCAGAAGACAGGGATATTGCTTGCGGGCCAAGAGATGCCGCTGGCGAACAGCAAAGGTATGGAGAGGAAGACGAACATTATGATGAACGACTCCCTGTCGTGTGCCACTGCCGAGATTGAGATGCTGAAGAACACACACGATGTGATGAAAGGTATCATAAACGCCAGCAAAGTCTGCCATCTCCAGATATGCACCAGATTGAACAATGGCGGCACTATGCACACGAGATACAAGGCAATAAGCACGTAAATAGTGAAGAACACCGTTGATTTTCCCAAAAGTATTTCTATCGGGTTTTTGCCGATGATATGCGGTTCGGCGATATGTTTACGCACTTTTTCACGCTCCTCGCCTGCCAGCATACCCACGCCAAGCACCATAGTCTGTTGAATAATCATCATCAAGACGGCGGGTATGAGGAAGGTTGCGAAACCACTCTGTGTGTTAAACATCGGGACATATTTATACTCGATTGGATACTGGAACGTGGAGATTTGCTGTTCGGTAGCGCCAGGTATGAGTTGCGCTTTTATTTCTTTGTTCATATCCAACGACACCTCGGTACATGTGCTTAAAACCGCTTTATAATAAAGCAGTCCGCTCATGTCGGAGTACAATTCCACCGTTGTCTGGCGGTGTTCCGCCACATCTTTGGCAAAGTCTTTCGGGATATATATCAAGCAGTAGGCATCTCTATGATGAATCATTTTCTTGGCTTCTTCAATATCCTGGCAATGCGAAATTATCCGCACATCGGCGGCGGCGTCTACACGACGTATAAAGTCGCGGCTCAACTGGGTGTGGCTGTTATCGACGACCACTGTAGGCACCTCTCTGACGACTTCATTGTTATAAAGATATGCGTAAAGAAGCGGGTACAGCAACGGCACTATCACGAAGAAGACGAGCACACCTTCATCGAGCAGCGTGCGTTTCATTTCATACGCCCAGACTTCCAATGTATTATTTAACCATTTCATATTCAACAGTTTAATGCATATAACGGTATTCCAACAAGAATTTCTTCAAACGTCCTATGACGACAATCGGCAATGCCAGGAAGGCTATTTGTATCGCTATATTCATCCACGAATAGCACAGTGGCAGTCCGTTCAGTGCCTGGTCAACATAGATCAGGAAATAGTGGCGCAGCGGGAAGAGCCACGAGAGTGCTCTCAATGGGTCGGGGAAGGCCATCTGCGGGAACGAGAATCCTGATATTGGGAAGGAGAGCACTCCCCAGAGTGTGGCGAGGCTCAAGGCCCAGCGCAGCGAGGGCAAAAGGCCGCAGAAGAATACGCCGAGCGCCAGCGAGGCGTTGATGAGCAAGAACATGTTCAGCAACATCGGCCAGATACCGCTGTTCAAAGGGAACTTCCACACGCCATACAGCAGGAACAGACAGAACAAGCCCATCAGAATCCACGTGACCACCTGTGGCAACAGCTTGCCTGCCAAGGCTTTGACGATGTCGTTGTCAGCCATGGCGAGCCATTCCCTCGATGTCTCTTCTTTCAGCTCCACGTAAATTGAATATATGGCGACCTGCATGATGAGCAACATGATGATTCCCGGAAGGATGGTGTTGCAGAGGTACACTGAATAGTTCAGACTCGGGTTGTTGACGGCGTGCATTTCCATTTTTATCGGCTGCAGCACCGCCATTGCCTGGTCTTCGGTATATCCTTTTGCATACAACGTCGTGCGTCCGACGGCTCCGGAGGCAAATTCCGACATCATTTTCATGTCGCGATACGCCAGCGAGCCAGGTATGAGGTAGGAGGCGGCGGTATAGAACGACACTGTCGGCTGCTTGCCGGAGACGGCGAGTTGTGTAGTGCCTTTCGGGATATAATAGAAGGCGTAAATCTTTCCCTGTTGCATAGCCTTTCGCGCAGCGGCGACATCAGGATAATGCTCTATGATGTTCGTCTGCTGGAACGAGTCGAGGTTGCGTATGACCTCGCGTGTCGTGGAGGTATTGTCTTCATCGACGACACCGGCAGGCAGGTCGGCGGGCAGCCCCTCGCCCATAAGCGTGGTGAAGAAAAGGAATGCCACGATAGGCGCGAGAATCATACAGAAAGTATATATTCCACGCGAGAGCATCCTTTTCTGCTCACGTTTCGCTATAGCTATTATTTGTTTTAATCCGTTCATTTTTTCTCCTCGCCAATTCTGTAAATAACAGTCATGCCGGGTCTTAAGCCTTCTATTGCAGCTGTTGGCACAGCACGCACCTCAAAGGTCTTGAGGTCGTATTGTCCTGTTTGTTTAGTGGCTTTCCAAGCGGCGTAATCGCCTCTGTCTTTCATATAGTTGACTTCCATCACGACGGATGCGCCGCCCAATGCCGGGAACTCCGCTGTAAAACGGCTTCCGAGCGGCATCTTGGCGAGGTTGTCCTCGCGCACGTTGAATGTCGCCCACATATCATCCATCATGGCGATATTCATGATAGGGGCGCCTGTTCCGACGAGCTCTCCGATATGCGGGAAGATGTCTGTGACCTCACCGTCGGCATAGGCGAGCAGTATTGTCTCGCTGACATACGAGTTGACTTCAGCCACCACGCCTTTAGCTTGTTCCACTTTGGCGGCTGCCATTTCTTTGTCTTCTTTCTGGGCGCCTTTCACTGCCATGTCATACTGTGATTTCGCTGCTTTCTCGGTAGCGATGGCGGCATCGTATTGCGCCTTGGTCTCATCGTATTTCTGTTCGCTCACCACACCTTCTTTAAAAAGGTTCGACACGCGTTTGAACGACTTATCCCAGATGTCGCGGTTGACGATGGCTTTTTGCCACAGTTCGTAAGCACCTTGTATCTGCTCTTCGCGGGTACCCGCCTCGGCTTTGTCGTTCAACGCCAAAGCGGCGGTCTTCACTGCCTCGGCCTGAACCTTCTTGGCCATAACCTCCGGAGCCTCAATGATAGCCAGGGTGTCGCCAGCCTTCACCATCTGTCCTTCTTTTACTCTGAACTCCAAAATTCTTCCGGGAACTTTAGATGACACACGGTATTCCGTGACCTCCATCTGTCCCTGCATAATCTCGTTAGTCTTGCCGTAAGTAAGTATGCCTATGACACATACGGCTGCTATAACCATAATCAAAACCGCCAATGCGATAAAAATGTTTATTCTTTGTGTTTTTTCTGTTACCATGATTCTATTAATTTAAATTTCCAACTGCTTTTTTAAGATATGTATTTGCCATTATGACATCGATTTTCGCGTCGATGTATTCCGAATGCGCCTGCATCCATGATGTTTGAGCCGCATCAAGTGTCGATGATGGTATAACGCCCTCGTTGAAGCCCACCGTCGCGATACGCAGGTTTTCCTCTGCGTCCGACATCTTTTCCGTGGTCATCTGCAAGCGTTGCTCGGCCTCTTTTATTTGTTTCTCATATTGGCTGACCTGAAGCATCACAAGTTCTTTTGTGTCTTCGAGTTTGAGTTGTGTTATCATCGCCTCCGACTTCGCCTTGCGCACCTTGTTATATCCTTCGCCGAAATGGAAGAGCGGCACTTTGGCGACAACGCCGAAGTTATAAAAACCGCGAAACTCCGTCTCAAAGCCATTGAAGGCAGAGGGGTTTGTCACGATATAATTGCCATACAGCGCCACCGTGGGGAGGAACTCGGAACGTGCTATGTTCACTTTTTTGTCGTAAATCTTGGTGGCGAGGGCAAGACTTTGAAGCTCGGGTCTGTTGTTCACGATGTCATCTTCGGAATATTCGTTGGTGAATACCGGCACTGCCACATCTTCAAGGCTCTCGTCCTCCAAAACGATTTCCGTGTCGAGAGGCAGTCCGCAACTCTGGCAGAGAAGCATCTTGGAGAGAGCCACGCCATTCTGCACTCTTATCAATGTAAGCTCGGCATCGTTAAGTTTCACCTTGACGGAAAGCCTGTCGGCGGTTGTCGCCATGCCCTCATTCGCGAGTTTGTCCACGTTATCCGACATGGTACGCAGCAGCTCAACATAGTTTTCGGTGAGTTTCTGCTTGTTCGCCAACGACACGATTTGCCAATAAGCCTTGTCGGTTGCGACGATTACTTCCTGTTGCTCGGTGGAGAGTTGCGTCTTGGCGAGGTCTTGGGCATAATGCGCCACCTTGTTATAGGCGCGAATCTTGCCGCCCGCATACACAGGCTCAACAACAGTCACCATGCCTGCATAGACATTACGGGTGTCGAGAATGAAATTCTTGCTCAATTCCTGCCCGATGGCGTCTATTGTTTCAAAAGCCCCGATGTGATGCAAACTGTTCAGCAGCGACTGCAACTCCGGATTGTTAATGATGATTTGAGACATCAACGGGTCGTCCATCAGATTCTGGATTATAGGGTCGATGTAGCCGTTCACGCCGTTTTGCAGAGAAGAGCCGACAGTGCTCATGGCGTTCAGCTTGTCGTCGCTGAGCAGCTGCAGTTGTTTCTCGTTGCGCATGTAAGTGCCCTGCGCGGAAATTGTCGGGAAATAATTCGCCGCGGCAATTTTCTTGTCGTAATTAGCCATGTTGACCCTCTCTTGAGAAATCTTGAGATTCTTGTTGTTCTCCATCGCCATGTCGCGACAATCCTGCAACGTCAGGACCTGCTGCGCCATAACCGGTGAAGCCAACGCCAGAATCACGGTCAAAACAACTAATCTCATTCTTTTAATTTTGTTTTGCATTACTTGATATTTTTATACTCTAACTTATTCATACTGTGGAGAATTATAAATATATTACCCCTGCGTGAATTATTTTGCAAAATAACAACACTTTTTCATATCAGTAAAGGTCAATTTTTGACTAAAAAGTATCTAAAGGTCGAAATTTTGAAAAAATATTTACATCATATTATAAAAATACTGTATTTTTGTCGAAAATATTTCAAAATGGATAATAAATCTTATAATAAATTCACTCTGTCGAAGGTCAAAGAGATGTTTTTGAAAGACAATGTCGTCAGTATCAGCGACGACTTCATTCTTGCTCGACAAACCAACAGTGTGGATTTAGAATCGCTGAAATTCCCAAGTCGCATCGATGGTTTTGTGGCGGCGTATTGCAAAAAAGGGCATTTCAAATGCACCATCAACCTGACGGAACACGAGATTCACGACGGAATGCTGGCAATCAACACACCTATTAATATTATTCAGTTGGAGCCGCTCGACAACAACGAGACTGTGGAGTTGACAATCTTGGCCGTATCGCCGCAATATATGGCGGCATTAAGTTCCGACTTGAGCAAAATCTTCATCGACGCCATCAACATACTTCAAAGTCCTATCATGCAGATGGCCCCGGAGGAGGTGGATCTCTCCATGCAATATTTCAAACTCCTCGACAATGTGATGAACACAGATTCGGAATACCGCTACGACAGTATCGGTTATCTATTGACATCTGTGTTTTATCTTATCGGCGGCATGTTGAAAAAACGCCTTGACGTAGAAGTCGCGAACAACGAGAACAAACCATCGACAAGGCACAAAATAGTGTTTGAAAGATTCGTGGAACTCGTTGAGAGACATCACAACAAGGAGCGCTCTGTCAGTTTTTACGCCGACAAGCTCTACATCACGCCGAAGTATCTTTCGCAAATCATCAAAAACGTCAGCGGTTTTTCGGCGCCGAACATCATCAACAAGTATGTAATTCTTGAAGCCCAGCATCTTCTACGTCATACAGACATGAGTGTCAAGGAGATAGCCGACCAGCTGAATTTTCCAAACCAGTCGTTTTTCTACAAATATTTCAAGGCGCACACCGGTTGCACGCCAAATTCTTATCGTCAGAAATAAATTTTTATTATTTTTGCAAAAATTTGATTTATGTCGATTGCCAAGCACATACCGAATGCCATCACATGCTGCAACTTATTAAGCGGTTGTGTATCAATACTTTTACTTTGCAAAAATCACATATCAGGTGCTGCTGCGATGATTTTTGTCGCTGCTGTTTTCGACTTTCTTGATGGTTTCGCGGCGCGTTTGCTCAACGCCAAGTCGCCGCTTGGAGGCGAGCTCGACTCTCTGTCGGACGTAGTATCTTTTGGCGTGGCACCGTCGTTCATAATGGCATGGCTTCTCGACAAAACCGGCATCAGCTGGATGGCGGCCGATGTGAACCTCTTCCCGATGTTGGCATTTATCCTCGCAGCGTTTGCGGCAATACGCCTCGCGAAGTTCAACCTCGACACGCGTCAAGGCTCCTCCTTCATCGGGCTGCCGGTACCTACCGTAGGACTTTTCATAGCATCACTGCCGTTGATGCTCGCTGACGTTTCATCGGAAAGCATTGTTTGCAAATTTGTTGTAAACCCTTATTTCCTCATAGCCGTCGTAGCCGTTTTCAGCTGGCTGATGATTAGCGAAGTGCCGTTTTTCTCATTCAAAATCAAAAATCTGACATTCAAAGACAACGTCCTTCGCTACTTTGTGGTCATCTTTGCCATCGCGGCGGTCGTCATCATGAAATTACTAGCGTTGCCGTTTGTTTTCTTGTTTTATATTTTGTTGTCGGTGATTTGCTACAGAGGAAAACCATTGAAAACGCCATAAACCCACTGTCTGTTATTTTTTAATCACTTTTTCAACTTTCTCACCTATCTTAACGAAATAGATTCCAGCGTCAAGGTCGGCGACGTTAATCTGGACGTCACCCGAAATATTACCGTAATGTCCCACCACCTGTCCGAGACTGTTGAAGATTTCGACATCTGATTGAATGTCACCGAGTTGAATATTCAAGACATCATCAGTCGGATTAGGGTAAATCGCGACATTTTTCCCGACAACGGTTTCAATTTCCGTGATGACTGTCGATGCGGGCAGCACCACGTTGTCAATCCAGGCGCAGTCCGAGCCGCTTGACATCGAAAAATCTTTCTTGTATTCCCATTTTAACTCATGACTGCCGGGAGTCAAGGCGTAACTTGTCTGTGTCCATGGCACTTCGCCCGACCAGTTGTTTTTCTCGACTCCGTCAATATAGAATATCAACTTGTCAAAGTTCTTCTCTGACGAGACTTTATAATAGAAGCTCATCTCGCTTTCTGTTCCTACTTCAACCGTGATAAACAAGGCCGATGTCTCACTGTCTTGGATTTGCGACGATTTGGCGCAATACACCCCCTCGTATGGATTCTGCGCAACGACTTCCCAGGCGTGAGCCGTGGTTGTGCCATACCATGCCAGCGCGCTGAAATCGCCCGTCTCGAAGCCGTCCATCATCTGTCCGACAGGGATATAATATGCGTCTTCAGCAATATAATTACCGTAATATGCGGCGTAAAACAGCTGGTACATCGCGCCGACCTGGGCGTTGTCACTCAAAGCGAACGACATGTCAACGGTAAATTCAGCGCCTGCTTCGACAGCACCATACTCCCAAATATCTGTCGGAATATCAATCGCATCATGCGAATTGAAGATTCTGAACACAGCCGAAGGTGTCGCCGCGTTGCCGTTGTTTTTAATTGTGAAATGCACAGTTCCGTTGTCACCCGGGTTCAGCACATTGCCTGTGGCAGTCTCAAGAACAGCGCTGACCAGCACAAACTCCGGGGCGAAGACTTTCGCATTGAAATGGCTTTCCCAGGTATCGACGCCATCGGTGCAAGTGATGTTGAAACGCACGTTTGTATTGTTTGCAACGGCGTCGCCGACTTTGAAGGCGAATGCGTTTTCAAGAGCAACGCTCTGATTGCCATCGAGATTGCCGACGGTGGCTGTCGCCTGCTCAAAGGTGATGTTCTCGTTATCGCAAGAAATCGCGGCTGTCACGTTGCTCGCGTTGACATTGCCGACATTTTTCAGTTCCATATTGAACGAATAACTTCCGTTGTATTCCATTTGCGAGCCTCCGTTCAAGGTATGGTTTTCATAAACCACATACGGTGTGTTGTTTGGCACTGCCATCATCTCGATGTTCTGCGGATACGAGTTTACGCCCGTTACTTTCATAATCATAACACCTACTTGCGACAAGCCTCCCTCGAAAGACAGTTCCGCCACGCCGTTGTCGTCTGTCACTCCCATGGCGACGACTTCCTCGTCCATATAAACGAGGCAGCGATAGTTTTTCAGGCCCACGCCGTTGTCATCACTGACTGCAGCTGTGATTGACTGTGCGCCCAGCAGCACTTGTCCGGGAGCGTCCACCGTGGCTGTCATAGGCTCGTCGAGCCACACGTTCACGGCGCCGTCGCCGAGGACGTTCATGTCGTAGAAGTTCCAGCGCAGGGCGCCTTCTTCCCATTGTCCGGGAGCGGTGACCCAGGGAGCGGTCATGGATTTTCCTTCCGAGATGGCGCATCCGAGCAAGCCGATGCGCTCGTTCCATTGAGCATCGGTCATCTCCCTCTCAAGGTGAGCGCCCGGGCCTTCAGTCTGCCCCTCGTTGAACCAGCCGAAACGCGAGTTGCCGATGACAGCGACAGCGAAATTCTGAATCGTCACCATCTTCTCAAGGATACAGTTCTCGTCGAAAGCGCCGCAGTCGCAGCCTTGTGAATGGAAGAAGGTATAGTTGTGCTCGACACCGTTGGCACCGGCGAAATCACTGTTGGAGACACCGTACCAGCCCGCCACATAGCTTGAGTTGGCGTGGCCGACGTGATGCACATAACTTGTACCTGCGTTGATAGCTTGTTTCAGCGACGAACCACTCCAATTACCTTGTTCTTCATACAATTTCGTGAAATTATAATTCACCGGATACCCGACAGTTGTATAGCCGTTGTCATCATGCGTGCCAATCAAAAGCTCAAGATAATCAGAGCCGTTTGTGTTAGGACTGTCGTGCAGATGCTCGCCGGCGAGAATCACCTTGTTGAATTCGCCGAGAACCGGTGTCTGCTGATACGACATCGACTTGTGAATCATATTTGCAAGCTCTGTGGTGTTATTGAACGACATGCGGCTGATGCCGACTTCCGGAAGAAGGTCGTCCTCGCCAGGCTCGCCCCATCTGTTGTTCCCGTTGTCGTTCCATGTCCCGTCAAGACCCGAATAATAAAGGTCCGCAGGAATATTCTCGCTCTCTTGATTACCACCGCCTGAAGTCACGTGGCAGTACAAACCGCGATAAGGCACGATGCCGACATCGCCGCCCAAAACGACCATCATGATGCCGTTGTTCTGATATTCTTGAATGATATAGTTGCGAATCTTGTCTTGGTTGTCAACGCCGGTCATAGTGGCATAGATATCCGACACCAGAGCGATTCTGTTGCGCAAACCGATAGAGTTGTAATATTGGCAATACTCGCTGTAGCCATCTACAAACGCCGCGTCGGTGATAATCAAAACGTCATACACAGTAAGCTCGCGGCCTCTTGTCGCATAGCTGTCTGCCATTTCGGGGTTCTGGGCGAGACGCTTCACGCTGTTTTTGATTTCTTGAGTTCCCCAAAGCATTTTACTCTTGTCGGCTCTCGAAGTCTTAACGTTTACTCGCACTTTCGCCGTTTTCGCATACATCGCCTTGCCTTCCGAAGGAATATACCGCACCGGAGTGAACGAAGTGAATGCGAAACCATATCCGTTTTTGAATTGCGTGGTCACGACACCGTGACTTTCGGCAGGATACACGCTTCTCGACGCATAAACCGCCTCATTGACAATCAAATCTTTCTTTTCATTATCGCCAACAGTTCTGGACGGTTGATATGGAAAAATGACGAGCTCGCCTTCTATCTCCTGAAAATCAGACAGTTCCACTTCAACCGACTCCGCCTCCATGCCTTGAGGCAGCATAAGGCTGACAGCCTGATACGGCAACGAGGGACTGCCGACCACAGCGGTCTGCATACAGCCTTCAAAACCAATTTGTTGATACCCGCGAAACTCCGTAACTTTCGGATTATCAAAATGATAAGTCTTCTCCACCATCTGAGCCTTCGTCACAAGACTCATAACAGACAGAAACAAAACGAACGTTATTTTTTTCATGACTCTGTGATTTTTAATGAGTAATAAAGTTCGCAAAAGTACATTTTTTTTTGTTATTTGATGCGTCTTTTCACAAAAATAATATCTCGAGCTGTTTTCTTTGTAATTTTGCAGTATGAAAACGCCCGTGTCTCTGTTCCGACATACAACCCCTGACATGGAAAATCCGCAGTCACGGCTGGATTTTCGCCGTACGATATGCATCTTGAAGAAAAAATTGAAATTTAATTTGCTTTTTTAAATAAAACTACGTTACTTTGCATTATGGATATGCTCATTTTAATACCTAAAGCGACCAACCGTCTGCATTATATCTTTGACTTGATTATCAAAGACTTATTAGGTATTTCTTTCAAGTTTACGACCGACAACGAGACATTCACGTCGTTTAACGGCCCCAAAATGCACTACGGCGACAACCAGTTTTGGAACGAGCCGTTCCAGAAAGCGACAAATCTGCTTTTCGAGCACGACATCACTGAAAAAGAAATCAAAATCATTGACTATAAAGATGTCAGGGCTTTTTTTCCTGTATATAATGACAAGTCAATATTCCCATTTGATGTCTTTGCGGCCTCGTTTTACCTTGTGACACGCTACGAAGAATATCTGCCACATATCAACGACAAATACAACAGGTTTCAAGCCAAAGACTCCATTCTGTTCAAAATGAATATGTTAGACAAGCCTTTGATTAATATTTGGGCGATGGAGCTTGGCAATATCCTGACAGCCATTTATCCTGACCTTCAGCTGAAAAAAAAGGCGTTCACATTCGTCCCCACTTACGATATCGACGCGGCATGGGCATACAAGCACAAAGGGGTCTTCAGGACATTGGCGGCGTCGGCAAAAGACTTGTTAAACCTTGATTTCAAAGAGTTCCGGCAACGATGGAGAGTCATTTCAGGAAAGGAGACCGACCCGTTTGATACCTTCGACTATCAGATTCAGCTGCAGAAAGGACTGAACCTGCACCCTTTATATTTTATCCTTTGCGGAGAATACGACATCAACGACAAGAATATCTCGTTAAGAAACACACACTTCCAGAACCTGATAAAACGCCTTGGTGACTACGCAAAAGTCGGCATACACCCCTCGTCTAATTCATATCTTGACAAAGAAAAAATCAATATCGAGATACAGAATCTCTCGAAGGTGCTTAACCGGGAGATTACCACAAGCCGTCAACATTTCTTGAGACTACGCTTGCCGTTAAGTTATCAGATTCTGCTTGACCACGACATCACCGACGACTACACAATGGGTTATGCGTCGTTGACAGGCTTCCGTGCCGGCATCGCCGACACTTTCCGGTTCTTCGACCTTGAGTACAACAACGTGACAAGCCTGAACATACACCCGTTTGCAGTGATGGACGGCACCTTGCGCGACTACCTCGACCTCAATATCGACGAGGCATACGAGAAGACAACAAAACTTATTCAGGAAGTGAAAAACGTAAACGGAACATTCATACTTTTATGGCACAACGAAACACTCAGCGACGAGAAACGTTGGACAGGGTGGAAAGCATTATACAGAAAAATCCTTGACTACGCATTGAACCAGTGATGATACGATATTTAACTCATAATCAGATAGATACGAAACGCTGGGACGAATGCATAGCCCAAAGTACCGACGGCAATGTCTATGCCTGGTCATGGTATCTCGACGTGGTGCATCATGGCTGGGAAGCCTTGGTAGAAGACGATTACGAGGCTGTCATGCCGCTGGCCGGAAACAGAAAATTTGGCGTTTATTATTTGTTTCAGCCGTTTTTCACGCAAAAATTTGGAGTTTTTTTGAGAAAAGAGGCTTCGGAAGAGAAAATCAAGCAGTTTTTGGAAGCTATTCCAGAGAAATATAAGTTTGCGGAGTTTAGGATTAGCGTCGGCATTAACGCCTTTAATGCCGGTGCCGTCAAGGCTCACCGCAATATTGAACTTGCTTTAAATCAAGATTATTCAGCTTTATCCGACAACTACAACTCCAACACCAAGAGAAATCTCGCGAAAGCGAAAAAACAAGGGCTGACGACTGTCGAGAAAGCCGAACCTTCTGCAATAATCGAGTTGTTCAGAAAAAACAGAGGTAAAAACATCAAACAATGGGGCGAGAAGGAATATGCGAGACTGCTGGAACTCGTCGAGACAGCCGAAAATCACGAGGCAGGTATGGTTTTAGGAGTACAAAACCGCAGCAATCAAACAGTGGCAGGAGCATTTTTCATGATAAGCCACAACAAAATCGTGTTTCTTTTTTCAGGTGCCGACGAGTCGAACAAGGAGAATCACGGGCTCACATTGTTGCTTGATTATGTCATTAAAAAATTCAGCAACAGCGACAAGACCCTTGACTTCGAAGGCTCCGACGACGACGGATTAGCCAGATTTTACAAAGGTTTTGGAGGAGAAGAGACAATCTATCAGGGCATTAGACTCAACAGGGCGAAAGGATTGACAAGACTTGCATTGAAAATTTTAAAACGAACATAAAAAAACGACAAACCATGGTTAAAGTGATAGAGTTAGACGCTTACAACAGCATCATCAACAATTACATCGCGGAATTAAGAAACGTGGAGGTTCAGGGCGACAGAATGCGTTTCCGCAAGAACCTTGAGCGCATTGGCGAGCTCATAGCATACGAAATCAGCAAGACCCTTGACTACGAGAATGTTTGCGTCACGACACCGCTTGGCGAGAAAGAGACGAGCATCCTCGTCGAGCAGCCTGTCCTGGCGACCATCATGCGTGCGGGACTGCCTCTGCATCAAGGCTTTTTGAACGTTTTCGACAAGGCTGACAACGCTTTCGTCGCGGCGTACAGGAAATATGACAAAAACGAGGACTTTGAAATCCGCATAGAGTATTATTCCGCCGCCAACATCGACGGTCGTGTTCTGATACTCGTCGATCCGATGCTCGCCACCGGCTCGTCATTGGCGCAATGTCTCAACGGACTGCTTCACGACGAGACGAAGCCGAAGAAGCTGCATCTTGTGGCAGTCATCGCCAGTGCCGAAGGCGTTGACTATGTCAAGAAAAAGCTGTCGAAATACAATGCCACGCTCTGGGTCGGAAGCATCGACGACGAGCTGACGGCAAAAGCATATATCGTTCCAGGTTTAGGCGATGCCGGCGACCTTGCATACGGAGAAAAAGGATAACCGGACACCACCGTCATTGCGACTATAAAATCATTGACTATGACAAACAACAAAGAAAGTTTCGGTTCAAAGTTTGGAATCATTGCGGCGGCGGCCGGTTCCGCCATCGGGTTGGGCAACATCTACCGTTTCCCGTGCGAAGCCGGCGCCAACGGCGGCGGTGCCTTCTTCATCGTATACCTCGCCATTGTGCTGTTTATGGGATTGCCTCTCATGGTGTCGGAGTTCGTCATCGGACGACGTTCCGGCAAGAACCCGGTAGGCGCGTTCAAGAAACTCGCCCCCGACCAAAAAGGCTGGGCAGGAATAGGCTACATGGGCGTCGTCTGCGCATTCCTCATCCTCGCATTTTACTGCACGGTGGCAGGCTGGACCATCGACGCCGTGTGGAAATCCATCATAAACTATTATCATGGCTTGGATTCCGACACCGTCCAACAAGACTTCAACAACTTGATGAACGAGACCTGGATGCCCATCATCAGCGAAGGCATCTTCATCTTCCTCACAGCCTTCATCATAGTGAAAGGCGTGACCAAAGGCATAGAGAAATACTCGAAAATCCTCATGCCCATCTTGCTTGCCATTCTCATCATCCTCGGCATCAAATCGTTGACTTTGCCGGGTGCCGGGGCAGGCCTGGAGTTCTTCCTCAAGCCGGATTTCTCGAAAATCACCGGCTCGGTGCTCATCAGCGCGCTCGGACAGGCGTTCTTCTCGTTGAGTCTGGGCATGGGGTGTCTGATAACATACGGGTCGTACATCTCGAAAAAAGACAACCTCACTTCCAGTGCGTTCATGGTGTGCCTCTGCGACACCCTCATTGCTGTCCTGGCGGGCATTGTGATATTCCCGGCGGCATTCTCATTCGGAATCAGACCGGAAGCCGGCGACTCATTGGCATTCGTCACTTTGCCGATGCTTTTCAACCAGATGGCCGGAGGCTATTTCTTCTGCCTGATATTCTTCATTTTGCTGACAATAGCGGCGTTGACATCATCAATCTCATTGCTTGAAGTGGCAGTGCTTTTCATCACCGAAGAGTTGAAAATCAGCCGTAAAAAAGCCACTGTTTACTCGGCAATTGGAGTATTTGTGCTTTGCGTAACAGCCAGCCAGAGCCTGCATGCCGACACTTCGCTGAAGATATTCGGATTCAAAGTGTTCGATGCTTTAGACACCGTCACTTCCACATTCTTGATTACCCTCGGAGGCTTGTTCACCGTGCTATTCCTCGGCTGGAAAATGAAAAAAGAGCATTTCCTGGACGAGTTCACCAACGGCGGCACTGTCAATATGGGGTTGCGGAAAATCATGTATTTCATCATAAAATTCCTGTCGCCGGTGGCGATTACGGTGATTTTCATCACACAATTCATCAAATAAGAGTTGAGAGTGAAGTCCAGGCGACCTCACTCTCAACATTAAAAACTAAAAACCAAATTTCATGGACAACTTCAAACGTTTCACGACCTTTTCCCGCGGCGAGCGCATCGCCGTCGTTGCCATCGTCTCTGTTATTGTCACCATATTGATTGTCAGATACATAATTATCAACAATCCTCCAAAACGAGATTATTTCAAGCATGATTTGGATTCGATAATCGCGAGAAGGGAATCGGCTTTGGATTCATTGAGGAGAGCAGATTCCGCTGTTAAGGCGCAAGTGTCATTTCGAGCGAACCTCGACCGCAGGGAGAGGGAAGCCGGGAAATCCTCCATAAACGAGTACAATGTCTATCGTAAAAAACGCCATGACACCGCTCGAAAAGCATTTTCCCGCTCCGCTCCTGTCGAAATGACAACAATCGACATCAACACTGCCGACACCACCCTGTTGAAGCAGTTGCCCGGCATCGGCTCATCGTTTGCCAAATGGATTGTGAACTATCGCGAGAAACTTGGCGGGTACTGCGAGACGGCGCAGCTACTAGAGGTTTATCGCATGGACACAATGCGTTTCAACGAGTTAAAGAGTTTTGTCAAAATCGACTCGGCATTTCAACCTAACAAATTAAAAATCAACACCGACGCATTTAAAATTTTGTTAAAGCACCCTTATCTCGAATACGAGGACGTGAAGAAAATCATAAACCAACGCGAACAAAAAGGAATGATTGTGTCGTGGGAGCATCTGATGAAAGTTGTTGGCGACACAGTCAATCCAAGATTAAGATATTACGTTGATTATCAATAGGCATGCATTCCGCCAAGCATATTGACGCCGAAGTAAGTCATCAGCACGCCGAGGAACGCCAGGATATTGAAGATATGGAAACCAAATGGTTTTTGCAAGCTTGGGGCCATTGTTTTGTGCAGTGCGGTGGCATATATCATCAGAGTGATTAACGACCATGTCTCTTTCGGGTCCCAAGCCCAGTAAGCGCCCCACGAGACATTTGCCCACACAGCGCCTATCATGATGCCGATGGCGAGGCACATCACCGCAGGATAATGTATGTTTCGTGAGATTTCAGCCATGCGTTCTATTTCGGCGACGCTGTTTTTATTGAAGATTCGCACAATTACAGCAACCACGCCATTGACAAACATGAAAGCAAGCAAGGCGTAAGCCACCATAATGACGGTGACATGAAGACCAAGCAGCGGCGAAGAAAGCACCGGCATCAGCGGAGTGATTTTCGGGTTGGCCGAGCTCATCACCGAAACGAGCATCATCAGACCGCCGACAATCATGCCGGTGGCTACGGTATCGAGGCCGTTTTTACGTCTCGTGGCAGCGACACCCGCGATGAGCAGCGACACCCACGACATGAAATGCTGGGTCTCGGCACTTTTCGCCAACGGTATGTGGCCGGCGACAATCCATCTCAAAACTATCAAGATTGCCAAAAACGAAAAGATTATCCAATTTATTGACAATGAAATCTTTATAACTGCTTTTGAATTTTGTTTCCCGGTGGCGGCATAGACACAGTGCAACACAAAAAACAGCAATCCGAAAAACAATGAAAAATATGCGATGTAGTTGTATTTTGCCAAGACATTGTAGATTTTCTCGGTTTGGAATCTGAAATCCGACGGCAAGGAAGTCGTTCCATCGGCGGCGACAGCGTTTTTTCTCTGGTATTCCTTGATTTTACGCAATGTCTCGGCAAATGCGGCATAATCTTTTAGCACAACAAGTTCATTAAGATAACCCATTGATTTTCTGACAAATATCCATTCTTCTGCACTAATATTTTCAGGCAGGTTATCGTTAGGGCTGAACCATTTCACGGTGCCGTCGGGCATCTGGCAAGGAAATATTTTCATCATGGAACCAGTCTGGAACGATTCGACAAGATGCTTTATCTCATCACGCTTGCTTTTCTGACGTTCAGTGCCTTTCCAGCATGTCGGATAGAACATCCAGCCTGCCAAAACCTGCTCTGAAGTACAACCTTTATAGGTCGGTTTACCGTAAAGTTTGCAAGTAAAATCTTTTGCGAATGTCTGCATCGGTGCGATACGGCCGCTGTTATAGATGTAGAGGTCCCCAATCTCGGCAGCGACATCTTTCGGCAATGTCTTGAGTTCCATGGCATTAGCCACCGAACCAAGCATCAGCAGCACCAGTAGGACGACGACACTGCCGAGAGGTTTTGTCGTGCGTTTTTTAGCGATTCTCTTGACAAAACCTACAATCATCAATATCGACAGAAGCACATATCCCACGTATGTCACGGTGATGCCCCAAGGGTCGTGCTGCACTGTGAGGGTGACTCCGTTCAAATCTTCGTCGAAGTCTTCATTGAAGAAACGGAAACCTTTGTATTTCAATATATTATTCATCGAAATCTTGTCTTCTTTAAGGATATTGTCGTTATCAGAAATCTCCACATACGACACGTAATCGGCATGCGACATGGTGCCTGGATAATAGACGACATCGAATTTTTTCAAGGTTACGTAAAACGGCATTTGGATTTGGTTTTCGCCGATATTGAATGTATCAAGCGTTTCGTTTTCAGTCAGATGCATATTTCCATTCTGACTTGTGGTGAATGTTAGAAATCCACCTGACAGAATTAGTAAAACCGAGGCATACAATGCAGAAACAAATGGTTGCCTCCATTTGTTTGTTTTGAACAGGTCGAAAATCACAGCAGCTGCAAACACAAGGAGCAACGTCACGAACCACCACTTATCATAGAATGGCGGCTTCACAAAGGTACTGATTATCAATGTAATGATGGTAACAATCCAGATTATGAGGGATATTTTATTTTTCATTTTTAAAATTTTAATGTTGTGATGCGCCTTTGGCGCATCACAACATGTTCGACCTAAATCAAATCGCTTCTATGAATTTCACCACGGCATCTCGGTCGGCTTTCGACAGTTCGCGGAATTTCTCCACGCTGCGTCGTGCGTCGCTCTGCGGGTTTCCGTGCCACATGATGGCCTCGATGACCGTTTGTGCGCGGCAGTCATGAAGACGGTCGCTTGAGCCGGTGCATATTGCCGACAATCCTCTGCCCCAGAGTGGCGTGGTGCGGCACCATCCTGTGCGTATATCGTTCTCCATGTGCAGCTTATGCTGGACGTAGTCGCTGTAAGGCCATATTTTCTGGCGTGGATAACGCGGCAGACGTGCATCGGCGGTCTCAAAGAAGCCTGAAGGGTCGGTGAACACGTCGTCGCCAGTCTCCCATGATGGACGATGGCAGTAAGCACAGCCCATCTCGGAGAAGAGCTTGCGTCCGCGCTGAACCTCCGGGTCGTCGAGGTTACGGGCGGCAGGGACAGCCAAGCCACGATGCCATACCATGAAGTTGACGTAGTCTTCGTCTTTCATCTCGGGGACCTTCATCTCGGCAGGAATCTGGTCGTTCATCATCAAATAGTTGTATATGTCAGTTTCCACATTCCCGCTAAGGTTATACTGCGGGAAATAGTTGTAGAACTCGGCCTGTACGTCAGGGTCCTTCGAGGCCTTGAGGGCATAGGCTTTCGTCATGTAATGTCCCATCTTGGTGCGGTGCGTCACGTTGGTGATGTTCCAAATAGCATTGGCTCCCGGAGCGTCCTGCAACGGACCGCGTGTGAGGGCGTAGGTGTAGCGCTTCGGATGGTTGGTGTTGCCGTAGAGACCCGTCGGCGCCCAGTCGGTGCCTGCCCACATGCTGGGGTTGATGCCGTTCTGCATACAACCGTCGTTAAACTCTTTCTGATACTGCGCCTTCAAAGAATCATCCGGAATAGCGTCGATAAGACCTGTTCCGTAAATGCCTATCGTAGATTCGAGACGGCACACGAAATCGCTGTAAGGGATAGGGTTTCCGCCCACCTCGAGAGGTACGTAGAAAGCGTCTTCCGGTATGTAAACATCAGGATAGGTGAGGCTGTACGTCTCTCCGTCGGCAAAACGGTTGCCCCACTCATCAGTGTAGTTGAGCCAGCTAATCTGAATCTTCGTCTCGTCAACAGGTGCTTTGAAAGGAGCGACAGCCTTGGTTTGAGGCATACCCGTGTACGAACTGAGGTAGGTGTCGTTTCTGTCAGTGAACACCAACAGATAGCCGTTGCCCCATTCATCGGCGCGGTAGCGGTTCATGCGCATTCCGTGACCATAGCCAGGATGGCAGGCGATGCACGAGCTGCGGATGTAAAGAGGCCCCAAGCCGTTGAAAGGCTCGTTGTTTTGAGTATAGGTGCGCTCGAAAAAGTACTCGCCATACTTGAAAGCCACACTCAAGCCGGCTTGCACGACAGCGGGAGTGGGGTCTTCGTAGGCCGACTGGGTGGTGTTGAACGTCGTGCCCAACTCACCGCCGGCATAAGTGCCCTCCACTACTGTCGGAGCATGAGGCGTAGGTTCTGGATTGACTTTGTTTTCTTTTTTACATGACACCAATCCAAAAACCAGCGAACACGCTGCGACAAAAATTGTTAATTGATTGATTTTAAACATATTATAGTTGGTTTAAGTTAGAATTTCTGAATAGCGGTCTTCGCCTCCGACAGAACGTCTGACAAGTCTTGACAAGCCTCCATGGCTTCACTTGCGCTTGGATCTGTATAATTGGAGACAAAAGGCGCAGCCATGCCGTTGATTTGAGCAAGAGCCTTGTCGATAGCCTCCACAACGCGCATATCCAATTGAGCATCAACCTGCTGCATTATAGCGTGCAGCGACTTGCTTTCATCGCGTTCGCCCTCGTTGCCGCCCATGTACGAGTTTTTCACGGAAGTGATGTTGTCATAAAAGTCAATGATTGACTTCTGGCTGTAAGGTGATTCGACGTATGTAGGGTCCTCGCCTGTGTGAGGCTTGCCGATTTTCGATGTGCCCACCTCATCGGCAATGCCTATGCTGCCTTCGATGATTGCCTGGAGGGCGTTGGTGAGCGACGGATAGGTGCTGCCGGCTTTGCCTGCGTTTTGCATGTTCTCGCCATAGCTGAAGTCGCCGCCGTTGACGGTAATGTTAAACTCGAGTTCTTTCATCAATGCCACATGTGTTGCCGGAGCGTCATCGCCCACCCAGCTCACCTCCAGTTGGAAGCAACGGTTACGGAGGTCGCCTGCGACCGCCACAGCGTAAATCATGTAGTTGTCGGTAATCTCAACGACCGGTCTCGGCTGGCCTTCACGGAAAAGGATGTATTCGATGCCATGGAAGCCGAGGAGAGCGTTGCCGAGTTGCTCGCCAGCCACGATGTCGCCGTCTTCCGTGTCCAACGCCGCAAGCATACCCGGACTTGACATGAGGTTGTTGAAAGCGTCCTCGTCAAGCGGCCAAGAGTCGATGTGCGGGTCGATGCCGAAATCGGAGGCGGCGCCGAAGAGGAAAGCCTCGCTCATTTCCCACCAGTGACGCGCCTCAAGGAAACTTTGAGCGGCTTTGTTGACGTTGGCTTGACTCATGTCGGATTTCAAAGTCTTGAGGTCGTTGACGAGCTCATCGGCGTACATTGCCAACTTGGCGTAGGTAGGTGCCACAGTGTGATTGAGAAATTGGTTGATGACGGCAATTTTCACTGCGTCGTTGTTGGCAGGCTCGACAATTGAATCTGGTTTGCTTTTCTTGCACGAGCTGATGTTCAGTGCAAACAATGCTGAAAATGCAATCAGCAACGTGGTTTTGAAGTTTTTTTTCATGATAGTATGGTTTATAATTTGTTAATAATCAAATTGATTGTCCATTGCGCAGCTTTAACGCCATCAAGGCTCCCAGGGGCGGTGCAATCATCTCACAAAGAATCCGCTGTACGCCACACCCACCGATACCATTGGCTCGTTGTTGTACTGTTTTTTTAAGAATCGTTCGGCAAATTCGGCTTTTATCACCACTTGTTCTATCGGATAATAGTTCAGTCCGAGAGTCACGACGTGTCTTTCCGTCCAGTCGTACATGGTGATTGCCGAGGCGTATGGGATATAGGTGTCGTAATAGTCGTATCTGCCGAAGATGAAAAACCGGCGTTCACCGGTATGCTTCATGCCATGGAAGATGTCGTATGCCACTTCGCCTCCTATTGACACGACTTCCTCTCCGACGAGTGAGCGCGGATAAGGCGAGAAGCTCTGGTGATTCTGGTTCTTGTTATAGGCGGATATGACATCGGCGTCGTTGAGATGTCCGTAGTCGAAGTTGCCTCTGACCACCAGTCCGTTGGCTTTGTAGTCAAACTCTACGGTGCCGATGAGCACCGTGCCTTTAACATCTTTATATTTGTCGGCTTCATTTGTCACTATGTCGTTGTTGAACGAGTTGCCGATGTAGCCGCTTACGCCGATGTGCAGGTTTTTAATCGAGTAATTATCAATGCGCAAGGCGGCCGCGAGTTTGTTTGCCACCTTGAACTCATAGGCGGATGCGCTGCCGTTTTTCACCCAATTGGCGTTGTTGAACATGTTGGAGTTCAATCCTGGAACGACGACGGCTTCGTATCGCCACTTTTCCACTCTGCCCCAGATGCTGATGCCTGTTTCGTGCCATGTGCTCGGCATGATGGCAAACTCGCCTTCTGGACGGTAGCAAGTGAAAAACTGCGTCGGGAGATGCGAGTAGTTGGTCTGCCCTACCGGTACAATAACATGTCCTAACCTGATATTCAACACTTTACCGAAAGACTTCTGTATCCAAAACTGTTCGAGGGCGACCTCTCCTCCACGCTCGATTTCGTGCTCGAACTCGCCAGTCTCTTCAGCCTCTATCTCTATTGCGACCTCGTTGCCGCCGTGCTCGAACTCTATCTCGCTACCTATCGTCCAACCGCGACCGAAGTCATAACCGATACTGAAGACCACGTGAGGAAGATCGACACGACCGTATCCGTCGGAGTTTTTATAACGTTCAGAATGCGAATAACGGAACATATTGTCGCTGTAGAATGTGCGGGTATAGACTGCCTCTCCGTAGCCGCCCAGCGTCAGTCTTGATTTTGTAATCTTTTGATTTTCAGCAGTAATCGTGTCGTTTTCAACAGCCATCATATTTTCCGGCAAGGAGAGAACAAAGATGGCCGACAGTGCGAAGATGTTAAAAAAAAGCCTTTTCATTTCCTAAAAATTAACGCATTTTTTGATGATGCGAAAATATATCATACAAAAATGCGTCTCCATCATCATATTTGGGGATTTTTAGTTTTGGGAGTCATAATAATTGGCGATATGTCGCTTCGAGTGAAGCTGAAATGTTTAAGATATTGACTTCGTCATTGCGTCACCCAAATCTGGGTGACAACAATAAGAAAAGCCACCTGAACAGATGGCTTTTTTGTTACTTGTTTCTTTATGTGTTTGCAAGAAAACAGATAATCCGCAAATGCGGTTAGACTACTGAATGGCTGCCCAAGTAGAGTGCGTTGGCAACGTTGATGCCATCGGCAGAGGCAAAGCCGCTGTAAAGTTCAATAGTGTCGCCATTCCAATCGGCAGGGAAATTCAGTTCTGCGGACTGGTCGGCACGAGTTGCGGCTGCGGTGCTGAACACGGCCTCGCCCTTGTCGGTGTTGAACGCCAACGGCATTGCGACATCGGTGGGTTGGGCATCACCCTGACCGCTGTTGTCGTTCCACGTAATGGTGGCTCTGCCAGCACTCATGCTAACATTGGGTGTGGATGGTTGCGTGAGACTTCCACGCGACACAAGCACACGCGAGAAGTCAAGTGCATAGTTAGGAAATGCACCGCTGACAGCGTTCTTCACAATGTACGACATTGCGGCGTTGAAAGCCGTCTGTTTGCTGGCGTAGGTTTTGTAACCCGTGCGGACGTAGGCTGTGATGGGTTTTAGGAATGAGAGCGTAAGTGCAAATTTGCTGCGTTGTTCAACCTGCCCCTCGGTGCGAGGGTTCTTGACACTCTGGGCACGGCCACGCATGTAGCTGATGCCCTTCCAACTTGACCCGATGACGGTTCCGACCTTGCCGGAAAAATCCGCCCCAAATACCTTGTTTGATAGTTCCCATAAGACTTGATTTTAGTTTAACAATAAGTTGATTCTTCGGACTTGGTATGGGCTTGATATGGCTCTGACCTTATCCGTTTATGCAAAAACACGTGCATTGTAAGTCGCTGACTGTGTTTTGGTTTCATGTGCTTTAGATTGCAGTATTTTGCCGATTGCAACTGAAAATGTCTTGAAAGAACTAATCAATCATAGTTGTGAGACTAAATTTTATTCAAATCCCATATATCTTCTACAGCTTTTTTAATTTTTTCGTGGCGTTTTTCTATCGCTGTTTTGTCCCACACAGGATTGTTTTTATTTTCAACAAAATCAACAATTTCCTTTTGTTGATTCAAAAGATTGTCTTTCCCGTAAGATGCCAATTTTTCGGCAAATGGTTTGTTTCCAATAGAACTGTTGTGACTTTGTGAAATAAGCATGAGATTCCCGACACAATTCAACCACTCTCCTGATGCAATTCCACTCTCGCCTTCATAATCACCGTAACCATTGGCGATAGGATCACCATTTGTCGGTGTTTGTGGTGCGATATGTTCAATACTCTCGTTACGAATCAAATCTTTGAATGTGACTTGATGTGGCTTTGGGTGATTCTCGTTGCACAAATACAATTCATATTTCCATAGCAAGTAGTTGTCCACACGATTTTTGTAAAACCATCCTGTATCAACACATCTCATTAGTTCATTATCACTCCAATATCCCCACCACCAATCCGTTTTGATTTTGTTTATCATAGCATCAATTCCACCATTGATTTCGCCATCAGTTCCACCATTTATCAAGAACCAGGTTAGACGGCTTTCAACATCTGCACGGCCGCCGCGTATCAAACTTCGGAAAGTTATGTTTTCTAAAAAACGAGCCATCCTTTTGAAGGTATCATCTGACGTTTTGCACCTGTCACATTTGATGAAAAAAGGATAAGATAGAGCCATGTTGTTAAGGTCAAACAAGTTGACTATATAACTATAATCACTTTTTTTGACCTTCAGAACGGTATCGAATGCTTGTGCAACGCCTGATACAAAGTTCTTTATCCAAACAATTTTGTCGGCTTGCTCAGAAAGTTGTTTCTTTACGCCCTCAACTATCTCATCGCTATAATAGCCTTTCCCGCTGACTGCACGCCAATAGTAGTTGATTACGTCGTCTTCATTCTCGTCAACATTGACAATTCTCTGATAGATCGTAGAAAATTCGTTTTCAAGATATTTTATGTTCTCGTTTATCAAATCCTTATCTGCCGAACTGAGATAAATTTGAAGCATGAAATACGATTTCAGTATCTCCAATTTTGACAAAGCCTTGCCTCTATCGTTTTGGAATGCGAAAATCTGTGCGGCTTCTGCTTTGTTTGATACTACATATTGGGTTATTGTTGCATTTTGAACCAAGTTATACCAACGCTCTATTTTGTTGGTTTCGGTTTTTGCCAGAACATCACCGAACATTTTTTTTGCCTTGCGGATTTTCTCTTGTGAACGTGTAGCTGGTTCTTGCGAACTATCGGTGCGGTCAATCACTTCATTAACAAAGAAATTATTGTCATATTCTACCGTTTTGAACTTTTGTGTTCCTTTGCGAATATCACGAATGTAATAGTCGGCAATGTCATCTAAGTCTATGCTTACGTTTTCTCCATTTTGTTTTCGACTACTTAATTCGTTTCTGAGCGAACTGAAAAAGATAACGCAAGTTGTCAGGCGTTGTTGGCCGTCAATTATCAACAGTGTATTATCAGACGAGGATTCAAAAAGGAAATGCCCTAAATAGTATTGCGAAGAAGCATTTCTTAAGTCGTCTATAAATTGTTCTATTTGTGTTTTGCCCCAGCTGTAAGAGCGTTGATAGGCTGGAATTTCAAATTGACGATTTTTAGCGTCGAAGAGTTTCTGAATAGTTAAAGATTCCATTTGTCGTTATGTTTAAAGTTATTGTTCGATTAGAAAGAGGCTGCCTTTTCGTACAGCCTCTTTGTTGCTTCCAATTTCCTATTCCCAACGACGGCTGATTTCCTTCAATCTACTGTCAAGCGTGTAGATCATCTTGTTACGACGGAAATTGACTGAGTTTCCAGCCACACTGCGGAACTCACCAAGAGAAGATTCCCAATTGTGGGCAATTTCTTTCAGCCTATCATCCATTGTGTAATACATGTTGTTTCTTCTAAACACAATAAATGTTCCGCTAAATCCCATCAATTCTCCCAGCGAGCTTTCCCAGTTGTGAGAAATCTCTTTTCCTTGTTCATTCAGAACATAGTACATTTTGTTTCTATAAATCACATCTGCGATCATAATCATTAAATTTTACGTCCGCTCCTTTAGCAGACATTATGTTATTGTCTCCACTGACGGCTATCGACTTGCTCCGTCCTACTCGTTTCGTTTTTCGGTTGCACGTTGCTTTTTTTTGCAGAATGCAATAACACCATTTTTTTAGGTTGCCAACCTTATAAGGCACACAGTTGTTTTTAGGCACGTTCGTCATTCACCTAAAAACAATTCAGCCAAACACCAAAAGAAACGTGGACATCCTCATCCACATCCTGGGTGTTTGGCCTAACCCTCAATCTCAGACAAGGAATGCCCACGTAATTACACGCAGGCACTCGCAACTGTCATCTGAGATTGATTCCTTCGGCGGCCAAACTTTAGGATGTTTTCAGAACAGCGACGAACGCTATGATTACTAATATGTTATTTTATTCTATTTCAATAAATTACCATTTTGTGTTAAACAATTTTATTTTGCAGTGCAAAGATACTAAAAATCTTGCATATTGGGGTTGATTTTATGTTAAGTTTTTGAAGCCACTTCTCCAAACACTTGCTGGCATGTTTTTTACGCCTAAGTGAGCGAAGAAGGAATACCTTTTTACCTGCTCTGTTTGTAACGTGGGCAGGTGTTAGTCATACAGACCAGATATTTTTGACATCTTCTGGTACATTTGGATTACCAATATTGTCTAATTGCGAGAACACTTTCAATTGAACACATTTTGCATTCATTTTACATTGCACTTCGGTATTCACATCTACACAAACCAAAACTGATTTATCCAAGTCTTGAATGTTAGTCTTTTCTCTGACTTCATTTTGAATATCACTATTTTCGTGCAGGTCAATAACATTTGTATAAATATGGTACTTATCATCGATAAGGTTCAATCCATATTTATTTTTGATTCCTTCATTAATCTCATTATGTTGAATACAAGGCAGGTCCTCGTTTTGCATAACAAACAAAGAATTATTCACAGCATCAATTTGTGTGTTTCCAAGTTCTACGATTGGAATACCATTGTATTTCCATAATCCATTTCCTTCGGTTGTAACACCGTTTGATTTATATGAGTATAGGTTTACTCCGACGGATACTATTGTGAATTTTTGACAATCCAATTGCAGATTATCTATGGCTAAAAAGATGTCTTTTTCTGCTAATATATAATAAGTTGTTTTGTAGTACACCCTGAAAACAGAAGGCATATTATGCCTAAATTCAGTTGCAATAATCTCCGCATATATGCTATCGAAATTTGTATAACCCATATCTTGGTCTTCAGCAAATGCCATTTTATCTGATATTTCATACCTGCCACCATAAAATAATGATTTATGTGGTTCTGAATCTGCAATATGATTTCTAAATAACTGTTCGTAATAATCGAAACATCGGGTCAATATTTTCTTCGTAGCATCGTTTAGTTGCTCGATTTTTTTGGGGTCAAGTTTTTGATTCGCTTTTTTCTGTTCAGCAGAATACTCTACTTTACTTTTCAAGTTCTCTATCAACTCTTCTGGCTTAGGTTTGTTATTGTCAGCAAACCACTTTGGCGAACTTAATTCTTCCAAGTTCAATGACTTCAAACATGAAGTATCGGACAAATAATCTATTACAAATCTTTTTAGTACATCAAGTTCTTCAATCCATTTCCTCTTCTCTGGTAAAGTTTGCGGTGGATTAGGCATTTCTAACGTGCGGGAATAGACAAAGTATTCGTGCAAAGTATATTGACGAAGAAATAGAATTGCAATGTAGCGTTTAATCCACATCTTGATGATGTTGTTCGCATTGACTCCTGAAATGTCGGGGAATGGATATTTTTGTTCATAGTAAAATGGATTCGTATATCCACCTTTTTGCTCAACTTCCATAAACCTCTTTATCACTTCTTCCATCGTTTCTGGAACAAGAACATATTTTGGTGGTGTTTGATTAGTCCATGATGTTAGTTGATTTATTAGAGTGTAATTCTGCTTCATCATCAATAACCCGCCTAACGCATAATGGAATTCAAGAAATCTTTCACGCTCTGCCTCTCTTGCGTCAATGACAGTTTGATTAGTAACTCTGAAGTTTTTATCATATTGAGGGTTTATAGAGTTTAACCAAAAATTCATGTATTGATGGGCTTTGCACCAATAAGAAAATACAAACTCGTCTTTTTGATAAAAGACAGATTGCCGCAAACACTTCCATATAAATGAAAATGTTTTGTCGCTAATGACGGTGTGCTGAAACTCATCGATGAAAAAGTCATAAAAAGAGCCATTATACCACGAAATACTTTTTCGTTCTCTTTGACACAAACATTCGTTGGCATCAAACATCACATTGTAGAAATAATCAGGATATTCAATTATTTTGTATTCTTTATCTTTTCTATATGAAATAAATTCTTCACAATAAAAATCTTGAAGTTGTCGAGCCAAAGGTTCTCCTTCTTTTTTGATGGAATAAAACAAAATTTTTGAAATTGCTTCAAAGTATAATTCTTCTTGAGATGAATTAGCTTTATGATATTGTTTAATCAGTCTTTCTAATAGTTTGTCAGGCATATAGTAAACATACATCAGCCATAATGAGCATATTGTCATTACGACAAGAATAACGGTTGATACAAACAATAATATCAATGCAGAGTTGTCAATGAGAATATTTATGACTTCACCACAATCTATTAACCTTGGCAATTGCAATATCCACAAACCGCAGCAAATTAGTGCGCTCAAAAGAGTGTATATAAACCACTTGCTAATCCAATCTTTTCGGAACACCTTTATAAGTAAGGTTGAATTGTATTTGTCATCTATGCGGCTTGCTGTTTGAAACAGCAAAGGAAATGCAAGAGCAAAAATTGCTATTACCATTGGAATTGCAAATGAACTAATGACATCTGCGTAATTGATAAGAATTCGTTCTATCATATTTTCTTATTCTGTTATCATTTTATGCATTCTGGAATTAGTGACTATTTATTGCCCAATTTGCCCATTAATCGCCCAATTATAATTCCATTTAATGCACGCTTATACATTTTTATTTCAGCATTTATAAGGCAGTTGACCATTAATTGACTATATTGACCAATCCATTTCCATACTTGTTTCTTCACCTGAGACAAAAGAGGCATTACTGAATCATTCAAGAGGCAATTGAGGCAAATTCTGTTATTGCCCCAATTGCCCAATTATTGCCCAATTAGTTTATAGAAACTACCAGCTCCAACACCTTTGTTTTCCAATAAATTATATTTGCTTACTAAATCGGTCAACTCTGACGTGGATGTGCGTTTGGACACTTGATTGATTTCCTGATACTCTTTATTCGTGATTTTACCTTTTTCTTTCACATACATAATTGCTTTTATCTGACGAGGATTCAAACCTTTTGCTTGCAGGTCTTCTTCGTTGAACAAATCTTTGCGGAATACCACCCAAAAGCCTGAACTTTCGTAATAATAGAGCGGTTGGGGCAAACCAGCTGCCGCACATTGCTCATTCATTTTACGGATACCTCGACCCCATGCTTCGATGTAGCCGATACGAAAGAATGCGTTAGAAATATCGGGATTGTGAGGAATGGAAGAATGCTTCTTCTGCAATGTGTCAATTGTCCAATTTTCAGGTAGTTCGCCATAGTTCCATATCATAATCTTGTCTTTATAAACACTGATTTGAATAGGTGTGGCACCAGTGTAATCTTTATGGGCAATAGCATTTAGCAGAGCCTCTCGGACGGCTTCTTTGGGATATTCAAAGGTTTCGATGCGATAAATATCATCGTAACTTATCATTGCCTTGATATACTTGGTGAAAAGCAGTTCCATGGTTTTTTCCACCTGCTCAAACAGATTGCCATGTACCTCATCCTGAAAACGCAAGTCGCTATCTGATTCAAAGAATCCGATTTTGACGTATGCATTAGTTACGAACTTCTCGGGGTCGGGATGGAACAGCAACACGGCAGCACGTTTCAGATAATCACCATCGGTCAGTTTTAAGTTGTTAAGCAAAAGTTCGTTACCATCAGTTAATACATCTTCGTTGAGACGGTTGCTTTTTACACCTTTCTTACGGAAGAAATCGAAAGTTTCTTGTTTCAAGTCAGTAACGGTAACATGAGGGACAGGCACGCCGTCCCAATGTTTACCTTGCTTGCCGAGCAAGAATTTATCCAATGCCGCACCTTTCAGCTCTTGCTTGGTGCTACCACTGCGATAATGATATTCTCCCTTATAACTTACCGTGTTTGATTGCGGTTCTACAACGATTTCAATGTAATCGCCTTGTTCAGTTTCGTGCAGATTCACTTCGGCAACAATGCCTAAAACAGTAGTTATCTTATTTGGCAAATCTTCCAAAAGTTTTTTTGCGTTATTTACGCCAACAACATTTCCATTATCGTCTTTACCGATAAATATTGTACCGCCTTGCGCATTGGCAAAGCCTCATATCCATTTCAGATACTCGTCTTTCCAGATGGTTTTGTATTCTATGTTTTGTGATTCGGGCATAATAGTTACAATTTTATTTTTTCAAGTATATCTTTCATTTTCTCAATACGGTCTTCGATATCTATACTATCTGTATTTAGTGATTCTGTGATAGGTTCTTTGCCTTCTTCATAAATAACAAATTTATCATTAAGAATATCAATAGATATGTTTTTCCCTTTCACTTTTAATTTATCACCTTGATATGCATAATTATCGAGTTCGAATTTTTCAGGATATAATTTTGAAAGCACATAAGAAAATGCGTTCCAGTTTCTTCCGTTAAGCGACTTTTCCGTGTGCATCATTATTACTTCGTAAGGTTTGCCAGTTTTATCTGCCCACCAATACATTCCAAATGCATCGTAACGCATTTGTTCATATTTTATGAAGTAGTATCTCCAGTCAAAAATCGTATTTTCATCATTCAAGTAAGCCGAAATATTATCTTCAAGGATTTGTTGCACATTATTGCAATTATCTGGAATCTTTGAAAGCAATTCATTTAAAATATTTGAAGTGTTTTGAAATTTTCCTCCTACATTACGTTGTTTTGTGGGGTGGAATAAATCTGCCCAAACTGTTTCTTTCGTTTTTACCCCCAACTGTGTACGCCAACCTAAATTTTGAGAATAGTCACCAATAGTTAGCAAAATCCTGCTAATCACATCTTTGTCGCATTGGTCAAACAATAATTTGAATTTCGAGAAATTATTGGGATTATTCAAACCAACTATCGCGATTGTTCCTTTGAGCAAGTTATGGTCTTCCAATTGGAATAATGCATCTTTGTAGACAATATTGTCGGGTAACCACTCGAGTTTTTCTTTTTCCTCCTGTTTTTGCAAAAGATTAAAACCTCTGTCGTCAGTTGGTACAACGCCATTCATAATAATATCATCAATATCACTTAGAAGTCGTTGCATCTGATTGTTTCCATATTGGTCAAATTCACGTATTTCGTATTGAGAATTTTCTGTCAAATTACGGACAATGCGGATTCTTCTTCTAAAATCATCTTCTGCGACTAAACTGGGATTTTGACGATATAGTAACACTGCATAAAACAGCAACATACTGTTCAAAGAAAATAAACGATTTCTTCCATTCTCGGTAAATTCCGAATGATAATTACAGCAATCAACAAAAAAATTGGAAGTTTCATTGCCTTTTAAATACAATTTTGTTTTGTCGCATTCATACTCTGCCGTGTAGAAAAATGTATTAAAAAAGTCATCAATGTCAATGTCGCACCAACAATCAAACGCAGACTTCAGATATTCCAAATTTTCAATAGCGTTTGCGTTTTCTTTAGAATACAGTTGTTTTGCTAATTTAAATTCGTCGTATTCAACAGATTGTTGACGTTGACCATCTCGGAATGCCCTAATATCACTCTTATAACAAAGGATATGACTGACATATTTAAAATACCGCATAAATTCATCGTCGATAATTTGATTTTCACCACGATACGGGAATAACATATCGGTCCAGTCAATATCTATTTTTCTGCTGAATTCTTTATACAAATCCTCATTTTGTTCTTTAATTATTTCTAAAAATTCTGCCTTGAAATGTTCGAAATCCGTCAAAGGTTTTCCGCGAGAATTCATTTTTATATACAATTCGTCGCTTAGTCCCATTTTTTTCAAGGGTAAAAAGTAGAATGATATAATGCCGTCCTCTACAAGAGAACTCCACAAGTTATCAACCCCTGTGAACTTTTTTTGTATTGCATCAATCATTACGAGCATACTTTGAATAGTCGGGTCGTTTTTCCAATCATACGGATACCACGATTGATTTTTGATTTCTTCAGAGATTTTTTCGCAGTCGAAGTTAATTTCTTTTTCAACTATTGCTTTGCAAAAATCTCTTGAACTAAAACGTGTGGCATAAGAGAAATGTGTCAGAAAAACAGATTCACTTTTATCAACACGCTCTTTCTTTGCTGCAAACCAATGTAGAAGGAAAAGTGTAGTCAATCGTTGCTGACCATCTAATAATGTGAGTTTACCATCTTCGACATCACCATAAACAAAGTCAAGTGTTATTGACTTTTGATTTTGAATGGCACTATATAGGGCATCTAAGAATCTATCTCTTATTCGATTGGCTGATTTTCCAATTCTTCCTTGTGCATAGTCTCTTTGAATACGTGGAATAACAATATCATTTACTTGAACAACGCTATCTTCGGATGATTGGATTTTTGAGCCAATTAATTCTTTGAATGTATATAATTTAGGTGTCATAGGTCAATATTTTTTTGATTAATTGCTAAATATGTTTTTAAGACATCGTTCATATTCTGAATGTATGCTTTTCTGTCGGCTTTACCCCAAAAGTGAAGTTGATTTTTATCTGAATCAGTATAATATTTAAGGAAAACCCGACGCGTACAGACGGGAATGTATTCTATGGTTTTATCCATTGAAATGATTTTGTTGCGTTTTACGTCAAATGTTGAATTGTTGAGCGAAGAATTGTCTTTTGTAGAAAGTAGTGCCATATTGTCA
This sequence comes from uncultured Bacteroidota bacterium, assembly GCA_900542475.1. Classification (GTDB taxonomy): domain Bacteria; phylum Bacteroidota; class Bacteroidia; order Bacteroidales; family F082; genus Limimorpha. Next base: position 35,574 of record UQNO01000016.1, read on the forward strand.
ATGCTATGAATTTCCTCAATATCGCCGTTTTCCGAAAGTGTTTTGACAATTTCGTCGAAAAGGGGGCCAAAGATTTCGCCTTTATTGGATTTGTCGTTAGGATTGTTGATTTTTTCAATCAAATCATCAATGCGTGCAATCAAATCATTCAAAGATTCATCATTAAAACTAATCAAAGACATTTTATGGTCTATAAGCCACTTCCTTCTCGCGTCATCTTTATTCAAACCTTCTGAATTTTGAGCGTGTATATGTTCTAAACTCCAGTTCTCTTTTTTATGTCTTTCAAATGGGAATCTCATAAACTCATCTTGTTTTTGTCTGATAGTTTCCACATTGAACAACAAGAGAATTTTCTCGATTTGTGCATCATTGCTTCCGTATGACAATTCGGAATAGTCTTTACTAAAATTAATGCTTTGTGCTATTTTCTCGTCCAATGATTGTTGGAAATCAAATTTTGTTTTATCAACTGATTCTTTGAGTAGTTCTTGTAGAGTAATGGTTTGCGTTGCTATTAAATAACCAACTTTATGATAGACTTCAAAATTTTCATACCACTCTTTTAACTTTTGATAGTACCGTAATATTTCAAGCCAGACATTTGACTTGTCCTTTTCATTTTTTATTTTTTCGCTGAAATAGAAAAATGTCCTGAACCGTTCTTTGTCAGAAACTTGTTTATTTGCCATAAGATTGAAGATCAATTCAATACGTGTGGCATATTTTTCAAACTTTTCGTTTGTAATGAAGTACCAGAAATTATCGTTTCTAAGTTCTTTTTCAATAGTATCCCATTGGGTTGCAATCTCCAATTGTTTTGTGTCATCAATGCCATTATTTCTGCTTAAAAATAATGCCTTAACTAATTCCGCATTGGTCAATGGGATCTTTCCAATATTTAGTCGGGTGAATAATTTAGTTGAATTTTCAGACGAATCCACTTCATACCAAATGATATGGACTTTGTTATTCAATTTTGTTTGAATGTCATTTGCCGCATCATCATCGCTTGCGTATTGTGTTTGTTCCTCATCGTTGAATTTTTCAAACCAATTTTTAATAATTTGTGCTGCGCCATTGATAAAATGCTCATCAATATTGCTCGGATTGTCATTGATAGATTCAAAATCTAAATTTTCAAGATAAGATTTGCTGTTCTCCCTCGTCTGATAAGAAATAGAGTACTTTATCTGAATTTTAGGCCGATATGTTTTAGTGAATTTTTGTATGAGATATAATGTTGTAAGACGTTGTTGACCATCTATCAACTCAAATTTGTCATCAACTCTTTTTACAACAATTGGTTGCAAACAGTAGTTCTTGCCTTCTTCAACTTCTGAAATATCGTTTAACAACATTTCAACTTCTTCTTTCCAGCGATAACCTCTTTGGTAATCAGCAATGAAGAAATCGCCACTAATGTTACCAACCAATCGTAATTCTAATTTTGTATCGGTCATAATGTCTTATTTATCAATTAATGAATTATTCGCTCTCTCCAAAACATTTTCCAACTCCTCGATGGAAGGAAGCTGGGATTTGAATTGCAAACCAATGACAATTCTTCCGCAAGTTGCAGAACTATTGGGCGATTGAAATTGTCCGCAACCTGTGGACAATTATGCGACATGGATTCGTCAACAACTTGTTGGCAGTTTTCAAATCTTTTCACCACTACCTTAATCTGGCTTTGGCGGTAACGTCCTCTGATTTCGCTAATCCACTGCTTATAATCTTTGTCTATGGCAGCAATGTCTTTCATGTTATTTTTTCAAAAATTAAATCCCAGCACCAGATTATTCTTCATTGAAAAAATCCGTGTCTATCCTTTTGATTTCATAAGATTGTTTAAGACTGACACCGATGTTGTTCTCTATCATAAGTTTGGTGAGCATATTGCCGTCAATCAAAACAATTTTCACCCCAGCTGCTTTTTTGCTTGTTTCAATGGCACCAGTGGAAAATGTTGTTGTCGTAATGAAAACGCCTTTAGAAGCACCTTGTTCTGTGAGTGCTCCAATAAATTTTTGGATGTCAGGTTTTTGGACAGAACCTGTCGTGTAGCGTTTGGCCTGTATGTAAATGTTGTCAAGACCAAGTTTGTCTTCCTTTATGATGCCGTCAATGCCGTCATCATGCGAAATTTGCGTTACTACACCTGCATTATCAAGACTGCCCCCATAGCCCATGGAAACAAGAAGTTTTACTACTAATTGCTCGAAAAATTTTGGGGATTGGCTTTTTACATGGTCGAGTAAATCACTTGCAAGAGTGGCATTGATTTCACCGAATGCTTCGTCCATTAATTCTGAAGGTGTTTTTGATGGTTCATCTACTGTCACATTCTCTTGGTCACTCGTGTCCTTTTGACCGTATGCAAAAACAGCAAACGATGGATAATGCTCGCCAAGATACTTTGGTGTGATTGTGGTTATGCCAGTGGCCAATAAACTCTTACCTTCGGGGGTGATCATATTGACGCCTCGTTTTGGACGTTGTAGCAAACCAGCCTTACCTAAATAGGTGGTTGCCCACTGGGTTCTGTTGTGAAGTTTAGTCTCTGAACCGCCTGACACTTTTTCTGCTACTTCAATATCGGACAAAGAAAAAACATGTGCCATGTCATCCATTAGACTTTTTAGAGTGTGCTCTTTTCCGTCATTTAGTACATTAAGAACGGGATATAGAAATTTGTCAAATGTTGGTACCATATCATTAGTTATTAGAGTTTAACAATGTTTTTACATCAACGCCCAACACTTTGGCAATATCGAACAACTGTTCAACTGTTGGCTGATTAATGTTTCGCACCCAACGAGAAATAGTGTTTTCGGTTTTTCCCAATTGAAGAGCAAGCCATTTGCCACTTTTGTTTTGCTCGGCAAGCACCACCTTCAGGCGATTCTTGTTTGAATGTTCGTCTATTTGTTGCATATTGCTTCAATTTATAATAACGATACAAAGGTACAAAAAAATATCAACACGGAGATGTTTTTTCGACATAAAAAAAACATTTTTAGCCAGAAGATAAATATAAAGCCCCATTTTCAGGGGCTTTTGAAAAATACAGATAACAATGTTACGGCTTGCCGTAACTGTCGTGGGCAAGATGCTTAAGTTGTCCGCCAACGCAAAAACGGCTGATGTATTTCTCGGCAGTCTTGGCTGGAATTTTCAATTTTTCGGCAACGGCAAGATAGGCCTTGCGGTCGAACTCTGGCGGAAGGTTGTCGAGAAATGTTTGTTTGATAATTGTGGGGGCTTTGCCATTTGTTGCCGTTTCGGTGGCTGGCAATGAACCGAAAACTTTGGCGGTGTGCTGAAGAAGCATACGAGCCATAGTGATGGCTGTTTGAAAATCCGAGTCGTCGCAGACGATGAGGTTTGAAGGTTCTTTGCCGTCAATGACACGAAGCGAAGTGAGTATCATGGCGATACGGAATGTTATCAGTCCCAATCTTCTGACCGAAGCCACAATGTCAAGCCCGAAAAGGTTTGAATATTCCTTTTTCACTTGTGCAAAAAAAAAATTGAATTCTTCCTATTGTCGGGCAGACAGAGCGAAGCGAATGGGCTGCGGGGCTTTCAAGATATTGTACAAATCGAAAAACTGCTTGCCCAATTGCTCAAAATGTTGGTCGAGCGTTTTTTCGTTGTCGGCAAAGACATCATTCCATTCCAAACGTACATTCATATAGTAGAATATGAAACGGCTGAACAAGCCGTTTTCAGCATCGGGAATGAGTGAAAGGATTTGTCGAGGTGTACCGGAAAGCAACGCAGACAAGCGAGGCTTGGCAAGTTCGACAAACTAAATTCTTTGATTTTCGGCTGCACCTCAGCAATTCAAACAAGTTTGATTGCATTCGGTTTGCACGAAAATTCACGGTCTTTGCGGCGAGTGTAGGAAATCATTTCATGATGGAACGCCTTGCGGAAACCATCTGAGAAATTGCCATAGTCGGATTTGAAAGTGTTGGCAAGCGTGTCGCCCTCTGTCTCAAACATCAGTCCAATGCCACCATTATCGTTGAGAACCTGATAAACCGAAGTTGCACTGCTGTTGGCAGGAATCAACAGGGTTTTGATGGGCGGTTCATTGTTCTTCTTGTCTTGTACATATCTTATTTGCAAGGTTTTACTATGCAAAGGTACAAAATTCTGTTGACACGCACAAATTTTAAAACGTTTATTTTATTGATATACAGCAGATTAACACCTTGCTAACGCTCGACCATATAACTCGATAGCCGACAACATACAATTAATCGACTTATCTAACAATGCTCTATATATGGGATTATCTTTCATATATACTTACTAATCAAACAAATTTAGTTGCAACATTTTATTCATTTCGATATTGTCGAACAAATAAAATTTATCACCTTTAATTTTTGCCACTTTCCTCAAATCAATTCTCATGAGTATATCTTTTGTAATCATGCGTTTAGCATCACCAAATGATATGCTTTTTAACAAATTTTCGACAATATCCGTATTCAGAAGATTCCATATATACTCAGCTTGTTCTAAAGTGTCGAAGCCAATAAAATAGCAAGTGTCATCCAACATAACAGGTTTGTCATTTTGAGGTTTTACCAAACAAAAATGAAACGTCTTGTACAAACCGGAGATAGCTATTTTATATGGTTTGAAAGAATAATCCCCAATACCGAAAATCGAAAAATTGCATTTCCCTCTATAAATACTCGATTTTCTCCTTTGGAACAAATTTATGTGCTTATTCAGATATTCAAATGTTTGCGGATAATTCTTAATGTAGGAAGTGTCTTGTCCTACACACTTTTGTGTAACAATGGTCATTTTCCGCGTAGGATTTGCAATAGTAGTCCTCAAATCTGAACTTTTTAGCAATGGATAAACCAAATTGTCTTCAAGCGAGAAATGTTCACCCAACTTATTGCAATATGAATTACCATCATACTCAAGTTCCATAACCTTTGAACAATCATGTTTTATACCTTGTCGCCATACAAATGGTGATATTCCATCTATGGCGTTATCTGCCGATAATACAGACATAAATTTATTATTCTTCCACCCGAAATCACATTTGATTTCAGAAGTGTAAAAATCAGATTCTTGGCAATAATATTCGGTGTCTTGATTCAATTGGCACGAGAATAAAGCCGCATCAACACTGACATCAAATTCTTTTTTTGCATCAATATTTTGTTTTTTCAAATTAGCAATTGGCAATTTCAGCTTTGGAATATCATATACTATATTCTTGATTACTGTATTTTTGACTAAAAAAGCCATTTTGCCTTTATAGTGTCCAAAGTTTTTCAACAAGTCGATGATTATGTATTCTGCAATGTCAAAGTTCCCTTTTCCTGTCATAGCATCAAGTCCTTTATGTTGCTTGAAGTTTGACTTTTGCGGTAGATTTTTTGAATTCATTGCACCCAATTCCGAGTTTGTAACCCATGGCGGATTACCAATAAGCAACAATTCATTTTCTCCTATCGAATTTTTTATAGTTTGATAATTGTAATCGAATATGTTAGAATGAATAATATGTATTTCAGGTCTCCGCTTGTCCGGATTATTAATAAAAAAATCTAAGACGTTGAATTTCGCCTGCCAAATGTGTTTTTTTTGAATTTCTACGCCAAATATTATATCAACATCATCAAAAGTGCCTAACACCGAAAGAATAAAATGTCCTTTTCCACAAGTTGGTTCAACTACTACCTTTGGTGAAAACCCATTGTTTTTCAATTTAACCGTTACAAGAGTTGCTAAATTTTGATTTGTTTGGAAATCACCATATTCTACATCGCTTTCGCAAGCCTTATACGCATAAGGATAATTTAAACCTTCGACTAACTGCAATAGTTCAGAATCGCTCGCAAAAAAATCTTGAATACCACACTCTTTTTGAAGAAACCTGTTGGCTCCTTCTATAGTAGTAAGAACACCTTTATTACTTTTGAGAAAACTAAAGGCAGAATTGCTTATGTCGGCATCCAAAAGTTTCATTTTCCGTTTACTTCATCAACTATTTTATTGACACCCGATACTGTTTGCTCTAACGAAACAACTCTTTGGTATTGCAATCTCCATTGTAAGGCATTAGAAATTGTCAAATATCCTTGTTTCGGCGGATTTTTCAATATCATCTTTGCCATATTTAGCAAAGTGATTTCATCCGCAGGAATATTTCTGTCTGTCAGGTAGGCCACAATATCTTCTTCATTTGCCTTATCCTTAATCATTTCACGCAAACGATAGGTTGTAGTATAATCTGCCGTTCTTTCACTTGAGATAAACGCACAACTTACAAAGTGTAGGGTTGTGGTCTTGGTTTTGGCATTATCTACTTTGTTGTAGACAAAAACCAAGATATTGTAACCCAACCCAAATATCTTTTGTTTGGCGTCCTTATATGGACAGGATGATTGGGGCTGTTTTATGGATGTAACTTTGATATCGGTTAAAATGTCCTTTGATGGCAAATCTATACCACTTGCGGATGATCCTATTGTTACGGAATATTTGGATTTTAATTGTTGTTGGAATTTATGCTCAACGTAAGTGCCAACAGCTTTACCATCGGTTATGCCGTATAGTTCGCTATTCTTTATCGTTGATTCTGTCGTGCAAAATAGTTTTGCTTCTGCTCGCAGTTTTTCTATAGTAAGTTTTGGTTTCATATTTATTTGTCTGTTTTATAATATTTTATTTTAATCAAGATATAAAGTTTATATCTTTGCAAATTTACTAAAATTCTCGCTATCCTTAGCATTTATCTTATGTTAAGTTTTTAACTATCTTACTATGCGACTAAATATGACATACACGCATACCAATTTTTTGTTTTAGAATGCATTATCAAGTAAGTCGCTTGCTTCGCCTTTCTTCTTGTCAATGATTTGGGCGTAAACCTGCGTGGTGGCAATGGATTTATGACCGAGCAGTTTGCTGACGGTGTATAAATCTGTGCCAAGGGTTAGCCCCATAGTGGCGAAAGTGTGGCGAGCAGTATGAAAAGTAACGTGTTTTTTGATTCCAGATTGTGCCACCCATCGGCGAATGACAGTATCAATATTTGACGCTGTGGGAAGATTGGCGAACACAAGCGGACTGTCGGTCTGTTCAGGCATCCACTCTTTGGCGGCGTTGGGTATCTTGCCAGCAAGCGGCTTGCCTGTTTTCTTCATTATTATCTCAAAACGCATGGCGTTGCCATCGGTCTTGATGTTGCTCCATTGCAGGTTTCGCACATCGCTGATTCGTAAGCCAGTGAAACAGGCAAAGAGAAACGCTTGCTTGATTTGGGTTTGTTTGAGCGGTGTCTGCATAAGGATTTTCACCTCATCGATGGTGAGATAGTCCATTTGCACATCGGAACGTACAGGCATTTCTTTGTTCTGCATCTTGGCGAATGGTGTGTTCTCTGGTATTATGCAGAGATTGAGAAACTCATACGAGCGCACGCCATTCCGATAGATGTCGAGATAGATGCTTTGGTTGCCATTTGCGAGTTTTTTGAATCGCAAACGTATTGGTTCTTTTGCCTTTGGGGTGCGTTTTCTTGCCATATCGTTTCGTGTTTCTTGCACTGCAAAGATACAAAAAATATCAATATGTAAGTAACAAATAGGTAACAAAAATAAGATAAAATAACGAGTAACAAGGATAATTGAAAACCTTGTTTATTTACTTATATTATTGTATATCAATATGTTTTAGTTATTGTTGGTTATGGGGGATTGCGAGGTTTGCATAGCGTTTGCTATTTATTCAAGGCGCTCTGAAAATTTGGCGATTAGAAGATTTCCATCATTGAACAAGTTACGTAAACGTCCACTTTTAGCGTGGTTGGAACTTATTTGATGGACGGGTTACGCCAAATACTTCAGAGCTCAATAAGGGAAGTTCACGCTTTCTTTATGTCTGAATAGTTGCCGACACGAATACAAAACGGAAAAGCCGAAAACTACCGCAAAGAGCAGGCATAATTCAAAGTTGCACCCAATATTTGCGCTTTGTGTCTTTATTTTATTTCAATATTTCCGCAAGTTTCTCCTCAAGACTCTCGCCGCGAAGGTTTTTTGCAACCATCACACCGTTCTGGTCATACAAGAAGTTGCTTGGGATATATAGCACTACGTAGTCATTGGCGACTTCGCCTTTGGTGTCGCGCATCTGAATGTAAGGCAGAGCGTCTTCGCCGACAGCCTGGAGCCACATCGCCTCGTTTTTGTCGATGCTAACGCCTATGATTTCCAAACCTTTCTTGTTGTATTTCTCGTATGCCGCCTTGACCACCGGATTTTCATTTCTGCAAGGTCCGCACCACGACGCCCAGAAATCTACCATCGTGAGTTTGTTGTTTTTGATAAGCTCGGCGAGAGCAACATCTTCTCCATCAATTGTTTGCAAGGTAAAATCAATGAACGGCTGACCGACCTCCACACGTTTGTTCTGCTCGATAAAGGACTTGATATTTTTGCTGTAGGCAGATTCTTGTGTCAAGATTTCCGCCAACTCTTTCAGCTGGGCGAGCTCCAAGTCATATTTCATTTCATCGAGAACATAGTGAACCATATAGTTATCCGGAGTGTTTTTGATAAAATCGAGACGATAAGCATGGTATTCGTCCCAAATCTTCTGCATTTTATCATTGATTTCCTCATATTCGAGTCTATCGCCTGTTTCGTAGGCTGCATATACCGCCTTTTCAAGAGAAGCGAAGCTTTCAAGATAAGGTGCGCAACCTTTTTGGTAATCGTTATAGGTGTTTTGCGTCGCAGAACCTGTTGCACTGATATACAAGTCGTTGTCAATATCGCCTGTCACATCGACATCTTGATTCTCCGGGAACAGCGTTTTGTGTTTCTGTGCATCTTTGAACACCAAGATGTAAACAGCCTGCGGGTCGTCGATGTCGGCTTTCAACACCGCTTTATTGCCTACGATGACAGCGGTGTCAACGGGTACAGACTTTTTACCGTCAAGATTTTTCACAAGATAAACATTTTGATTATCAGCATTTTCAAGGTTGAGTGTCACCTTAAACTGATTTGATTTGTTGCAGCCGCATAGAATCGTCACGGCGGCGACAAGAGATAAGATTATTCTTTTCATTTTTGTCAATTTTATGATAAATACAATTGCAAAAATAGCAAAAAAATCATAATACTATCATATAAATTTTTAAAACCGCTATCTGAACCACCTCGGCTGTGTCAGTTCCTCTTTCGGAGGCTCGGGCACGTCACGGCATGGAAGTTTATTAATGATTCTCTTTCGCAATAGCAATTGCTTTTTTGAATTTCTCGGCCAAAAGCTTCTTATCGGGCAATTGTGTGAAATATTGTGCGACTTTGATTGGACTTTCTTTTTCCAACATCAGATATTCAACATGTTCGGTGTTACCTTCAGAGCATAGTATCAGCCCTATCGGCGATTCCTCCCACTCTTTTCGCTCGTTTTTGTTGAGATAACGCAGATAAAGCAACATTTGACCTTCATGCACAGGCTTGAATTTTCCAAGTTTCAAATCAATTGCCACAAGTCGTCTCAATTCGCGATGGTAGAACAACAAATCAAGGTAATAATCAATGGTATCAACTGTTATGCGCTTCTGGCGAGCCACAAAAGTAAAATCAGAACCGAGTTCATTAATAAATTTCTCAACTTGAGAAATTATCGCATTTTCCAAATCCTTTTCGGAAAAACTGTTCGGCAAACCAAGCATATCGAGGAAATACTCGCTACGAAACACAAGGTCAGGCAACAACTTGTTTTTGTCTCTCGCCTTTTTCAACTCTTTCTTGATAACTTCTTCAGGCTTTCGGCTTAT
>UQNO01000017.1 GCA_900542475.1 uncultured Bacteroidota bacterium
TTGCTTTCAAAAAGGAAGCGGCGTGTGAGGCAATGTCGCTATGTATATCGACAACTTTGCCTTTTTCCCACGCTTCTTACTTCTTAATACTAAGAATCACTCCCAGTGCCACTCCCAACGCGGCTGCAAACAACACTTGGTAAGTTCCTGGTAACAAGAACGTTATCGTGTGGGCGGGATACCAGAACAGCGGTATCGTTTTCTTAAAAACGAAGCCGTATTGAATATTCCAGTCTATCTTTTCCGCCAAGGTTTTCTGAATATTGAGCGGACTGCTGAAAAATCCGGTCAATGAGCCGCCGGTTTCAGCGATGTGGATGTCGGTGATTTTATGGAATGTCATGAAGACGGGTGCAAACAGAGTGTTCATCAGCACGCTGATGCACAATGCCACGAAGCATTTGCCCCAGCCGAGGTCGCCAACAAGCCACAAAGCCGCTTTTCCGTTGAGATGGAATCCTTTGTCGAGCAAAACCACCGTTCCTGTCTTGAAAATGCTCATTGCGGAGGCGATGACGACGCCTAAAACACCCCAAACAAGCATTTTAGGCAGCAAGCCGAAGCCGTTTTTTATGTAAACGCCCTCTTTAATTCTCAACGAGAGCATTTCTCCGAAAGTTCCTAAAATAGCGAACTTGAAGAAGCTCATCAAAAGCCCGTGGTTGTCGGTGTTGTAGATGAACCAATCCCATGCTCCCGGGATAAAAGCGAAGCCGCAGACTACTGCGGCTGTCGCCATTATTGTTATTGTGTCAGATTTTTTCACTATTTCTCTATTCTAATTCGTGCGTCCACTGCCACCACGTTTTTCGGGTTGCCGAGCAACGGGTTGAGGTCCATCTCTGCGATTTCGGGAGCTGCCATTACCAGGGCGGCTACTCTCGCAATCTGCTCTGCGTAAACATCGACGTTGACAGGCTGCTGACCGCGTACGCCTTGTAAAATCTTATAACCGCGGAGTTTGGTGAGCATGTCCTTCGCTTCCGATGCACAGATTGGCACGAGAGAGCTCTGTACATCTTTCAACACCTCGATGAAGATGCCGCCGAGGCCGAAGAACACTTGATGACCGAACTTGTTGTCGCGTATGGCGCCAATGTAAACCTCCGTGCCGTCAAGCATCGGGTACATCTCGACGGCGTATGTGTCTTTGATGGCCATCAGACGGTCGAACTCCCTGCCGACAGTGTCGATGTCGCGGACGTTCAATGTCACGCCGCCAACGTCTGACTTGTGGACAGGGCCGACGACCTTCATCACGAGCGGATAACCTACCTCGTTGGCGAAGTCAAGAGCCTGCTGTTTCTTGTCCACAACACGTATCTGTTTCTGTGCGATGCCGGCAGCGTCTAACAGTTCGTAAATCTTATCCGGAGCGATGTATCCGTTCTCGCAGCTGTCGATGCACCTGCGGATGCGGGCGGTGTCGATTTTTGGCATCTCCACGTTCTCGGGCTGTGGCTTCGGAGTGTTATAGACCTTGCAAATGGCGTTGCCCAGCACGCATTCCTCCGGAAAGTTGATACGCCCCTTTGCGATGAAGTCTTCAATCTCGTCTTTCACGTTGATGATGGAAGGCAAGACAGGGAAGATAGGCTTCTTGCAGGTCTTCATCTTCGCATCGAGAAGGTCGTAAACCTCTTTGTTGCTGAACAATCCCGGTGAGCCAAAGATGACGACCGAGAAGTCGATGTCGGTGTATTCGTTCTCGACAGTGTCGATGATATATCCGAGCTGTTCGGCTGTTCCTGTCGCCAGGAAGTCGATGGGGTTGCCGACGCTTGAGCCGGCGAAGAGTTTCTCCAACAATGCAGGACTTGCCGGATGCTCCTTGAGGGAAGGCACCTCCATGCCTCCGTTTGAGAGTACGTCGGTGAGCATGACGGCAGGGCCGCCGGCGTGGGTGATGACAGCGCAACGCTTGCCTTTGATTTCCGGATGCATGAAGACGGCACACACCGTTGTCAGCTCCTGACGGTTCTGGCAACGCACTATGCCCGCTTTGCGGAACAGGGCGTCGACGACGGCATCGTTTGTCGCGAGAGCGCCAGTGTGTGACGAGGCGGCGCGGCTGCCGGCGGCAGAGCCTCCCGATTTGATGGCGGCGATATGACATCCTTTGTTGATGAGGCTGCGCGAATGTTTCAGCAGTCGCTGCGGGTCGCCAATCTTTTCCATGTAAAGCATGATGACATGGCTCGATTTCACCGGGTCAAAGGTCTCGTCCAAATGCTCCAGCACGTCCTCTATGCCGAGCTGTGCGCTGTTGCCGACAGCCCAAACACTGTTGAACTTCAATCCGTTGCTCATGCCATACTCCTTGATGAACACGGCTGTCGCACCGGAACCCGTGATGAAGTCAACACCTTTAGGGTCGAGATTCGGGATAGGAGTGTCGAAGCAACCTGCGTAGTTCACGTTGAGGAAGCCGGTGCAGTTGGGACCTATCAAGCTGCCGCCGACGCTGTTGATGGTATCGACGATATGTTTCTCGATGGCGGCTCCCTCGGCGTTCTCTTCCGAAAAACCGGCACTGATGATGATGAAACCTTTACAGCCCTTCTCCTTTGCCAGCACATCGACGGTCTGAACGCAGAACTTGGCGGCAATGCAGATGATGGCGCATTCCACCGGTGGAAGGTCATCGACCTTGTCGTAGCATTTCACGCCTTGCACCTCCGTTTCCTTCGGATTTACAGCGTAAATAGAGCCTCTGAAAGGACTCTCAAGAAGATTTTTCAAGGCTTTCCCGCCGGGTTTGTGAATATCAGATGACGCACCGCACACCACGATGCTCTTGGGATTTAGTAATTCTCTTGCAATCATATTTGTGTTTTTAATTTGTTTAAAATTTCTGCAAAAATACGGATATTTGATGGAAATTAAAAATTATTTTTAAAAATTATTCATCGGTTGTTGATTTTGAATCAAACACACATCTGTCAAGATAGACTGGATTACCATGATGGATTTTCAATATTCTGACAAGTCCCGGAATTAATCTGTTACATAATCACATCGTAATCAGGCACATGATAGATGTCGTATGACTATCGCTTGATTCCAGATGTTAATTCAGAATATAACACGGAATCAACGATTGTCAAAAATTCATGAAGTAAGTCCGCATGACTTGATTCGGGAATATTCATCACTTGAGTATGAGAAATCGTCTCGTTGGGTAATTAGGTGTAGCGACAACTTGTCCTTGTGGAACTTATAATCATATTCGTCAAATAGATTCGATAATTTTGTGTAAATGTTCTCTTGACCATATACTGGGGCTGATGTTTGCAAAACCAAATAATGTCCAAGTTCATGGTGAAATACTATTAGTCGGCTGGTAATTACTTGTTGTCATGGAGATAAAATATTGACTTTTTGTGACGAATTTCGTCTTTTTGTGACAAAATAAGGAAATTTGTGACGAATTTTCCTTGGTTTGTGACGAAATTCGCTCTGTTGTGACGAAATTTTTAGTGTTCGGTTTGGAAAAAATTTTATCGGACAGCGATATTTTAAAATCTTTCAAACATTTCTCCTATAACTGTCATTTCGAGCAAAACAAGATTTCTCACTATGTGTGAAAAAATTCATATTCTGCGCAAACATTAATGGTTTCGCATGACAAAGATTTCTTCATCTTGCCACATTTCATTTCAATCCGGTTGAAGTGACGGTGGAGCGGCGTTGTCTCACTGCTTCAAAGGTCACTATCGCTGTTGTCACGCTGACGTTGAGCGAGTCGGCGATGCCGTTCATCGGAATGATGATGTTTTGGTCGGCTGCGTCAACCCACTGCTGCGATATGCCTGTCGCCTCTGTCCCCATCACTATCGCCGTTGCTTTCTTGAAGTCAGCGTCAAGGTAGTCGATAGAGGCTTTCAGATATGTGCAATATATTGTTATGTTGTTGGTTTTCAGCCATTTGATACATTCTTCCGACGAGCAGGCGAACAGCGGCACCGAGAATATGCAGCCAACGCTGGCGCGTATTGCGTTGGGGTTGTACAAGTCCGTTCTTGGGTCGGCGATGATGACAGCGTCAACGCCCGCTGCGTCGGCGGTGCGCATCACCGCTCCGAGGTTGCCGGGTTTCTCGACTGTCTCGAGCACGATGATGAGCGGGTTTTTGTTTTTTGGCTTAAACGCTTGCAGGTCGGCGTGTTTGGGAATTGCCACGGCAAGGAGGCCGTCGCTGCCCTCGCGGTAGGCTATCTTCTCGAAGACCTCCAAAGAGACCTCCTCAATCGAGCGCGCCGTTATTCCAGCGCCCCCCTTGGCAATGTCTGGACAAACATATAACGTGTCCACCTCAAAGCCACAGGCGACGGCGCGCTCAATCTCACGCCGCCCCTCGATGAGGACGCGGTTCCGCTCACGACGCTCCGAGGCTTTCTCTAACTTGATGATATTCTTAATCTTGGGATTTGTCTTGCTCGTAATCATGCCTTGCACTCCTTCTTTTTCAACTGCGCTAAAATCAAACCGACAACAACTAAAATGATGCCTGATATTTTGTTGGCCGTGAGTTCTTCGACCCCTAAAATGAAACTGAAAATGCCAGTGAACACCGGTATTAGATTGGAATAGACATGGGTTTTCGACGCACCGAGCTTGCTGAAAGCGTACGCCCATAAAGAATAGGCGACAGCACTGCAGAACACGCCGAGACACACTAACGGAATAATATATTCACCGACATTCCCGAAATTCGACGGCTCAAACCGCTCCATGATAATCGTCATCGGAATGAAATAAATCATGCCGATGATGTTTTGCATCCACGTAATAGTCAATGGCTTGTAAAATTTTGTCAGTTTTACCAACACTATGGAGTAACCTACGGCAACAAGCACTGCGGAAGATAAAAAAATCACACCTTTGGTCGACGCCACAAATTCGAGGTCCTTATTCAGCAGCATCACCATGACACCTCCAAACGATATTACAAATCCGGCGATATTCATCGGCGTCAGCTTCTCTTTCAGGAAAAGCGTAGCCGCGACAGGTGTCACCAGCGGAATCATGGCGATGATGCCCGACCCGATGACGGGTGACGTGTTCTTCAGCCCATAACCCTCGAAAATGAAGTACAAAAATGGCTCTAACATCGCCGCCAATGCGAAAAGCCCAAGATGTCTCCTCTCGACTTTCTCGTTCAATCTGAAGATGAAAAGTATCGCGGTGAGGAAGAGTGTCGCAATGACCAAACGCAGGAAAATCGTCGCCGTCGGGTTCAAGTTACGATACACCTGCGTTGACCAGATGAACGATAACCCCCACATAATCATAGCGATAACGCCTGCAACGTGAACTATGTGATTCCGATTTTTCATAAGGGCAAAAATAGATAAAAAAAACAATCATTAATTCAAAAATAATGTGTATTTTTGTCATTATGAAAAAAGTTTTGAAATATTTCTTGTATGTGCTTGGCATTTGCGTCGCTATCCTCGTCGCAATGAATGTTTTCGTGCCGGTTTATGTCTTCGACGAGCCAGTGCCATTTCATGGTGAATATCTTCACAATCCTTATCAAGATATCGACACAACCTATTGGAAATGTTGTAATTTCCACGGACATACTCGCCAGTATGGCGGCGTGACGAACGGTCGCAATAACGGCAATGAGATTTATGACAGTATGTATCGGATGTTTGGCTACGACCATGTCGGTATCTCCGATTATAATAAGGTGAACGGCTATGAAGATGGCCTGGACCCTGGTTTTATCCCCGGCTATGAGCATGGCTACAACGTTTGGAAGACTCACCAAGTGTGTCTCGGAACTAAAAAAGTGCGCCGAATAGATTATTTCTTTTACCAGACTTTGAGCCATAAACAACACATGCTGAATAAGTTGGGCGAGCAGAACAGGGTGGTGGTGGTGGCTCATCCGAGCTTCGTTGACGGCAGCTATAATGTCCGCGACATGAAATATCTCAGCAATTATAAAATTCTCGAGGTTTTAAATGGTTTTGTAAACTCTCCAGAACATTGGGACATGGCGCTGTCCAATGGTCATCGCGTGTATCTCATTGCCGATGACGACACTCACGATGTCTTGAAAGTCAATGATATAGCGTTAAGAATAACGTATTTGAACGCCGAAGACAACAACGCTGACCAACTTTACGATGCGTTGCTTTCCGGTAAGGCCGTCGGCATTGACTTTAAACTCGACCGTCAAGAGCGGATGGAACATAAGATAGAACGCTTCAAACGCGATATACCTTATCTAAATAGTGCAAAACTGAATGGAAATTGTTTTACCATAAGCGTGACCAAACCAATAAGAAAAGTGGAGTTTGTCGGACAAAACGGTCTTGTCTTGAAAGAGGAGGACCATCAGAAAACCGACTCGGTACTATGTTCGTCCTATACAATCCAACCAAGCGATACCTATGTCCGCACTGTGTTGACATTCTTCGACGGCACTACCATGTGGCTGAATCCTGTCACCCGTCATGAATCTCCAATTATCGGGAAACAACGTCTTGACCACATCTCTTACACATGGACTGCGGCTTTGTGGGTGGTTTACGCCGGAATATTCCTTCTGTTAATCCTGCTGATTCGTCATTGTCGCCGCCGCCAGAAATAGCGGATACATCTCCGATACGCATTTGATAATCAACCTCCGAGATTAATGGAGTTTTACACAGACCGTTTGAAATCTGTTGTTTGTCGATTAAATTATCAGACGGAATTAAAAAAACTTTGTCGTATCGCTTTTTTTTGTATTTTTGCGCCCGAAAATATGAAAAGGAAGCCACAGAAATACGACTCCCCGCCTGTAAAGACGCTCCCAACAGCGTCTGACAGCCCCGCTATATACACACGTGGGGGGGGGGCAACTCTCTGACTATCAACGCCTTAAACCAACAACCAACCACCACAGCCTTACCACCCTTAACGCCCTTAACGCCCTTAATGGCCTTAACGCCCTTAATGCCCTTAAGGCTCCCCTCTGCACAATTAATCAATACTAAATACAATGAAAAAAACAACTAAACTGAAGGTCTATGCCTTCCTTGTGGCCATGGCACTGGGAGTGCTGTCGCCAACGACAATTAACGCCCAAAGCGAGGACTGGTTCCGAGTTGACAATCCTTACAGCGGCAACCGTATAAGCAGAGCTGAATGGACAGTTTTTTTTGGTACACAAAACTTCGGAGAGCCTGCTCCTCTCGGTGCTGGCTTGTTGATAATGCTCGGCGCAGGAGCAGGATATGCGCTTTTAAAGAAAAAGGAGGACTGATCATGAAGAAGACTATTGTTATTTTAATGGCAGTCGCGCTGGTTCTCGGCATGACACAGTGCAAGAAAGACCTTGATACAGTGAACTCCGTGGCCAACGGAAAGGTCTATGTCACCTTCTCCACTGGAAATTCAAGGACCAATATCACCGAGGCAGGCCTGGTTTCTTGGACAGACAAAGATAAAATTCATGTTTACGCAAGCACCACAGGCTATCTCGGCAAGTTGAATTTTTCAAAACATGGCACAAACACGACTGAATTCACAGGCTGGCTAACAGAATGTAATGACGACGAGACACTGCGTTTCTACTATCTCGGCACCAACGAAAAAAAGAATGACAGCACCTTTGTGATAGATTATTTCGAGCAGGACGGGGCACTTGCAACAATAGCATCGAAATACCATGTTTCATGCTTCACCACAAAAAAAGATGTTAATTCTAAAAAGACAGTATATGAAGGGCAGATGCTGAACCAGATGTCCCTCGCGGTGTTCGATGTCGCCAATTTTGGCGCAGGCAATGTGAAAATCTATGCTGAAAGCGGTTTCAGAAACAAGATAACCATCTCCGCCACAGGCGAGCTCACATACGGTGTGGCAGGTGTCCATTCAACCGGTGACAATCAATCCGGACATATCGTGATAGGTAAAGCAGATGCAAAGAAATATGTGGCGTTGCTCCCGAGTGACGGCGAAATCACAATGCGTTTTACCAGCCAGAGCAAAACCGGGGACGATGAGAAGCGCACAATAAAAGCAAATGATTTCATATATAAAAGCTACAACTCCGGCAATCCTACCGCTGTGAAAATTACGGCAACAGATGTTGCCTCGGAAAACTATGTTGACCTTGCTGTCGCTTCCGGGCATGTTTTCTCCGTGGCAGCCGGAAAGACGGTGCAATTCGCCAAAGGCAACTTGGTTTACGACCAGGGTCGTTTCAAGATGCACAAGGAACAGCATGGAAGATGTTTCACAAATAATGGTGATGTGTCGTCAAACTATAAGGTTTCCGGCACCTTTGACCTGTTCGGCTGGGGCACTGCCGGCTGGAACAACGGCAACAAACTGTATATGCCGTACACACGTTCAAAAGAACAGTCTAATGATTTTGGCTACGGTCCTGGCGCCAACTATAATTTAAACCTGACCGAGGACTACAAAAACTCCGATTGGGGCGTTTACCAGTTTGGAATGGATGCAGAGTCTGGCTGGCGCACACTGACAAAAGCCGAATGGCAGTATTTGCTTAAAACTCGCACTGTAAATGGAGGCGAAGGTAATGGCTATTCCTACACTCTTGATCAATCCGTACAAGGAACACTGGGTATCGTGATATATCCAGACGATTACACCGGTGACGCTTATTCAGGTAGCGACTGGGCGACTTTTGAAACAGCTGGTTGCGTGTTTCTGCCTGCTGCGGGTTACCGTAACGGGACGAGTGTCAACAACTGCGATAAGGGTGTCGCTTGTTGGTCTGTCACGCACACACGACAGGGCCGTGCATTCGGCCTGGGTTACCTCAGGGAAATACTACCGGATTTTAATTTTAACGGTGACTATGATCGCCATATAGGTGTGTGTGTGCGCCTCGTGCGTTAGTTTATCACAATATTTGCAGTCTTCACGGCGGGTGTTTGCTCGCCGTGAAGATTATTTATAAACTGAAATGTGGAATTGGCTTTAGCTTGAACAGGTTCTTCTCGTGTCTGTCGTCAATCTTTGCCTTGATAACCGGGTCTTCGCAGACTCCTGTCCTGATGTATTTGTCCAAAGTGGCATAGGTGAAGCCGAGATTGTCTTCGTCGCTCTTGCCGCACAAGCCGTCGGACGGTGTCTTTTCAACCAAGTCGATGGGTAGTCCGAGCTCTTTGCCGATGGCTTTCACTTCCTGCACGGTGAGGCCGCCGAGAGGGGAGAAATCACCCGCCGCGTCGCCATATCGTGTGCTGTAGCCTACCCAATCCTCCGAGAGGTTGCAGGTGTTTGCCACACGGCCGTTGACAGATTGTGAGACGGCATAAAGCACTGTCATTCTCAAACGTGGCGGCATGTTGACAACTGTCTGGTCGGCAACTTCTTTATCTATTGTCCCAAGTTGTTTCTTGACCTCCGCCATCAAGGCATCGTATGTTTCCCCTATGTTTACACAACAATGTCTAATGCCGAGATGGTTGATGAGTCTCATGCTGTCGGAGATGTCTTTTTGAACTCCGTTGGGCATCGTCACGCCGACGACGCGGTTTTTGCCGAGAGCCTCGACACACAAACCTGCCACGATGCTGCTGTCCTTGCCCCCTGAAATGCCGATTACAGCGTCGCAGCCCTTGCCATTGACATCGAACCAGTCTTTAATCCATTCAACCACACGGTCTTTGACCTCTTTTGCATTAAAATTTTCCATCATGTTTCTGTTTTTATCCCGGGGCGTCGCCCGCGGTCGTTATACAATCTCTCCTTCGTTGTTTTTTAGATGCGGTTAATCACATCTTTTTAAACTTTAAAACTGCTTTAAACTCTCAACCGGTAATTTCTTTCTCCAAAAATCTTACTTCCTACTCTTACCATCGTCGAGCCTTCTTCGATGGCAATCTGATAATCGTGCGACATTCCCATGGAGATTTCCTTAAACCCTTCATCATCAGCAAAATATTTTGATTTCAAGACATTGAAAATCTCTTTGAGATGTTTAAATTCTTTACGAACCAGGCTCATGTCGTCGGTGTTCGTCGCCATTCCCATAACGCCGCGGATGCGTACGTTGTTTATCGCTTTGAAAATGTCGGAATTCAGAATCTCTTCCGCCTCGTCCATGCTCAAGCCGAATTTTGTCTCTTCCTCGGCGATATGGAACTGAAGCAGACAGTCAACGACGCGGTCGTGTTTCGCCGCTTCTTTGTTCACCGCCTGAAGTAAGTTGAAAGTGTCGATAGAGTGTATCAACTTTACGTATTTGATGATGTATTTAATCTTGTTCGTCTGTAGATGACCGATGAAATGCCAGTCGATGTCTTTCGGCAAAACCTCGTGTTTGTCGCGCATCTCAAGTGCGTGGTTTTCGCCAAAAACACGTTGTCCTGCCGCATAAGCCTCCTGAAGGTCTTCAATAGGCTTGGTCTTCGAGACAGCTATAAGCAAAACCCCCGAAGGGATTGTTTTTCTTACTGTTTCCAAATTTTCCGTTATCATGATAACAAGGTTTTAAAACAATGCAAAATTACTAAAAGTTTTTAGTCGTCAGCCTTGGTTTTGGTTTTTTTCTTCGTTAAAAAAATCCAAGGTCTGAAATCTAAAGACTTTTTCTTATCTTTGCAAAAATTTCAAACCATGAAAAGATACGTCATTTATCTTGTTAAGATATTGATTTTCTCGCTGATACTGTTCGCCGCAATGCGAGTTGTGTTCATCGTGGACTATTGGCATCTGGTCAATGTTGACTCTGTTCCTTTTATCGAGATTTTTAAAGGATTCTTCAAGGCGCTGCCTATTGACATCGCCACGGCGTGCTTCATCATGGCGCTGCCGGCTTTTGTGATGTTTATACTGATGTGTTTCGACAAAAACGTGAGTTATCGTTGGATGCGATGGTATTTTTTCATAATCATTGCGGCTTACGTTCTCGCTGTGATGGGTGAAATCGGCATCTATGGAGAATGGGGTACCAAGCTGAGCGCCAAAGCTTTGGCATATCTCAAAAATCCTTCCGAAGTGTTGAATACGGCCTCCACTCAACAAACCGTTCTCCTCGTCTCGTTGTGGGCGTGCTTCACCCTGCTGTTCTGTTGGTGGTATGTCAGATGGATTGAGCCTTCAAAAATCAAATCACATGAAAGAAAAATCAACTGGTTCATGTATCCCCTGGCTTTCATCTTCATCTTCGGTCTTATCTTCCTCGGAATGCGAGGCGGCTTCGGCGCGATACCGATTTCAACCAGCTCCGGGTATTTTAGCAACTATAAGATAGTCAATGTCATGACAGTGAATCCTGCCTATAATCTCGCGGAAAATATCACTAACGACCGCAAGGTTAAAGACAATGCGCATTTCAATTACATGGATTTCGAGACAGCGAAGACGATTACAGAAAAGACTCATGAAGTGGAATGTGATTCAACCATTAACATACTGAAGACTGAACGTCCTAACGTGTTGATTGTCTTGTTGGAAAGCTGGTCTGCAGATCTCATCGAATCACTTGGCGGCACCCATGACATCACTCTTAATTTTCATGACCTCGAAAAAGACGGACTTCTGTTCACTAATTTTTATGCCTCGGCAAACCGCTCCCAACAGGCTATCGCATCAATCATTGGCGGTCTGCCCGGACTTCCGGTGACCACGATTACCAATCATCAGGAAAAATACTTCGCCATACCGTCAATAATCACTCCCCTTGATTCACTTGGTTATTATACGAGTTTCTATTTCGGAGGCGAGCTTAATTACGGCAATATCTTTTCGTATCTGAGATACAATGGGTTCGACAGAATCGTCGAGGGAAAAGACGTGAAGGAGCATTTCCATAGAGGAAAACTTGGCATTCAAGATACCGATATGCTGCCGTGGGCGGCTAATGACATAAGCGACCAGCCGGAGCCGTTCTTCACCACAATATTCACCTTGAGCACCCACTCTCCATACGATTATCCGCGGATTTTCGAGGAGTTGGAATGGCCGCGGATTGAAAAAGCCTTCGTCAATTCGGCGAAATATACTGATATAGCCATAAAACTCTTCATGGATATGGCAAGACAACAGCCGTGGTACGACAACACATTGTTCCTCTTCATGGCCGACCACAGTCATCCGTCGTATAAAAATCATCCGTTGGAATCCTTTGAATATCATAAAATTCCATTGTTGATATATGGCGAACCATTGCAGGATTCGCTTCGCGGAACAACATTCGACAAGATTTGTGGCAACACCGATATTCCTGCGACACTGCTGTCGCAATTTGGTGTGAAACACGATGATTTTATTTGGAGTAAAAATGTGTTTAACGCCTGCTATAAACCGTTCGCATTCTTTGAGTTATATAGTGGTCTCGGTTGGAAGACCGATGAAGGGGAGTTTGTAGTCACCACCAATGACAGAGTCGTGAAAAATACCTTCCCTGAAGAACAGTCCGATAGTCTCACAAAGCAAGGGAAGGCCTATATGCAATATCATTTTGATTTGTTTAACAGGTATTAAAATAATTTGTATTTTTGCAGTTTGAAATTTAATAAATTGAAATATGTTTGAAGGCTTAACCGAGAAATTAGAACGTTCGTTTAAAATCCTAAAAGGACAAGGATATATCACTGAAATCAATGTGGCTGAAACCGTCAAGGAGGTGCGCAAAGCCTTGCTTGATGCCGACGTGAGTTATAAAATCGCCAAAGATGTCACCAACGATATCAAGGAAAAAGCCATTGGTCAAAAGATTTTGACATCAGTGTCTCCAAGTCAGCTGATGGTTAAGATTGTACACGATGAGTTGGCGGAACTGATGGGTGGAGAGCATTCCGAGATAAATATAAAAGGTGCTCCCGCGGTGGTGCTTATCGCTGGTCTGCAAGGTTCAGGTAAGACTACGTTCTCGGCAAAACTCGCCAGTTATCTCAAGACAAAGAAAGGCAAGACGGTGATGCTCGTGGCGGGCGACGTGTATCGTCCGGCAGCTATCGACCAGTTGAAAGTTCTTGGCGGGCAAGTAGGTGTCGAGGTCTATTCAGAGGAAGGCAACAAAAATCCGGTGCAGATAGCGGAAAACGCCATCGCCAAGGCAAAGAAAGACGGTAAGAACGTGGTCATCGTTGATACCGCGGGCCGTCTCGCCGTCGATGAGGAGATGATGAATGAGATAGCGAAAATCAAGGAGACTGTTAGGCCGCAGGAGACCTTGTTCGTGGTTGACGCCATGACGGGTCAAGACGCCGTGAACACTGCCAAGGCATTCAACGACCGCCTCGACTTCGACGGAGTGGTGCTTACCAAACTTGATGGCGATACACGTGGCGGTGCCGCCCTGACAATCCGCACCGTCGTCGAGAAACCTATCAAATTCGTGGGTCTCGGCGAGAAAATGGACGCCCTTGACATCTTCTATCCGAAACGTATGGCCGACCGTATCCTCGGCATGGGTGATATCGTTTCCCTCGTGGAGAAAGCCCAAGAACAGTTCGATGCCGAAGAAGCTGCCAGACTGAAGAAAAAACTCGCCAAAAATGAGTTTAACTATAATGACTTCCTTAAACAGATTCAGCAAATCAAAAAAATGGGAAGCATCAAGGACCTTGCAGGCATGATTCCGGGAATGAACAAAATCAAAGACGAAGATATCGACGACGACGCTTTCAAAAGTATTGAGGCAATCATCGGCTCGATGACCCCGGAGGAACGCGAAAATCCCAAGATTATCAACGGAAGTCGTAAGAGAAGAATAGCCATCGGCTCGGGTAACGATATCAACGAGGTGAATCGCCTCATCAAACAGTTTGAGGAGACCTCCAAGATGATGCGCATGATATCAACAGGCGGTGCGAAAAAAATGATGCAAATGATGCAGCAAGCAAAACGAAGAAGATAGTTAAAAGTTTAAAGTCAAAAGAGATGCGATTCGCCGCATCTTCAAACCTCCGAGATGGTGACGGATAATAAGTCCGGGTGCAACCCGGGGGAATAAAAAAAGATAATATGATACCACAAGACAAACTCATCGACGGCAAGACTATTGCCGATGTAATGAAAAAAGAGATAGCGGCGGAAGTCGCCGGAATGTTGGACAAAGGCCAGGACGCTCCGCATCTCGCGGCCGTGATAGTGGGCGAGGACGGTGCCAGCAAGACATACGTCGCATCGAAAGAAAAAGCTTGCCAATCGGTGGGAATGACAAGTTCTGTATATCGTCTCCCCGCCAATACAACAGAGGAAGAACTGCTTAAACTTATCGATTTTCTTAACAATGACGAGGAAATCGACGGTTATATAATTCAACTGCCCTTGCCGAAACATATCAACGAGACCAAAGTTATACACTCTATCAACCCAAAGAAAGATGTCGATGGGTTCACGCCTTTTAATATCGGTTTGATGCAGCTTGGCGAACCTTGTTTCCTGCCTGCAACCCCTGCCGGTATCGTGGAACTTTTGAAACGTGGCGGTATTGAGACAGCAGGCAAACATGTGGTCGTCCTCGGACGTTCCAACATAGTGGGAACACCAATCAGCGTTATGCTTTCACGTAAAGGCGCCGACGCTACCGTGACTCTCTGCCACAGCAAAACACAAAACCTTCCGGAAATAACACGCCAAGCCGATATCCTCGTGGTGGCTATCGGAAAACCGCTCTTCCTCAAAGCCGATATGGTGAAACCCGGCGCTGTCGTCATTGACGTGGGTATTCATCGTATCGACGATTCAACAACGGAAAAAGGTTATCGTATTGAAGGCGACGTTGATTTCAACGAGGTGGCGAAGGTGGCGTCAAAAATAACCCCGGTGCCGGGCGGTGTCGGACCAATGACAATAGTTGAGTTGCTTTACAACACATTGCAAGCTAAAAAGAGAAAATAATCATAGCAGGGAAAAGTTATATTAAAAGAGTGATTATCAGTGTGTTGCCGCTGATGGTCACTTTATTTTTCCCCTCAAATGCCGACTCTCAAAACATAGGTGCTAACGTAAACACCGAAGGAGACGAGTACATCAATCAGGTGTTTTCAGACAGCATTGTTTTTACCCGTCGCAGCGGAGATGAGTTTGTTTTTGTCTCAAAGATTGTTGACGGGCAATATATGCCTGCCGAGCCTCTAAATCTTGGCTGGCATAACGACTATTGGATTGGCGCGATGTGCTTCTCGTCGGACATGAAGACCATGTATTTCGTGGGCATCGATTATCCTGATGGTTTTGGTAGAGGTGATATTTACAAGTCTGAACTTGTTGACAATGAATGGAGTAGGCCGATAAATCTCGGCAAACCGATTAACTCCGTCACAATGGAGTCGCAGCCGCGCATAAGTGCCAACGGTCGTGAACTGTTTTTTGTGAGAGACACCAAAAAACACAAGAGCAACATCTATCACAGCACACTCATAAATGGCGACTGGACCGTTCCGAAACCCGTTACTGCTGTCAATACTCGCTTCAACGAGATGGCCCCGTTCATCCATCCCGACGGCAGGACGTTGTTTTTCGCCTCTGAAGGCCATAACGGCATGGGTGGCTACGACATTTTCGTGTGCCGCAAGTTGTTTGACGGCACATGGAGTATGCCGGTAAACCTTGGCGCACCTGTCAATTCCGAGAAAAATGAAATCAGCTTCGTACTCGGTGCCGACGGCAAGAAATGCTATGTCTCCTCCGACCGTGACGGCGGCTTCGGTGGCTACGATATCTATGTCTTTGACTATGAAAACATTGATATTCCTGAAATAAACGATACCACACATTTCGTCATGCGCAACATCAACTTCGAGTTCGACAGCGCGCTCCTTGATGAAATGTCAACCTCTTCAATCGACTCGCTTGCCGATTTCTTGATGGAAAACCCTGAAATAAAAATAAAGATACTGGGACACACAGACAATAGCGGCATCTATGAACATAATATGACGCTTTCGGAAGCCAGAGCGATGGCGGTTAAAGCGGCGCTTCTAATCAAAGGTGTGGAGGAAAACAGGATAACTGCTGCTGGATATGGCGACACCCTGCCTCTCGTTCCCAACGACAGCGAGGAAAACAAAGCCTTGAACAGAAGGGTGGAAGTCAAGGTGACATTGCCAGATGAATCAAATCATTGATGCCTAATCTGTTTGTATCTGTATAATCCTTGAGAGAAGTCAATCTCCTCCCTGGTACATTCTGCTGATAACATCTTTGTATTTCTGTAGAATAACAGAACGTTTCACCTTCAAAGTGGGGGTGAGGATTCCATTGGTTGTTGACCATTCATCGGCGATGAACTTGAAACGTTTTATTTTCTCCGTGTCGCCGAAGAATTTGTTAATCTTCTGAACCTCGGCTATCAAACGGTCTTTCACCTCTTTCAAGTTTATTATCTCTTCTTTTTTCGTGAACTTGATTTCGTGTTTTGCGCACCAATTCTGTAGGAATGATATGTCAGGGACGATGAGCGCCGTCGCGAATTTCTCGTTTTCGCCAAGTACCACTACGTTTTCGAAGAATCCCGACTCGGTGAATTTGTTTTCGATGATATCGGGGTTGATATATTTGCCTAATGATGTCTTGAAGAGGTTTTTCATACGTCCTGTAATCTTGAAATTACCGTATTCGTTAACACTTCCGAGGTCGCCGGTGTGAAACCACCCGTCTTTGTCGATGACTTCGGCTGTCAGTTCGGGCTGTTTGTAATAGCCCATCATCACATTGTGTCCACGGCAGATAATCTCGCCGTTCTCGGCTATTTTAACCTCCACTCCAGGCAAGGCGGGGCCGACAAAACCCGCCTCGCGGCTGTGCGGCTCGTTGCTGCTGGTGCAGATTACCGGTGAGCACTCTGTCATGCCATAGCCTTCGTACACGGGCATCTTTATGGCCGAGAAAAAAGCCGAGATGTTAGGCTGAATGCTCGCAGCTCCAGAAACGATGATGTCGAAGTGCTCGGCGCCGAGTTTCCTGCGAATCTTGCTGTAAACAAGCTTGTCGGCAATCTTCAACTTGAAATTATAGAACCAGTGCCGGCCGTCAACGGTATATTTCTCGGCAAGATTCATTGCCCAATAGAATATGTTTTTCGCGAGTCCCTTCTGATTCTGCCCGGACTGTCTTATCTTAAGATAAATCTTTTCCAAAAGACGCGGCACGCATGTCATCATGGTTGGCTGAATCTCCTTCATGTCGTTGGCTATGGTCGCAACACCTTCGGCGTAATAAACTGATATTCCAAGGTATTGATACAGATAGACTAATGTTCTCTCGTAAGCGTGGCAGATTGGAAGAAAACTCAATGCGCGTGTGGATTTCGGCGATGGAGTTTGTCTCAAGTTCTCAATCTGACCAAGAATATTTGCATGTGAGAGCATTACGCCTTTTGGGGTGCCGGTGGTTCCCGATGTGTAGAGAATAGTGGCGCAATCGCTGCTCTTGACAGCGTCTTTGCGACGTTTTAACTCTTCGGGATTTTGATTTTCGCGACCTAATTGTAAAAGGTCGGACCAGATAGGGTAGTCGCCGCGTTTTACGAAGGTGTATATCGTCTTCAAAGAAGGAATGTCGTTGATGATATCCTCTATTTTGTTCAATACGCATAACCCTTCCACTATCACGAACTTTGCCTCGCTGTTGTTGATAACGATACGGTAGTCTTCCTTGCTTATGGTTGGATAGATGGGCACTGTGACAGCGCCGACTTGTTGTATCGCCATGTCCATGATGTTCCATTCCGGACGGTTATTGCTTATAATGGCTACTTTGTCATCTTTCTGAATGCCCAATTTGATAAGGGCATAACTGATGATGTCGGTGGTCTCTATGTATTCTTGGACACTATACTTGCGCCATTCACCATTTTCTTTCTTGGCAAGGGCCGTTTCCTGGTCGGGGTGTTTTTGCAAATAAGTCGTCAGAATGTCAAAAATGCGTTTTTCTTCCATCTTCATTGTTTTTTTAACAGTGCAAAAATACACAATATTTTAACCCATGAAAAAAGCAGGGGTGGGTGGGGTGAATTTTGGGATAAAAACACTTATTTGGGTGTGAAACTATCGTTTTTAGGTGTGAATGAAAAATTTATTCGGTGTTTTTAGGTGTGAAAGTGCCGAATTTAGGTGTGAAAATATTAAAGCCAGGTGTGAATATTAAGCACCAAAATCATCAAAAAGGATGTTGTTTTTCTGAACGCCGAGATTGTCTAACAAGGATAGTACGGCTTTTGTCATCATCGGAGGTCCGCAGAGATAATACTCTATTTCTTCAGGTTCAGGATGGTTTTTGAGGTAATTCTCGAATAACATCTCGTGAATATTGCCCACGAAACCGTTCCAGTTATCTTCGGGAAGCGGTGACGACAATGCTATGTTGAATTTGAAATTAGGATTTTCGGCTTCAATATGCTTGAAATCTTCGATGTAGAAAAGCTCGCGCAGCGAGCGTCCGCCATACCAAAACGAGACCTTGCGCCGGGTGTGTTTGGTAAGGAAGAGGTCGAGAATGTGCGAGCGCATCGGTGCCATGCCTGCGCCGCCGCCGATAAACACTATTTCTTTTTGAGTGTCTCTGATATGAAACTCTCCAAAAGGACCGCTGACAGTCACTTTGTCGCCAGGCTTCAAAGAATATATGTATGATGAGCATACTCCGGGGTTGACATTCATGAAACCGCCGTTTTTCTTGTCGAATGGCGGCGTGGCAATACGCACATTGAGCATGATTATGTCGTTCTCCGCAGGATTGTTGGCCATTGAATAAGCCCTGAACTGAGGCTCCGGATTGTGCATCACAAAATTGAACATCTGGAATCTCTCCCAGTCTTTGCAGTATTTCTCATCAACAGCGATGTCGGAATATCTCACATCACATTTGGGAACCTCGATTTGAACATAACCTCCGGAGAGAAAGTCGAGATGCTCGCCTTCGGGCAGCTTCACCACGAATTCCTTGATGAACGTGGCGACATTTCTGTTGCTGACAACAGTGCATTCCCGCTTTTTTATGCCGAATATCTGTGGATTTATCTGTATTTTCATGTCTTCGCGAACTTTTACCTGACAGGCCAGTCTCCAATTGTCAAGTTGTTCTTTGCGACTGAAAAAGCCTTTTTCAGTTGGTAATATGGAGCCGCCTCCTTGCAAAACCTGACAACGACACATGCCGCAGTTGCCTTTGCCGCCGCATGCCGAAGGAAGGAAAATCTCTTCCTCCGCAAGAGTTTGAAGTAGTGAATTTCCCGGCTTAACCTCAAGTTCACGCTCATCGTTGATGTCAATCTTGACATTCCCTTCCGGCGTAAGTCTTTTCTTGACAATTATAAGAATTGCCACAGGAATCAACACCGCAATGAGAAATACTATAACACTGGTCAATATGATATATGTGATGCTCATGTTAAAAATCTATTCCAAGGAACGCCATGAAAGCTATTCCCATTAAACCTGTGATAATGAATGCGATGCCGGTGCCCTGAAGGCGCTTCGGTATCTTTGAATATCTGGTTTTTTCTCTTATGGCTGCCATTCCGACAATGGCGATAAGCCACCCGACACCAGAACCAAATCCGTATGCAAGCGACTGACCTACAGTGCTATAATGCTTCTCTTGCATGAAGAGACATGCACCCAATATCGCACAGTTGACGGCAATGAGAGGAAGAAAAATACCTAAAGAATTATATAATGACGGACTGTATTTTTCTATCACCATCTCTAAAATCTGAACTATCGCGGCGATAATCGCTATGAAAAGAATGAAGCTGAGAAATTCTAATGAAACATCAGCAAAAACAGGGTTTACCCATGATAATGCTCCTTCAGAAAGTACATATCTGTCAAGAAGATAATTCACAGGAACTGTGACAATAAGTACAAAGGTGACCGCGACAC
This sequence comes from uncultured Bacteroidota bacterium, assembly GCA_900542475.1. Classification (GTDB taxonomy): domain Bacteria; phylum Bacteroidota; class Bacteroidia; order Bacteroidales; family F082; genus Limimorpha. Next base: position 19,815 of record UQNO01000017.1, read on the forward strand.
CAAGACCGAAAGAAGTCTTGACATTCTTGGAGACAGCAAGAAAGGAGCACATTCCGAGGAAATATGCGAAAACCATGTTGTCGATGAAAATCGAACGGAAGAATATACCTAAAATGTCCATCATTTTTCCTCCTCTGATTTTTGTATCCAGATAATTATCCCTATGATTATCAATGCCATGGGAGGTAAAATCATGAGACCGTTGTTGATGTATCCCAATGAGTACACTCTTTCGGGTATGACATTGTAGCCTAATAATGTGCCGTTTCCGAACAGTTCGCGGAAAAACGCCACTATGATTAATATCGACCCATAACCGAGACCGTTGCCTATGCCGTCGAGCAAGGACTCCCAAGGACTATGTGACATGGCAAAGGCTTCAAGTCGCCCCATGACAATGCAGTTGGTGATGATAAGCCCGACAAACACAGAGAGTTGCTTGCTTACGTCATACATGAAAGCTTTCAATAATTGATCGACAAGGATTACCAATGTTGCGACAATTATTAGCTGGACAATAATACGTATTTTTGAAGGTATGCCCTTGCGTAGCAATGAGATTATAAGGTTTGACAAAGCCGTCACGACAGTGACCGACAGAGCCATCACAATAGCCGGTTTAAGTTTGGCGGTGACAGCCAACGAGGAGCAGATGCCCAATATCAGCACTGTGACAGGGTTGGCTTTACGCAAAGGGGCGGTTATCAGATTTATGTTCTTACTCATGACCTTTCAAATATGGTAGATACGATTTTAATGTGCGGTCAATCATCTCTTCGACACCTTTGGAGGTACGTGTGGCTCCTGTTATGGCGTCCACGTCAAGGTAAACGCGTTCCGCTTTTCTCTGGATTTTCTTGCCTGCATACTGACTGCGATATTTGTCGGTAGTGATTTCATCTCCTAAACCCGGTGTTTCGGCTTTATGGTCAAATACTGCTCCGACGACAGTGACACCGTCATCGGCGATACCGATGTAACCTGAAATCGGCCCCCAAAGTCCGTTGCCTTGCATCGGGATAACAGTGATATGGTCGTCGATAACATAATAGGGTAAATCGCCATCATGCAGTGCGGTGCAATGTTGTTTGAAAAGTTGTTCCGCATTGTTTTTATCGACATTATAGATTCCGGCAGATTTTAGAATAAAGATACGTTGCTCGTTGAGCTCGTTGCGTTTTTGATAAGGTTGCAGCCACATGGCGGCAGCAGATAGCAGCAGCGACACTATAATCACGAGAATGATGATGTAACGGAAGATATAGCGGTCGCTCATTTGACTCTCCTTTCTGCCGATGCCCAGCGTTTTTTGCGTTTGCGGATATTGCATGCTATTACACACCAGTCGATGAGGGGGGCGAACACATTTAGGAGCAGTATCGCAAGCATCATACCTTCGGGGTAGCCTGGATTTGCAACACGAATCAAAATTGTCACGGCACCGATGAGAAATCCGTAAATCAATTTTCCCATGTTAGTCTGTGCCGCCGTGACAGGGTCTGTTGCCATGAAAAACGTTCCGAACATGAAACCGCCCATCAGAAGATGGTAGTGGAATGGAATATCGGAAATGAGCAGGCTCATTGAAATCGCTCCTATAAATGTCGAAATGATTATTCTTAAACTTGCTATTCCGTTTATTATCAGGAAGATGCCACCAATCAAGATGGCAATTTTAGATGTCTCGCCTATACTTCCCGGTATCATGCCTATAAACATTTCCGACAGACTCGGCAAGTCGCCGACCGCGCCTCCCTTGAAGATTATTCCAAGCGGTGTCGCGCCGCTGTAGGCATCTGCTTTTTCGGCAATCCACACGCTGTCGCCTGTCATCTTGGAAGGATAGGAGAAGAACAAAAACGCTCTGGCCAATAATGCTGGATTTACTACGTTCATGCCGCTGCCGCCAAACACTTCCTTGCCAATGATTACTGCAAAAGCCACAGCAAGGGCGAGCATCCATAATGGCACATCGACAGGCATGATTAGCGGAATCAAAAAACCGGTTACGAAATAGCCTTCATTGACATCTTCATGCCTTATCTCCGCAAAAGTGAACTCGATGGCAAGACCCACGACGTAACTGACAAGATAAATAGGAATGATTTTTAATAATCCGTAACCGACTGTTTGCCAAAATGTTGCATTTTCGCCAAATGAAAGAAAATGTTGATACCCTATGTTCCATGTTCCGAAAAGAAAACAGGGAATGAGGGCGATGACAACATAAATCAAGTTTCGTTTCATGTCATAGGCGTCGCGTATGTGCGCACCGGTAGTTGTGACACGGTTCGGAGTGTAGAGAAAGGTCTCAAAAGCCTCGAAAGTCGAGTGGAACTTGGCGTTTTTGCCACCTGGTTCGAACTGTGGCTTGATTTTATCAATATACTTCCTGAGTCCCATTAGTTCACTTCCTTTCTTATAAATTCAAGTCCTTCACGAATAATCTGTTGTATCGGTGTTTTCGATGGGTCGATTACTTCACAAAGCGCAAAGTCTTCGGAATCAATCTCATATATGCCCAACTCTTCCATCTCGTCAATATCTTTGACTAAACACGCTTTGATTAGCTGCATTGGGTATATGTCAAATGGGAACACCTTCTCAAACTGTCCTGTCATGATGTAAGGACGTGTGTCGCCGTTGGTGTTGGTGTCCGTAAAACGCTTGAAAATCGGTCTAATCCAGCCGAAAAGCCTATGTTTATTACCTTCGGGTATCACAGTGACTTGTGTATCGTGGAAACAAAGATGGTTGTCGTCGGTTATGTTCGTGCCTGTCAATACGTTGCCGCTGATGATGCGGGCGTTTTCGGCGATATTCAATATCGGGGTTATTTCTGCACCGATTCGTGTCTGATAATAATGTGGTCTTTTCGCTGCCGAGCCTGTCATCGCGATGATGCGAGTGCTGTCGTATTTTCCAGTAAGGAAAAGGTTGCCGATAGTTATAAGGTCCTGAGGGTAGCAGTACCACACGGTTTCTCCTTTATTTATTGGTGAAAGCACATTTATCTGTGTCCCGACATTACCGGCAGGATGCGCCCCCTCGAATTTTGTAATGATAATGTTTTTGGATAAATCATTCAATAATATATCATGATTTATATTTACATATACATTTCCATCGGTTAATTTCGCCAATACATTGAGACCTGTCGTTAATGTATTGTGTTGATTTTCAATGATAAAATCATTATCTGGTGCTAATGGGGCTGTGTCGAACATCGAAACGAAAATATGTTTCGGTACATCATCGGGGTTGGCGATTGTGGCGAACGGTCTCTGGCGCAGCACAGGCCAGATGCCACTGCGTAACATTTTGTCAATGGGATTATCTATGTCATCGAAGTTTATTGCTTCGTTTTTGCCGTCGGATTCCACGACGACACGAAGAATTGCTCGTCTCTCGCCGCGGACTATGGCTTTCACTTTTCCGGAGATGGGGGAGGTGAAAACTATTTGTTCGTTGTTTTTATCATGAAAAAGAACCGAGCCGATTTTCACGTCATCGCCTTCAGCCACGTTCATTTTGGGTGTAATACCAATAAAATCGGTTGGCTTGATGGCACAGCAGACAGGCTCGAAACGCTCAATTTGTTTCGACGCTTCACCTGCCAACCGTATGTCCATGCCTTTTCTTATCTTGATTTTATTCATAACCCTGTTTCTTATCTTGATTTCAATACAATCCGACAGCGAGATTTTAAGCGCTGCAAACAACTGATGACAAGATTACTCCCGTCACCAGTTGTTTATTTTAAACAATAGTTGTCAGCGACTATTGTTTCTTTATGATTTTCTTTGTCCAGACATTTTCAACACTTCTGATCTGGAGTATATAAGTGCCTGTTGATAAGCCGTTGAGATCGATGACTATGTTCCGTCCGTTATCGGCGGATTCTTTCTGTTGGTAAACGACTTGTCCGACAGAATTATAAATCATGACACTGACATCAGAAGAGACATTTTCAATAGATACGTTGACAAAATCATTGGCCGGATTAGGGTGAATGCTCAAATTCGGTTCTTTTGGCGTGACGACCTCGTCTTTTGAGAAGTGGATGAGGATTGACTCGTTGTAAACTTTATATCCACAGCCGGTATATTGGAACTCAAGGAATATGTCACCGAGTTCATAGTCTTGTTCTGAAGGCGTGTAGGTCGTCTGCATGGAGTGTGGGGTGTTGAAGTTGCCTGTTCCGTTTGTCGTGTTCCATCCATTGAAGTCCCCGAGGTTTTCGATTTCAACGGAGATTTCAATCGGTTCTATTGTGAATGCCGTATAAACTTCATCAAATGTTGCGATGGGTTCTTCTATGAATGAGACGACCATGCTGTCTTGTATTGTCTCGTTGTTTTTGTAAGCTGTCAGTGTGAGTGTCACTGAACCGTTGGCGATATCTTGCGCACCGGGTGTGTACACCGGATCAAGTGCTGTGGCGTCGCTGAAAGTGCCGTCACCCTCGGTGGTCCATTCCACTGATGTCTGATTTGTCGCATAACCGAACAACAGAGCGTTTTCGTCGGCGCAGATGTTGATGTCGAGACCTGCGCTCACATGAAGATCTCTGCTACGAGGCTTGATTATAAAGTCAATCCATGCGCAGTCGCTACCACTTGATACGCTGATGTCTTTCTTGTATGTCCATTTAAAGGTGTGAGTGCCATTTGTCACAGGATACTGCGCCAATGACCATGCGACGGTGCCAGACCAGTTGTCCTTCTCGACATTGTCAATATAGAAGATTAACTTGTCATAATGTTTCTCTGATGACACTTTATAATAGAAAGCTATGGTGTCAGCTTGCTCCACTTCATAGGTGAATGATAGCGATGTCTCCTGACCATGGTTGATATTTCCCGATTTTACGCAATACATGCCTTCGTAAGGATCGTTGTTGTCAATTGTCCAAGGGCATGATGCGTCGTTATTCCATGTGTCGTCAATCACGCCAAGTTCAAAGTCTTCTACGTTAAGAGCAATCTTCGTGACGAAGTCTTTTGTGTCGGTGTAAACGCCGGAAGCCACAAACAGATTGTAATTGGCGGGTGTTCCTGCCGGGGCTTCGTTGACATATACTTCATAGTTGAAGTAATGAATTGAGTCAGCGGCAATAGATTCCGTGGATACCACCTTGGGTGTCAATATTTGCAGATATGGGTTGTTCATGGTGAGTATTGCATTGGTGATTTTTGAATTAGCGTTGCCGTTGTTTTTCACTGCGAACTTAAATTCTGCTGTCTCTCCCGGGTCAAGGCGACCGTTGCCGTTGCCATCAAGTTCTCTGATTGTCACCGCGCCGATTGCAAAGACAGGGGCGTATGCTTTCATTATGATATTATTCTCGTAAACAGCGTCGCCGCTTGTAATGGTGATTACAAACTCGATGTTGGTCTTGTTAGGCACCTCGTTTGAAATTGTGAAATTGAAAGCTTCTTCAAGGTTTATTATGGCGTTTGAGTTAAGTGCCGCGAAATCGGCGGTGCCTTTTGTAACGGTCACATACTCTGACTCTGATGTCATTGTTATTGTGCCTGCCGGAGCCGGAGAGTTGCCGACATTCTTAAGTTGCATGTTTAATCCGGTGTTGTCGCCAAAGTTGAGCTGTGCAGCCTCGTTGATGAGGCTGTAGTTGTCGATGATGATATACGGTCCGTCGGAAGGTATGACCTCGATATCAGCCTCGTAGCGGAGGTAGTTTTGTCCTGTCACTGTGAGTTTAAGCACTGTCGGCGGTGTCTGTGGGACTATTTCAATGTTTTGTGAGATGCCTGTGGCTTCTGCTACTGCCACGATTTCGATGTTCTCGCCTTCGCCTTTGGTCAAGGCGACTACAGTGCCTTCAGGCGCTGTGATTTGCAAGGTGTTGAGACCTGCAATCTGCACGTTCTGATGCTGCACGTTCATGGTCTGTGGCACTTGCGTGTATATTCTCAAGAAAGCGTCGCAGTGCGCTGTGAACATGATATAAGTGATGCCTTTGGATTCAATGTTGTAGGGCCATGATGTCTCGTTGAGGAAATACTTGCCGGCCACGTTGCCGAATGCCGGACGCCAATTGCCTCTATACGCGTAAGCCGGTGTATTGGTGTTGCTTGGGAAGGTTGGCATGAAGTTTGGGTCAAACTGGTCATAAACACCCCATACGAATGCGTCGTTGACGAAAGAATACGAAATCTCGGTAGGTGAGATGACACCGACAGCGCCGGCGTTCTGTCCGTTGAAAGTGCGGCGCATCCATTTTTCGGTGAAGCAGTTGCCGTTGGAGCCGGTGTAGTTGAACATACCTGTCTGGCAGTTGATTGACATGACGAAAGGCATCTTGCCAACGTTGGTCAGCTGGTCGATGTGATGGTTGCGTACAGCCGGTTCTCCCCAGCCTTCATCAAAGCCGTGGTCGCGGTGTTGTACCAAGAAGGTGCCGTTGTTGACAGCTTGTACAACCTGTTCAGGTGTGCCACCCGTCCAACCGCCCATCTCTGATGGAGATGCGGGTATGTAGTTTGTTCCTGTCGGCCCGAAATAGCTCGTGATTTGCTCGGTGTTTTGTGCTGTTGACCACGAGCTTCCAGGGAAGCCTGAATATATGCAGTTGATACGTTGTGGGTTGTAACCGTGAGTGCGCATATAACCGCCGAATATCTCTGAACAGAGCTGGAACCAACGCTCGGTCTGCCAGCCTAAAGCGGTGATGGGAGCGTTGTAGAAGTTCGGATTCATGTTGGGGTTGGTGTGCTCGTATTCAATCTGTTTGTCGGCCATCATTGCCGCTTCTGTCGCATCAGCAGCGACCAGGCGAGAGAATACCATTTCAGGAAGGTTGTCGCCTCCGACAACGTCAGCGTATTGTATGTCGGTGATACATGACCCGTTGTCTGCTGATGGATGATAGACTGAAATTGCCGGAATGCCTTGTGCCATATTGGTGTTGTGGTCTCCGAAGAGAAGCACTGCCACAGGGGCGATAGTCCAATTGTTGTAAGCGTTGTGAAACCAGCTCTTCATCTGATTTGTTGTCGTTGCCGGCATTTCTTCGAGGCGCACCACTTCGGTGATGATGCCTTGTCTCATGCGATATTCTTTAAGACGTTCAGCCGGTTCAACGAATCCGTCGTTGTTAGGGATAACGATGATGTATTCCGCGCCTTCGGCATCGTCTCTCAACCACTGTTGCATTCTCGCCTCGTAATCGATGACAGGTAAGGACTCGTAGTTCATGATGTTTTGAGCGAGAATAGGATCCCAGTACGGTGAGCGGAGTCGGTTGTCGCCAAACTGACCGTTGCCACCTACAAATTCAACTTCAAGTTTAATGTTATGATAGACAACGGCTTCTTTTGTCACGGGGTTAAACCTCACAGGGCTGACACTGATGTTGACGATGTCAACGCCGCGTATCTGTGTAGCAGGGCTGATACTTGCAAATTCTGCCGGATAATAAGTGTTGTCAGAGTAAACCTTGGTGTCTTTGATGTAATTCATGTCCGGTTCGGCAGCCTCCGACTCGACACCTAATGATGGTTCTACGTTGACGTTGGAGATTGTTTGTTGCTCGAAGCTCACCACATGCAAAACAGCTTGTGCTCCTTGCGGAATGGCGATGGTGCGGCTGTAACTCGGAACGTTAGGCAAGCCTTTCTCGTTAGGAAGACTAATGTCGGCGATGCCGATAGTCTGCATCTTCTCGCCGTTGTAGGTGAAAGAAGCCATGCTCATCTCGTCGATGGTGTATTCGAGAGTGACATTGCCTCTTGTCTGCTCTGTCATTTTAAAACCGGTCTTTCCTGAATGATCGAACTGGAAAGTGCGGATTTCCTGGGCAGTTGCCGCGACGCTCAGCATCATGAGAGCCAAGCATGTCAATCTGCGTAAGTAGAGTTTTTTCATCAGATGTGGTTTTAATAATTTAATTCATTAAACGAGTCCGCCGAATCCCATGAATGCCATGGCCAAGATGCCTGCTGTTATGAGGGCGATAGGGGTGCCTTGAGTGCCTTCAGGGGCCTCCATCAAGTCTATGTGCTCGCGAATGCCGGAGAAGATGATTAAGGCCACTGCGAATCCGATAGCGATGCCGGCCGCGTAGATGACAGCCTCTCCAACGTTGTTGCCGTAGATGAAGCCTTCGCCGACGACCTTTAACGAGACACCGAGGACACAACAGTTGGTGGTAATCAACGGTAAAAACACGCCAAGTGCAGTGTAAAGCGATGGGCTGATTTTCTTCAAGATGATTTCAACCATCTGCACCAAAGCAGCGATGACCAAAATAAACGCTATCGTCTGTAGGAACTCCAATCCATGGGCTACAAGGACGTATTTATTCAACAGGTATGTCACCAAAGTGGCGAGGACGAGTACGAAGATGACGGCGGCGCCCATGCCCACGGCGGTGGAGGTCTTCTTGGAAGTGCCTAAAAACGGGCATATTCCGAGGAACTGCGCCAAAATGACGTTGTTGACAAATATTGTCGATATGAGAATTATTATGATTTTCATGGCACTTTGTTATTTAGTTTTCTTTAATCTGTTGACTATTGCGATGAGATAACCCAGGGCGATGAAAGCTCCCGGGGCAAGCACGAAGATGAGAATGGTCTGCGCGTCTTCAGGTAAGAATCTTAAGTTGAAGATGCTGCCGCTTCCGAGTATCTCGCGAATGGAGCCGAGAACTGTCAATGCAAAGGTGAATCCTAAACCCATGCCGGCACCGTCGAGAATCGAAGGCCACACGGGGTTCTTGGAAGCAAAGGCTTCGGCGCGTCCTAAAACGATGCAGTTCACCACAATAAGGGGAATGAACAAACCCAACGTCTCGTAAATGTCCGGAACATAAGCCCGCATAACCAACTCAACTACAGTCACAAATGAAGCGATAACAACGATGAAACAAGGAATTCTCACCTTGTCGGGAATGAAATTCTTCAACAACGAAATGACAAGGTTCGACATTATAAGAACGAATGTTGTCGCAAGTCCCATTGACATGCCGTTGATGGCGCTCGTCGTGGTGGCGAGGGTGGGACAGCATCCTAACAAAAGGACGAGAATGGGGTTTTCCTTGATAAGTCCTTTGGTGAAAGTTTTCCAGTTACTCATTGTTTCCTCCTTTCATGAATTGGTCTTTGTTGGCCTCGAAACCGTCTGCTGCCTTCTGAATGGCCTCTGCCACGGCTCGTGAACTTATTGTCGCGGCTGTGATGGCATCTACATCGCCCCCGTCTTTCTTCACCTTGAGGGTAAACGCCTTCGGGTCTTTGCCGTAAAATTGACTCTTGAACTTGTCTTGAACCATATTGGCCCCTAAACCTGGAGTCTCTGCCTGTGCTAATATGGATACCTTATTAATGATGCCGTTGTTCAGAACGCCGACCATCAACTCGACCTTGCCGCTGAAACCATTGTTGGAATAAGTCTTGATGGCTGCGCCTATGAAGTTGTCATTGGCATCAAATGCTATGTTATATGTAAGGTCGTCGATAACCTGTGTCTCTGTCTTTACTATCTCAACGTCAGTCTTCAGAACCTCGTTGATAGCTTTCAGATTCTTGTTGTCCTCAACTTGATCGATGGCAGGTTTTGTCAGACCATAGACGAAGCCAAGTACGCCGCCCGAAACGATGGTGATGACCATAAGGGCGATGAGCATATTCTTTAATGTTGATTCTTTCTTTGCCATAATTTCAAAATTTTAAGATTCAACGATTATCTTGCCACGCCGAAGCGCTGTGGTTTAAATCCTTTGTTGATGAGCGGCACGACAGCGTTCATTATAAGGATCGCGAATGACACGCCTTCAGGATACTGTCCCCACAGTCTGATTATGACTGTGATGGCTCCGATGCCGATGCCGTAGATAATCTTACCTGATGTCGTCATAGGTGATGTCACCATGTCGGTTGCCATGAAAAAGGCTCCAAGTATGAGGCCGCCGTACACGAGATGATACCATGGCGCCACATATTGTGTCGGGTCGATGAGGTAGCACACACCGGTCATGGCGAACACTGTGAGCAGAATGCTTAAAGGTGTCGCTATGTCTATGATTTTCTTAACGATGAGATAAATGGCGCCAATCAGCAGGGCAATGGCGCAAATCTCGCCGAAAGCACCGCCGCGGTTGCCCAAAATCATGTCGAGAAACTGCATGTCGCCTGACTGTGCCAATGTCCCGACACCTGATTCCTTCAACACACTCAAAGGAGTAGGGCCGGTCACAGCATCGGTGAAAAATCCTGCATCGAAGACGGGCTGTGCTTTCGGCCATGTCGTCATGGCTGTCGGGAACGACACCATCATGAACACTCGACCCACCAACGCAGGGTTGAACGGGTTCTTGCCCAAGCCTCCAAACGACATCTTGGCGATGCCGATGGAAACCACGCTGCCTACAATGACCATCCATAACGGAAGGTTGGCGGGTACGTTGAAAGCTAAAAGCAGACCTGTCAAGGCGGCTGAACCGTCGTTGATGGTCAAAGGGCCTTTGATAAGATATTTCTGAATGAGCCACTCGGTCAGCACGCAGGCCGCCATCGCGACGATGGTCAGGCGAAGTGCATGCCAGCCGAAATAATAAACGGCGACAAGCAAAGCCGGTAACAAGGCTATTATCACCGAATACATTATTTTCTTTACGCTTAAATCTCCGTGAACATGCGGAGAACCTGATATTGTCAACTGATTCATAACTATTTCTGATTGCGTGAACGTATTAATTGTCCTGTCTTGGTCTTGCCATAGCGGATATAGTCGGCTAATGGAATGTTCGCAGGGCAGGTGAACTCGCACGAACCGCATTCGATGCAGTCCATGATATTGTGTTTCTCTGTCTCCTCAAAGTTGTTCTGGCGGGCGAGACGATTCAGGAGATAAGGTTCAAGACCCATAGGGCAGGCTTGCATGCACTTGCCGCAACGGATGCAGTTGCCGACCTTTCTTGGCTGGGCGTCTTTCTCGTTGAGCATCAAGATGCCTGAAGTGCCTTTGATGGTCGGGAATGTGGTGACACTCACAGACTTGCCCATCATGGGGCCGCCATTGATGAGGTTTGCGGTGTCCTCGGGAAGTCCGCCGGCTGCTTCAATGAGCAAATTGGCAGGAGTTCCTATTCTCGTAAGGAAGTTAGATGGCTTCTTAACCGATTTCCCCGTCACTGTGACGACACGGTAAACCAACGGTTTGTTCTTCTGCACCGCCTCGTAGATGGCGAATGTGGAAGCTACGTTGACAACGACGCAACCAGTCTCTATAGGCAGTTTTCCCGATGGAACCTCGCGCCCTGTCACTGATTTGATAAGCTGTTTTTCACCACCTTGAGGATATTTTGTCTTCAATGGCTGAATCTCTATGCCCTCGAAGTACTTGTCGCTCTTCACAATATCGTCAAGTTTCTTTGCTGCTTCGATTTTGTTGACCTCGATGCCTACCACGCCTTTGGGCGCGTTGACGGCTTTCATGATAACCTTCACGCCTATGAGGAACTCGTAGGGCCTCTCTATCAACAGGCGGTTGTCGCAGGTGAGATATGGCTCGCATTCCGCCGCGTTGATGATGACGTATTCCGCTTTCTTGTCTTTAGGTATCATCAACTTGACGTAGGTGGGGAATGTGGCGCCGCCAAGACCTACTATGCCGTGCTGTTTGATGCGTTCAATAATCTCTTCGCTTGAGAGGGTGATATCTTTTATCAAGGTGTCGCTGGTGTCGATGTCTTCGAGCCATTCGTCGCCTTCCGCGTCGATGAAGATGGCTGGTTTGCGGTAGCCTGTGTGGTCCATAACATCGTCAATCTTGTTGACAGTGCCGCTCACCGACGAGTGTACGTTGGCGCTGATGAAGCCCTTCGCCGTGGCGATGAGCTGGCCGACCTTCACCTTGTCGCCTTTTGCGACTATAGGTTCCGCCGGAGCGCCGAGACACTGTCCGAGAGGAATGATGACCTGTTTCGGTATCTCAAATGTGATTATAGGCTGATCCGACGAAAGCTTGTTCTCTTCCGGATGAACGCCACCTTTGGGAAATGTCTTAATTGGATTCATACCTTATGCTTTACTCTCGTTTGGTTGTTCAATAATAGTCTTTTCTGAATTGTCGGTGGCCGCTGGCTCGACCTTGGGTTTCCTTGGCGGGAAATTGACCTCTTGTATGCTTCCGCGAGGGCATGCCTCCACGCATTTGCGGCACTGCTTGCACTTCGTGAAGTCGATATAGGCGAGGTTCCCGCGCATCTCGATTGCCTCGAAAGGACAGGTCTTAAGACACTTCCGGCATGCGATGCAACTCACCTTGCAGTTCTTCATCGCCACAGCGCCTTTCTCGGTGTTGTTGCAGGCCACATACACTCTGCGGCTGTTCTTGCCCTTGGCGCGAATCTCGATGACACCGCGTGGACAAACCTTGGCACACGCGCCACAGCCCACGCACTTGTTCTCGTCAACTTCGGGAAGTCCGGTACCTTTGTTGATGTGAATGGCGTCGAACTGACATTTCTTCACGCAGTCGCCAAGACCGAGACATCCGTTGGGGCAGCCGTTCTCGCCTGCATAGAGTGTGTTCGCAAAGCCGCAGATGTCGGCTCCTTCATAATGCACCTTCGATGGCGCGTTTTCACAAGTACCGTTGCAACGCACTACGGCAATCATAGGCTCGGCAACGGTAGCGGTAAGCCCAAGTAATCCTGCCACTTTAGACATGTCGGAGCTGGGACAGTTCAAGCCTGACAGACTCTGCTTCTCCGCGGCGGCTTTGACACACGCCTCGGCAAAACTGCGGCAGCCGGCAAAACCGCAGCCACCACAGTTGGCACCGGCTAACACCGATTCCACCTCGTCGATGAGAGGGTTCTCCTCAACCTTGAATTTCTTCGCGACGAAAAATAAAATAATCGCCGCCACTCCTCCTAAAATTCCCAGTATTACAAGGGACCATAGTAAAATATTACTCATAAAACAAAACATATTTTTAGCGGTTGCAAAATTAGTATATTTTTATTTAACAAGCAAAGGAAAATTTCGCATTTTTAAATCCTCGTCTCGACTGGAACACGGCGAAACGTGGAAATCCCTGGGGCTAAATCTATTATAAATCATTTGGCAAGATTGCCCGAATCCTTTCGTCTCCATAAATGACCTGTCCTATTTTATTTCGTACGTGAACTTGCCATTCAGTTTGTCTTTGAAAAAATACAAAATCCCGTAATAAATTGCCACGACTCCGACACCGATGAGCGCGGCAATCCATTCTTTCATGGACAAGTTGCTGAGAATCACTATGATGGCGACTAACAAGAACGCAGGAATGAAATATGCGAACAACGCCGCCTTGTTGCCCTGGTTGGCATTCATGATGATGCGTACCGGCTGGCCGACAATGAACTCCTTGTCTTCCGGCTTGGGCACCGTGACGCGCTTCTCTCGCATCTCCGACATCCCGCAAGCTGATTTGATGCCGCAAGAGCCACACATGCTTGAGCTAAATATCTCTATCTCAATGTCTTTGTCGTTTATCCCGACCACTACGCCTGGATGTGATACATGTTCGTTCATAATGAAAAAATTTATGCAAAAATAAGAAAAAAATTTATATTTTTGCATCGTTAAAATTGAATTATGAAAATTGGGATAGAAAAATGTAAAAGAAAAGTCAAGTATTTGAAAATCAGACTAATACGATGGCTTAAGTCGATAACTTTCCCAGGCTTCCATGGCAAATCGTTCTATGAGGTGTTCACCTATTTTATCAACGGTTTTTCAAAGGGTTATCTCACCGACCGTGCGGCTGCCGTGGCTTTTAACGTGTTTTTGGCGATTTTTCCTGCCGTCATGGTGCTGTTCACATTGATTCCATATATGCCTCTTGAGGGAGTGAAAGAGATGATTGTTGACTTCATCTCAAGAGTGGTTCCGCAAAATATTGCCGGAAGAGTGGTGAATACCATCGACGAAATCATGTCGCATCAACATAATGCCTTGATGTCCATTGGTATAATAATGGCGTTTTATTTCAGCTCCGGAGCCATCAGGGCGTTCTTCAGAGGCTTCGACATGGGGGTCAACCATATCGGCAGACTGTCGATAGTGAGGATGTACGGCGGCGGATTGTTCACCACCTTGATACTCGGCTTGTTGCTGATAATATCAATAGTGCTGATAATTATGGGAAATAATTATCTGCCATGGCTTTTCAACAAGATTAATTTCTATAACAATTTCGTGATAAAATTGATAGACATTGGCAGATGGCTGCTCACAGTGTTCGTCCTGCTTGTCGCCATCTCGGTGCTTTATTATTTCGGAAATCCTTATAAAAACAGAAAATTCCGTTTGTTTACCCCGGGTACCATCATGTTTACACTCATGTTCATCTTGGGAACAATGGGATTTAACTACTATATTGTCAATTTTTCAAATTATAACGCGCTTTACGGCTCAATCGGCGGTCTTATCATCTTTATGATGTGGATGTATGTGAATTGTATCATCGTTCTGATTGGCTATGAATTGGACACGTCGATTTTCCTTGCGGAAAAACAGCTGTTAAATCAAAAAAATCATTAATTTTGCAAAAATTTTTTTAAAATGCGGAAAATTGTTTTTATCGGAAGCGGAGCAATAGCCACGGCAATCGGTGATGTGCTCGCTCAAAAAAATAAAGACGAGATTTATTTGTTGTCTATTGAAGACGAAGTGGTTGAGATGATTAATACGATGCATGTCAACTCTTTGTATTTCCCGAAATGTACGTTGAGTGAGAATCTTAAAGCGACGAAAGACAAGACGGTGCTTCTTGAGGCAAATGTCATTTTCCTTGCAATACCCTCCATGGCGGTTGTCGAATACCTCAGGGAGAACAAGGATTATATCAACCCCACTGCCTTGCTGGTAAATCTTGCCAAGGGTTTCGGTAGCGGCGACCAGATTATACCAGATAGCATTAAGTCATTTATATTCAATCCCTTCATGACATTAAAAGGCCCCTCTTTCGCTCGTGAAATCATCAACAGGCAAGATACAGGTCTTACGGCGGCGACATCTGATAAAGAGTTATACAAAATCATCACCAATGTGTTTTACGACACCTTTATTCGTACCGATTTCACCACTGATGTCACCGGTGTGGAATACGCCTCAATCTTAAAAAATATCTACGCCATCGTTATCGGCATGGTCGACGCCAACTTTGATTCGGCAAATCTGCGCTCTATCTTTATCACCAAGGCACTCAATGAGATGCGTCAACTAATCACCACTTTCGGAGGCGAAAGCAGCACCATGTATAAATATTGCGGCTTCGGTGATTTCTCGTTGACATCTCTCAACGACATGAGCCGAAACCGCACACTCGGACTTCTCATAGGAAAAGGCTTCTTCAACAATTATATGTCTGACAGCGTGGTGCTGGAGGGTCGTATGGCTGTAGATGTGTTTCATAAGAAACTTATTGATAATCATATTGATACAAATGATTATCCTTTAATGAGCGAACTTTATCATGTGTTGAATGACAAAGATTATCCGACGCGTAATTTCGTCAAGAACATTCTGAAAAACTGATGGGGATAGTAGTACGACAGAGCATTAAAGGTACATTGATGAACTACCTCGGCGTTGCTGTGGGGTTTGTCACCACTTTCTTTGTGATGACAAAATACCTCACGCAGGAGGAGATAGGTCTCACTCGTGTCATGGCTGACGCCGCCTTGCTGCTGTCGGGACTCGCCGCACTTGGAACCAACACCTCGGCGATGCGATACTACCCTTATTTTAAAGACAACGAGAGCCGCGACCATGGATTTTTCGGCTGGACACTCATCGTGCCTGCCGTCGGATTTGTCATTTTTACTATATTGTTTTTTGTCTTTAAAGATACCTTAATCAATAAGTTCGATGACGAGTCGCCTTTGTTCGTCGATTATATGTACCTCGTCATTCCGATGGCGTTTTTCATGATGTACATGACGGTGTTCGAGACTAACGCCAACTTGCTCATGCGCATCGTCGTTCCGAAATTCGTGCGCGAGGTGGGAGTGAGGCTTTTTACTTTGGGTGATTACATTTTGTATATCACCGGTGTCATCAGCTTAGATGGTATGGTGATAGGTCTCTGCTTGGCATACGTCGTCGCTACATTGCTGAATATCATATACTTGCTTTGTTTGTCAAAGATTAGTTTCAAGATAGAGCCAGGACATGTTACGCCATGGCTGCGCAGGGATTTTTTGTTTTACACCATTTTTCTTGCTGTCGCGGCAGTAGTCGGAAATATCATACCGAGTCTGAACACGTTCTTCATCTCCGCACAGATGGGGCTTGCCGTGACGGGAATCTATACCATCGCGTCGTATATGGCGAATCTGGTGGAAATGCCATATCGCTCGGTGTCGGCAATATCCCGCCCGATTATATCGCAGGCGATGAAAGACAATGATACTCAACGGGCGGCGATGTTGTGTAAAAGCGTTTCGCTGCATCAATTGATAGCCGGTGCATTCGTGTTCTTCGTCATCTGGATTAATATCGATCTCTTTTTTGAACTGCTTCCAAACGGTGAGAAATATATCGATGGAAAATGGGTTTTCTTCCTCCTTGGTCTTGCTAAATTAGTCAACTCATCACTGAATATCGGCGTTACGGTGCTGAGCTACTCAAGGTGGTATTACCTGCAACTTGTCTTTACCGCAATACTTACGGTCAGTGCTATCATCTTGAATAACAAACTGATACCGATTTGGGGAATGACGGGCGCGGCATGGTCGTCAATAATCTCGTACTCCATATATTATTTGTTTTTGCTGTCGCTGATTATCTGGAAAACAGGCGTTTCGCCATTCTCGTGGAAAGAGGTCTTAATAGTGATAATAATGATGACTTTGTTCGTAATAAATTGGTTGATGAATCGTTATGTCTCAAACTGGATGATGGAATCGCTTGGCAATGAGATGTGGAGTAAAATAGTCGAAGCAATGTTGAGAACCGGAATTATTGTGGTTTTTGGTTTGACAATTATATATTATACGAAAATATCAAAGGAAATAAATGAAATTATCAACAAAGTGTTTCATCATTTCGACTGAAACGAAGTTGAATGGAGAAATCGTTTTTAAATCAAACATTGGATGAAAAAAAATATTATAATGTCTGTCGGGCTGTTTTTGCTGACGATTACATCGTTTGCCCAGCTCAAAGGAGTCGTCAGGGACTCAAATGGCGAGGCTCTCGTCGGGGCCAATGTGGTGTGGCAGGGTACTAACTCCGGTACTACTACCGACGCCAACGGTGCTTTTGTGTTGAACAAAAATAAAGATGTCTCATATTTAGTTACATCTTTTGTGGGTTTCCAAAATGACACCACTTTATGTGAAAGTGTTGATTATGTGGAAATTACGCTTAAAGGCGAGATAACTTTGGACCAAATCGTTGTCAAGTCTTCACGTCCGGGCCGGATTCAGTCGAGAGGTGTGGCAAATATTGAGATTATAACTAACACTGAACTATGTCGTGCCGCCTGCTGCAATCTTGGTGAAAGTTTCTCGACAAATCCTTCTGTCGATGTGAATTATGCCGATGCCGCTACAGGCGCAAAGCAAATCAAACTCCTCGGATTGTCAGGTGGTTACGTCCAGATGCTGACAGAAAATATACCTGCATACAGAGGTGCGGCGGCGCCTTTTTCGCTTGGATATATCCCGGGGCCATGGATGCACTCAATACAAGTGTCGAAAGGCGCGGCTACAGTGAAAAACGGCTATGAGTCAATTACCGGACAAATCAATGTGGAATATCTGAAATCTCAAGCAGACGAGGAACTCGACGTGAATCTGTATCTCGACAATCACCTGAAATTTGAAACAAATATCGAAGGAAATATTCATCTCAACGATGCATTAAGTACCGGATTATTATTGCATTACGAGAATTTGTCGATGGAGCACGACGGCAACAACGACGGTTTTATGGATATGCCAAAAGTGCGGCAGTTTAACGTGATGAACCGCTGGATGTATAATAAAGACCATTACATCATGCAAGTCGCCGTTAAAGCGCTGAAAGAGGATAGAAAGGGCGGCCAGATTGACAATCCGCATAACAATACAAGCGACACGACCTATCAGCCTTATGCGATAAATATTGAAACGGAACGTTACGAGGCTTTCGTTAAAAACGCCTATATCATCGATGAAATCCACAACACTAACGTGGCTTTAATCTTGTCTGGATCAAATCATAAGATGAATTCTCTTTATGGTCCAAGGACTTACGATGTGAACGAGGACAATGTTTATGCGCAACTGCTTTTTGAGACAGAGTTTACCCCGAGTCATAGCCTGTCTGCCGGATTGTTGTATAATTATGACGGCTTTTCCGAGAGTTTCCTGTCGCAGCCGAGTATCATGACGACAGAAAACACCGGAGGCGCGCACGCCCAATACACTTTCAATTATGACGATAGATTTGTGTTTATGGCGGGTGTTCGTGGCGACTACAGTGATTTATACGGTATGTTTTACACTCCCCGCGCTCATGTTAAATGGACTGTCAACGACTTGTTAAAATTGCGCTTTTCGGCAGGAAAAGGCTACCGTACACCTCGTCCTTTGCTCGAAAACTATAATCTCATGGCAAGTAGTCGTAGTATAAATATTGATGACAACCTGAAACAAGAAGAGGCCTGGAACTTCGGCTCAAGTGCTGCTTTTGATATAGATATCTTTGAAAAGTGTCTGACAATCAATATGGAATACTATTATACTAATTTTGTGAACCAACTTGTGATTGATATGGATACCGATCCTCATGCAATTCGTTTTGCAAACCTCGACGGGATTTCATATTCGCATACCTTCCAAATTGACGCGACATATCCGTTTTTCGACGGCTTCTCTTTGACGGGGGCGTTCAGGTTAAATGATGTGAAAACCACTGTCAACGGAGTGCTCAGGGAACGTCCTCTCACCAGTCGTTACAAAGGATTGCTGACGGCTACATATAAAAATCCTCTTGAGATATGGCAGTTCGATGTGACTATGCAGTTCAATGGCGGCGGTCGTATGCCCGACCCATACATGATGGCTGACGGCACTATGTCGTGGAATGACTCGTTCGACAGCTATGCGCTGCTTAACGCGCAGATACTCCGATGGTTCCGTTGGGGAAATGTGTATGTGGGCGCTGAAAATATCACTAATTACAAACAAACTAACCCGATTATCGACAGCCAAAATCCTTTTGGCGACAATTTTGACGCCACCATGATTTGCGCTCCTATAGATGGAATAATGTTTTATGCTGGAATAAAATGGAAATTATCAAAATATTAATATCTATGAAAAAAATAGTTTTATTGACATCTGCACTGTTTTTGGCTTTTCTGTTACAAGCTCAAACGAAGAATAGTGAAGTCGTGTTTTCAACTGAACCCGAGATTGAGTGCCAAAGCTGTGTGAAACGTATTAAAGACAACCTTCGTTTTGAGAAGGGGGTGAAGGCTATAAACCCTGACATGAATGCAAATCTCGTTACAATTCAATATGATGGCGGGAAAACAAACCCTGAAAAGTTGCAAAAGGCATTGGCGAAAATAGGGTATAAGGCAACTGTTGTCGTGCCAGAAGAGAAGAAAGAAACTGAAGAGAAGAAAGAAAACAATAATTAATACCCGTGAAGACGCGATGCCTTGCATCTGTTTGTGACACGGTATATCAATTATGCGTATAATAATTGTCGGAACATCATACCCTTATAGAGGTGGTATCGCTGCGTTCACCGACAGACTCGCAGTCGAGTTTGTCAAGGAAGGTATTGATGTCGAGGTGGTTACATTCAAACTCCAGTATCCGTCGTTCCTGTTTCCAGGCAAGACACAGTTTTCCGACGCTGATGCTCCGGTTGGCTTTTCAATAGAACGTAAAATAAACTCTATCAATCCATTGAATTGGATAAAGGTGGGAAAGGAGATACGTGGAAAGAACCCGGATATAGTGATTTTCACTTATTGGATGTCGTTTTTCGCCCCTTGTCTTGGCAAAATTGCAAGGTTTATTAAACGAAACCGTCATTCAAAGTGTATTGGTTTGATACACAATATGATACCTCATGAAAAATCTGTTCTTGACAAGTTGTTCACCCCTTGTTTCGTGAAGGCTGTGGACGGCTTTGTGACACTCTCTCAATCAGTGCTGAATGACGTGGCATCACTTGATAAACAAGGAAAACCCAAATGTATGGTTCCGCATCCTTTGTACGACCATTTCGGCAAGATGGAAGATAAAATATCGGCAATCAATAAGTTAAGTCTTGATGTCAACTATCGGTATCTGTTGTTCTTCGGCCTCGTCCGCGCCTATAAGGGCCTTGACTGGCTTTTGGAAGCTTTCGCCGACGCGCGTTTGAGAAAATATTCCCTGAAACTGCTTGTCGTCGGTGAGTTCTATGATGACCCGAAGCCGTACTATGAACAGATTGAACGCATGGGATTGAGTGAAAATGTCATAGTCGTCAATAGGTATATACCGGATAACGAAGTGCGGGATTATTTCAACGCCGCCGACATCGTTGTGCAGCCATACAAATCGGCAACGCAAAGTGGAATCACGCAAATAGCCTATCATTTTGAGAAACCAATGCTTGTTACCGATACCGGTGGTCTGAAAGAAATCATTCCCGATGGGAAAGTTGGTTATGTGGTTGAACCTCAGCCCATTGCGATAGCCGACGCATTGGTGGATTTTTTCGAGAACGACCGTTATGATTCATTCACGGAAGAGGTGAAAAAGGAGAAGGAAAAATATAAGTGGTCTAATATGACGGCTGCAATAAAAAGTTTGTTATGAAGAAGTTAATCGCTTTGTTTACAGGGATATTCCCGCGTCAGACGTTGATTCGCTTCAGTGCCTTGTTCAGTTTCCTAATTCGTCCGTTGTATATTGGAAATAAGGTCGAGTGTCCTGTCTGCGGCAAGCATTTTCGCAAGTTTCTGCCCTATGGTTACGGCAAGGCGATGGACAACCGTATGTGTCCCAATTGTCTCTCGCTTGAGCGTCATCGTCTGCTTTGGCTGTATCTGAAAGAGAAAACCGGATTTTTCACCGATAATTTGAAAGTGCTGCATTTTGCACCGGAACAGCCTTTCATCAAGCGATTTAAAGCTTTGAAAAACCTTGACTACACTACTGCCGACCTCGATTCGCCAATTGCCGACCTGCATATTGATGTAACCAATATTGATCTTCCTGATAATCAATATGACGTGGTGATATGCAACCATGTCCTGGAACATGTAGATAACGTGAACCAGGCTTTTTCCGAGATAAAACGTATCCTTAAACAGGGAGGTTGGGCTGTTCTCTTGGTTCCGATTAATCCAAATGTTGACACCTGGGAAGATGCTTCTATCACGAATCCTGAAGAACGCAAGCGTTGTTTCGGTCAGTATGACCATGTCAGGCAGTTCGGTCGAGATTATGCTCAAGTGCTTGAAAATGCCGGCTTTGCCGTTGATGCCGACCGCCTATATTACGAGCTTGCGGAAGAACAACGAAGCAGAATGCGACTCGCCCGACCCGGGGAGGAAATTGTTTACATAGTGAGAAAAACATAATAAAAGTATAGAGACACACTTCTTGCGATAGCGTGTCTCTACAATGTTTGGTTGCGTTATCCGCAAAATCTGTGCGGGACTATTTCGCAAGGAATGGATAACCATACTCTGTCGCCGGCACGAATGTCTCCTTGATGGCTCGTGGATTGGTCCATCTGATGAGATTCCACAATCCGCCTGCCTTGTCGTTGGTGCCAGATGCGCGTGAGCCGCCGAAAGGCTGGCAACCTACAACGGCACCCGTCGGCTTGTCGTTGATGTAGAAATTGCCCGCGGCATATTTCAACTTCTGGTCGGCGAGCTGACGAGCCTTGAGATCGTTGACGAAGATGGCTCCTGTCAACGCATAAGGTGATGTCGTGTCGCAGAGTTCCAGTGTCTCCTCATATTTGTTGTCATCGTAAACATAGACAGTGATGATAGGTCCGAAGATTTCCTGAACCATTGACTCGTAGTTCGGTGCCTTGGCGAGTATGACAGTAGGCTCGACGAAGTAACCGACGCTCTTGTCGCAATTGCCGCCGAACACGATTTCAGCGTCCTTGCTGGCGTTGGCTCTGTCGATATAGCCCTTGCAGTTGTCGAATGAAGCCTCGTCGATGACAGCATTGACGTAGTTGGTGAAATCTGTGACATCGCCCATCTTGATGGTGCCGAGCATGTCGCCGACGATTTGTTTCACTTCGTTCCACATTGATGCAGGAATGTAGGCGCGTGATGCCGCCGAGCATTTCTGACCTTGATATTCGAAAGCGCCGCGGACGATGGCGCATGCCACCTCGCGTGGATTTGCCGAGTTGTGGGCGAAGATGAAGTCTTTGCCGCCTGTCTCGCCGACGAGACGTGGATATGACTTGTAGTTGGCGATATTCATGCCGACGCCTTTCCATAAACCCTGGAATGTGGCTGTCGAACCGGTGAAGTGGATGCCGGCGAGGTCGGGGTTGTTCAAGGCGATGCCGCCAATCAAAGAGCCCTTGCCCGGCAGGAAGTTCACGACACCGGCAGGAAGACCGGCTTCCATGGCTATCTGCATGATGTGATAGTTGGAAAGCAGTGCTGTCGTTGACGGCTTCCAAATGGTGGTGTTGCCCATCAAGGCAGGTGTCATGTTCAAGTTCGATGCGATAGAGGTGAAGTTGAACGGAGTCACTGCCATGATGAAACCCTCAAGCGGACGATATTCCACGCGGTTGAGCTGGTCGGGTGACGACGAAGGCTGCTCTGAATAGAGGTTGCCTGCATAGTAGTTGTTGAAACGATAGAAGTCGATGGATTCACATGCTGAATCTATTTCGGCCTGGAAAGCGTTCTTGCTCTGGCCTAACATACATGCTGCATTGATGCGTGAACGGTATTTTGTTGCAAGCAACTGACCGATGCGCGCCATGATGGAAGCCCTTTCCACCCAAGGAGTGTTTTCCCAGTCTTTCTTGGCCTTCAGAGCGGTTTCGATAGCCATGTTGACCTCTTTCTCGCCTACTTTATGATATTTTGCAATCACATGCTTGTGGTTGTGCGGCATAACCACTTCGCCCATGTCGCCTGTGCGGATTTCCTTGCCGCCGATGATGATAGGGATTTCTACCACTTCGTTTGACTGTTTCTGAAGTTCTTTCTCCAAAGCGACGCGCTCGGGGCTGCCGGGACGGTATTCTTTTACCGGCTCGTTGGCAGGATGTGCAAACTGAAATAATGCGTTATTCATGAGTTGATTATTTAATGGTTAGTAAATTTCCAGATATCAGTCTGCAAAGTTAAAAAAACTTTTTTAATATCTTATTTTTTATTAAAAAAAATATTATTTTTGCAAAAAGAATATTTGCCAAGAAACATGTTAACTCAAACAACAAATAAAAATAGTGTACCGTACATTTCAGAGGCAACCCGTCGAAATTGGAACAAGTTGCATTCTGATGAGAATATGAAATTAGTATCTGGAGCTAACAAAAGGATGTCATCTAAAAGTATATTACCAATTGAGTATTTTAGAAACCAGAACAACATCGCTATTATTCAATTTTTTGTTGATGTAGTTAGAAAAGAGAATTGGTTAATAACGGATGTCTTGTATTCAGTTGCCATTAATCTGTTGAATAAAAAGGATTTAATAAATAAAAAACATGTTGAGAATGTGCTATACACAATACATGCAGATGTCATTAATTATGTTTTAAACTACCATTTCCCTGATGATGAATTAGATATATTAGGATTGATCTATCAAAGTTTGATGTTGGAGGGTGAAAAGAATAAAAAAGGTTCATATTACACCCCAATATCAATAACAACGGAGATGACAAAAGATTTAGACTTTTCAAATGGTCAGTCGTTTTATGATCCGTGTTGTGGCAGCGGGGCGTATTTGTTATCGTTGAACAATGTTAACCCGAATAACATATATGGTT
>UQNO01000018.1 GCA_900542475.1 uncultured Bacteroidota bacterium
GTGGCTTTCTCCGCCGTCTGGTTGACCTCGTTGAGGCGGCGACCTGCTATATAGTTCATCTGGTCAAGATTGGCGTCGTCAGTCGGAATGCGAAACTCGTTCTCGGGGTTTTCAACACTAATGACGGTTTCCATGAGATTACGAAGACCTTCCTGAATATATTGTCCCATCGAGTGCAAATCCGTCGTGAATGTGACACTCGCCGGGAAGATTCCTTTGCCGTCTTTACCCTCGCTCTCTCCATAAAGCTGTTTCCACCACTCGCTGAAGTAACACAGACGAGGCTCGTAGCTGACCATTATCTCATTTGTCTTTCCTGCATGATATAAAGCCTGACGTGCCACCGCATATCTTGCGGCTTCATTGTCTTCATTCTGATTGTCAACGCAATATCTCTCCATCTGCCGAGCTCCTGCCACGAGTTCCTCTATGTCGATGCCAGCCACGGCTATAGGCAGCAAACCGACAGGTGTCAATACAGAGTAACGACCTCCCACATCGTCCGGCACCACGTAGGTCTTGTATCCTTCGCTGTCGGAAAGGACTTTCAAAGCACCTTTGGCCTTGTCGGTGATGGCCACGATGCGCTTGCGAGCCTCTTCTTTCCCATATTTCTTCTCAAGATGGTTCTTCAAGATTCTGAATGCCACCGCCGGCTCTGTCGTCGTCCCTGATTTCGAGATTACTGTCATCGAATATTCTTTATTATCAAGCAATTTGATAAGGTCTGACATGTAATCTTCGCTCATGTTATGACCTGCATATATTATCTTCGGATTTCCGGTGTCAACCATCTGCGCAAAATGATTCGACAAGGCTTCGATGACTGCCCGCGCCCCAAGATATGAACCGCCAATGCCGACAACCACAAACACATCCGATTTCTTACGCAACTCCTCTGCTTTTGTTTTTACATCTTTTATAAAATCAGCGGTAATAGACGACGGAAGATTCACCCAGCCAAGAAAATCACTGCCTGCTCCATTGTGCGAATAAATGGTCTTGAAAGTCGTGGCGACTTTCTTTTTATATGTATCTAATTGATTCTCAACAACAAAATTCCTAACATGATTTGTTTCAACTTTAATATCTATCATAACTTTACAAAAAAATTTTCTGCGAAGATACAAAAAATTATTGAATGTCCATGTCTAAAAATCAAAAAAGGATGCCGCGAACGACATCCTACCATTACATCCTTTACTATACACTAATACTCCCAGATATTTTGCTCAAACTCGATGATTTCTTGTTCGATTCTCTTTGATTCTTTCATCGCTTCGATGCCTGTTGCATAGTCTTGAATACTACGGTCATAGACATTTTCCACTTTGTATATATAGCTGTCAAACTGACGTTTCCAGAACAAGTCATCGTATGACAAACGCGCTGCGGAATTGTTTCTGTTATACACGGGGGCTTCTGATAGCACTGTGCGCGTGGCATCGTCAAACGGAATCCAGAACAATTCGTTTGGCATCTGTATCGAGTCGTTGACATCGCGCATTGTAACAGGGCAAATGGCTTCTATTCTCACCATCAGCTGGCTTCTGTGTGCATCGAAATACCAGTCTTCCATCAAACGGAGACGTGTCACAGACTCTGGCTTGAAGGAGATGGAAATGACCGTGTCGCCAACCTTGTTGCCGTAGTCGTCATAAATTGCCTGGTGTCTCTCTGAATTCAGCCCGGCCATAAGTTTTGAATATGGCATGGGGTTGTTAAGCTCGCCTGTCACTGTCACTTCGTAGGCTTGGCATCTGCCTTCCTTCAAAGCGTCCATGATGACATCGATGAATCTTCTCCAGTTCTGATGATTGTCTCTTGGATAATAGAACGGGAGGTTCATTTTCTGACGGAAATCAATTTCGCGCCAGACTCTTTTCTTCCATAAAACGTCAGCCTCACGAATTTCCGGATAAGGAATGATTTTCTTCATTCCTGTGGCGTTCTCGACATATAAACCGTCGTTATATGTGTCGCTGGTGATTTGTGCCGACGCCTTTGGCGCGCCGAAGAACATGCAAGCCAATGAAGCTGCTATTATTACTAACCTTTTCATATTATTTTATTTGAATGTTTATTGAACCCACGTTTCTTATCTCGCCCTCGGGACTCTTCACGCAGATGTCCTGGAACTGGATTCTCTGTCCTGACTGTGCATTGCCAATCAGGGCTATCACCTCGTCGGAGAACTTGGGTCCTTTATTTTGTTTATCAATGAATGTTCCTCTATACGTTGAGACTGTATAAGAATCAATGGTATAATTAAAATCTTTGAAATCGAAATCTTTCATCACAGCCATCACTCTGCCGATGCTAAGAAGCACTTCCTTATCAACCTTGCCGCCAGTGATGTCGCCGATTTTAACGATTGGATCCGGCACTTTTTTCACGCGAAATTCCTGGTAGCCCATATCAACCATCTTACCGGTCTCGTCTTTTGCCGACACATGAACTTTAACCATTTTTACGCCTTTGTTCACCTCGACGAAATATTCACCGTTAGCATTTCCTTTGGTGTATTTTCCACCATCGACTTTGATTGTGATTCCATCGCTGGTGAAACCTGGCGACGACACCGAGATGGGATTTTGCAACTCCTCGTACATCACCATCATATTGATTGGCGCAACTGTCACTGACGGCGGCGCCACCTGGAATTGCTCGTTGAAGTCGTAGTAAGCCATCGAACCATCTGGACGAGGTATCTCGATACGACCGGCGTATTTGTGTATTCCCACTGATGTTGTCGGGAAACTCAAAATGACCTTGCCTTCCTTGCTGTTAAGCTTCACCGGCTCGCCTTTTGCATTGTTATAGTTGTCGGTGCCCATGTAATATTTTACGTCGAAAGCCTTTGACGTATCAGCTGCCGCAATAAAAATCTCGGCCTCGTAATTCTGACCCTTGATGATGAAGTTGCTTTTCTGGATAACACGCGCCTCCACCGATTCAAACTTGAAGTCAGAAGATCCGATTTGCTTGAACAAGGCTGTGATGGCATCGTATTCCGTGGTCTGAATCTCACCCACAATCTTGTTGAGAATTGCGATTTCAGCAGTGAGGATAATATGCTCGAAATTCTTGTTTTCCCAACTCAACTCTTGTCCGTCGTTATCAGTATAGATAATTTTATTGCCGTTGTGGTCAACATCTGTGAGAAGTCCCACATACTTGTTGTAATTTGTCAAACCTGCGTCTTCCACTATATTCACGATAAACTCACGGTATTCCTGAATCTTGTTTTTAAGAACCGTGGCGTTGCCTTTGTTAATCATGAAGTGAGTCACAGCGTCGTATTTGTCCTTGGCGCCGATATTGTTAAGGTCAAATTCGTAGAAAATACGGCGGTTTGCAGGATTTATCTTATCGATATTTCTGATTAATGACTTCTTGGTATCAAGAAGCTCTTTTTCAGAGATGTTTTCTGTTTCGAGCACCAACGGTACTTTTATTTCTTTCTCGATAAAGTTGATGATTTCGTCGGTTTTCACTCTGATTTCATTAGCTTTATCCCAATAAACATGAGCTTTTTCAGGCTGTCTGTTATATTGTTGCTCAAAGATGTTGTAATAGTCTTCAATTTTATTTTCAACGCTGGCATTTGTCTTCTCCAAACCTTCGTTCACGATGGCGAAAGCATCGAGAATATCGGCCGAGACGTTCAATGCCAATAAGGCTGTGAGTACCAGGTACATCATACCGATCATCTTCTGCCTTGGGGTTTCTTTTGCTGCTGCCATTTCTTGTCAATTTTTAATATTAAACATGAACAAAAGTGGCTTATGCCTTGATATTCATCGCATTGAGCATGTTACCGTAAACGGTGTTCATTGCCGTCATGCGTTTCGACAAGTCGTTGATTTGATGATTTAAAGTATCTGTTGACGTTGCAGATGCGTTGACTTTCTCGATATAGAGAGTCATTGTGTCGTTCATCTTTTTGCTTGTGTCAGAGAACATTGCGGCGTTGGTGGCCGTCTTCGACATCTGTGCGTCGAGTTCCATAGCAGTTTCTGAAGCCTTGTTCATAGCCTTGGTGTAGTTGCTTGTTGCCGCCACAGCCTCGCTCACATCGGCGATTTTTGATGCGTTCTCGCCGAGTCTGTTGAGTCCCATGCTGAGTCTTTCCATTGTGACTGCGTTGATATTGGCTTTCTCAAACATCTGGTTAAGCTGCTCCGTGATGATGTCACCACCGACACTGCCACTTTCGTTTTTCTTGGCTCCTGCTGCCGGCTTCACAGGGTTTACGTTGCCTTCACCATGATACATTTCCCATAATTCAGGATAAACCAAACTCCAGTCCGGCTCCATGTGCACCGGTTCAAAGGCCGAAAAGAAGAAAATAATGGCTTCGGTCAACAAACCGAGCGTCAACATTGTGTTAGCCGCACCCGACCAGCCGAATAACGACATGTGAGTCAGTTTGAACAAAGCACCGACCAAAACGACGGAAGCACCAATACCATAAACCTTTGCCATGAAGTTTTTGTACTTCTTGCTTTCTGAAAACTCTTTAAATGACATATTTCCTTGATTTTTTAATTTATTTCTTTTTTTGTTGAGATCCTTCCATATCCCCTCACTTTAAAATGACGAATTGAGGATTATTTGTAAACTCTTGACGACTTCGACGGGTTGTCGCCTTTCTGTCTGCCGAGGAACGGCTGTATGCAGCGGAAACCGATGTAGCACTTCGCCGTGTCTTGATATTCATAAGCGCGGGTAGTCACTTGCAGATAATACGCCACGTCTTTCCATGAGCCGCCACGAATCACTTTTCTCTTCATAATCGGGTCGTCGCTCTCCTTGGCGTTATAGCCCAAATATGGATTCATGTCCCACATCACATTGTACGACGACGGGTCGAATGCACTTGATGTCCACTCCGCCACATTACCTGCCATGTCGTACAATCCCCAGTCGTTGGCTGGATAATGTCCCACGATGACAGTGGTGAGACCTCCGTCGGCGGTGTAGTTGCCACGCATAGGCTTGAAGTTGGCTTTCAGACATCCTTTCTCGTTACGTGTGTAAGGACCGCCCCATGGATAAGGGTTGAGTTGATGACCGCCACGTGCCGCCCACTCCCATTCGGCTTCGGTAGGAAGACGGAACTCCGACAAACCTGTCTGGCCTTTGTGTTTTGCCAAATATTTGTTCAGCTTCTCGGTACGCCACACGCAGAAAGCGTTAGCCTGGTTCCAGTTGACACCGACAACAGGATAGTGGTCATACGCCGGATGCCAGAAATATTTCTCTGTCAACGGGTCGTTGAAAGCGTAGGAGTAGTCATAAATCCATGCCAATGTGTCGGGATAGATGTTGATGTCCTCGTTATGCACGAACACCGAGCGGTCTGACGAGCCTTGTGGGCGATTGGCGAAAGCGCCGTTGCGATAGTCGGCATCCTCTCTGAACTCTTTCTTTGCAGCAGCCCTGAGGTCTATATAACTGTAATGAAAAACAAGCTTTCTTGCGTCTATCTCTTTCTTGCCGTAATAACGCTCGTTTTCAGGAATATAAAGTTGCTCGAGAGCGTCTCTGTAGTCCTGGTTGTCGCTGCGCCAATCAATCTTTTCGTCCCAATTGAGATATGGCAAGTCATATACCTCACCGGTTTTTCTGTTCTGTGTGATGAGATATTTGTCGGGGTCAACCTCACCGAGATATGTACGTGCCAGCGAATCACGGACGTAGTTCACAAACTCACGATACTCGTTATTAGTAATCTCTGTTTCATCCATGTAAAATGCCGATACAGAAATAGTCATAGGTTGCGACAGATAGCTGCCCGCGATGTCTTGACCGCCTGCACCCATAGTATAGGTTCCCATCGGGATAAACACCATGCCGTAGGGATCCGGCTGATAAAACGGTTTTGATTTCTTTCTTACGCCTACCAATTCACCTTGCTCTCCGTTAGTTCCGCAACCAACAAGCATCAATGCGATCAGGCCCGTTAACACAAACTTCTTCATTTTTATTTTCTTGTTTAAAAAAGTGTCCAAAAGTATGTTATTTTCCATTATTTTCGACAAAAACATTTCAACTTTGCTGTTTTTTTATCAACAATTTTTATAAGTATCTGATACTTCGATAGATACGAGGCTGTCTGTCCATATCTAACTTGAAGTTGTAACTGATAGACACCTCGTGCGAACCTGGCAATTTCAGACCCATAGTGTTGATATCGTAAGCATAATTGATCTGTATTCCCTTGATTGTGAAGCCAACTAAAATATCTATTGACTCCTGATACCTGTAATTAACGCCAAGACTCATCTTATTATTGTACCACAGTCGCGCGCTGACGTTAAATTGTGTCGAAGCCATGTCGCTTAACACCAACATGGACGGGTTCAGCATGAACTTTGGATTCAGAAACTGGTACTCGTATCCTGCAGCGAGATAAAACGTCCTGTCGCCAACAAAACTTGCACTTGTCGATGATTTGCCTTCCAGTGCCTTGCCTTTCGCCTCCATCAGACTTGTGGTTGAAAACGCCACATAAAACGTTTCGGGGACCATATAGAACAAGCCGAAATTAAAATCCATCAGCATATCGCTCTGCTCCTTTACCGGGATAACAGGGTCGTTGGCGTTCAGCGGCTTGGCCTTTCCGAAATCCACCGTGCGGTTGTCGAAACTAAAAGCCAAACCCATACCCAATATTCCCGAACCGAGGTCAAAATGGTATGAATAACCGAGATTCACCGCAACATTATTCTCAAAGCCGAGCTGATCTTTCATCAAAGAGAAACCTAAACCACCTCCCAACACCTTGACGGGCAAGTCTGCCGAAGCAAAAAACGTCACTGGCGAAACCTCCTGACCTGTCATGTCGTCCTTAAATCCAGCCCATTGATTACGATAACTTCCCATCGCATTGACACCTTCGCTTAAACCGTAATAACCAGGGTTTATTACCGCATAAGAATTGCTGTAATTAGTGAATATTGGCATTTGCTGTGCTTTCAACACATTGATTGCCAATATGCTAATCATCAATAACAATATATATTTTCTCTTATGCATTGAGTTTTATAACGCCTTGTTTATCAATTTATTGTCTATGTCTTGATGTTTTCAACAATTTTTCAACACCTTATTAATATTGTCATCTGAAGAGCCTTATAATATCATTGCCGTTTGCATATATGATAAGGATGAGCAGGAAGATAAATCCAATCGTTGTAGCTCTTTCGAGAAATTTATCGCTTGGCTTGCGTCTTGTCACCACCTCCCAGAGAAGAAACAGCACATGACCGCCGTCGAGACCCGGGATTGGCAGAAGATTCATGACTGCGAGGATAATTGAAAGGAAGGCTGTCATGCGCCAGAACTGCTCCCAGATGAAGCTGTCGGGGAAGATGCTGCCGATGGCGATGAAACCTCCGAGACTTTCATAAGCCCCGGTACTCGGGTTGAATATGAGTTTCAACTGTTTCCAATAATCACTCAACTCCTTGCCTGTCTTCTTGAAACCTACTGGTATCGACTGCCAAAAGTTATATTCTTTTGTTGAGACTTGAAGCATTTGCGCGGCATACACCCCTATTGTGGCATCGCCGCCCACATGCACAGGCAGCACCATGGTGTCGCCTTCACGCACTATTGTCATGTCAACATCTTGGTCTCTATAATCGACAATATTTTTCTTAAAGTCTTGGAAATAAGGCGTTTTCACTGCGTTAATAGCAATGATTTGGTCATTTGAGCGCATTCCGGCTTTCTCTGCATACGAGCCGTTAGAAAAGCCTCCCACCACAAAAGGCATTTTGCTGCTAATAAATATCGAGCGAGCCTTAAGCATCTGATTGACAGCGTCTTCCGGAAGGCTCACCCTCGTCTCCCGACCGTCACGCTCCACATCAATATACTTCGTGTCTTCCAAAATCAATGCCATGGGAATCTGGCTGAAGTCTTCAATATATTTTCCTCCCACTGTGATGATTTTGTCGCCGTCGCGAAGTCCGAGGTTATATCCGAGGCTATCCACGGTGATGCCGTATTTGTTGATTTCCTCCGTAGAGATGTATTGCTCTCCATAGTTTGCGATGAGTCCTATATAAATAAGGAAAGCGAGTATGACATTCATAAACACGCCTCCGACCATGATGATAAGACGCTGCCAAGCCGGTTTGGTGCGGAACTCCCATGGCTGCGGCTTCTGTGCCATCTGCGCCTGATCCATCGACTCGTCAACCATACCCGCAATCTTGCAATAACCGCCGAGCGGCACCCAGCCGAGACCGAACTCCGTGGCGTCTTCCGCCCTGCGCCAGTCGTCGTCC
The DNA here is from genome assembly GCA_900542475.1 of uncultured Bacteroidota bacterium. Lineage (GTDB taxonomy): Bacteria > Bacteroidota > Bacteroidia > Bacteroidales > F082 > Limimorpha. The sequence goes on from UQNO01000018.1 coordinate 8,304, forward strand.
GGCAAAGTATCAAGGGCTATCGGCTCATACCTGTATTCTTTTTTCTTTGTTATCGGGTCGATTTTCTCGTAAGTGACATATTTCTCCGGCTCGTTCTTGCAGAAAAACTTGAATCTCCACGCCCCGTTGACTTTCTTACATCTGAAAATGGAGAATTTCCAGTCGAAAAACATATAGAATTTCTCGACTCTCACACCAAAAATCCTTGAAGCCATAAAATGCCCGAATTCATGGATTATCACAAGGATTGAAAGAGCTAATATAAGCTGGATTATCTTAATAAACACTGCCATTTGTCAATAATAAAAATTTAAAATTGCAAAAATACTAAAAATAATGGAATTCATTTAAGAATTTTTCATTTTCCTTCAAAAGATATATAATCTTCCGGATTCACGGCTCTTCCGTTGACCCACAGCTCGAAATGCAGATGCGGTCCTGTAGATGTCGTACCGCTGTCGCCGAGTATGGCGATGGCGTCGCCGGCTTTCACCACATCGCCTTCGCGACAAAGCACCGAAGCATTATGCTTGCAAATCGAGATGATGTTGCTTTCATGTTGAATGCCAATGACATAGCCTCCTTCGACAGTCCAGCCGGAAAACACCACTGTGCCATCAGCAGCCGCTTTTATGACAGCGTCTGAAACCGCCACCACATCAACACCAAAATGCTTGTTGTTGCGATTGAACTTATTGGTAACCAATCCATTGACAGGAACAAAGAACATCGGAATCTTATTTGAGGTTGCTTGGGGCTGGATTGTGTAGGCTGTCGTTTTTTTTATGTCAAAATCAACGTCTTCACCGTTGATAATACGTTTCATATTCTCGATATATTGGTCTTTCTGATGAAAAATCCTTTCTATCGAATCGGCGCGGCGCTCCATATAATAGACGCGTCTGTCAAGGGTGACGTCGGTATAACCCGGAATCAACTCACGAATAGACGTGAAAAATATGATACATGTCGTTAAGGCTATGAGTATCAATGAGTAAACAACCACCAAATTGGTGAATCTCATCTTACTCATGTTAAAACGGCCTTTTTCCTCGTACGTTTCAGGGTGTACGATAACTATCTTGAATTTGCTTTTAAAATTTTTAAACAAGTCTTTCATTTTCTAAAATCATTCCAAATTGAATTTTCCCGGTGTCTTGCCTTGCATTCCGCGATAAAAGTTCTCGAGCAGGGGCCAGTCTTTCTCAAAATCGCCCGACGGCATGAACGACGGGCCGTAGCCGCATCTCTTGGTTTTATAGTCTATAAAACCAAGAACGACAGGCACATGCGCCCGCTCGGCAATGTAATAGAATCCGTGTTTCCAATTCTCGACGCGTTTACGTGTGCCTTCCGGGGTTATCACGATGTTCAGTTCGTCGTATTGCTTGAAAACGGCGGCAGTCTTTACAACTATATTGTTTCCGTGGCTTCTGTCAACCGGTATCCCGCCTATTTTTTTCAGAAACCAGCCGAGTCCTGGTTTGAAGAACTCTTTTTTTATCAAGAATTTGACTTCCCTGCCCTCCATCCAAAAGAAGCAGCGACCTATTATGAAGTCTTCAATGCAAGTGTGCGGTGCTTCGATGACGATGCTTTTCCTCACTCCTTCCGGGAACTGTCCCACAAAGGTGAAACCTCTCATTTTGAGGTAGTTACGGCCAAACCATTTTTTAAAACTCATATATCGATATTAAGTCCGAGACCATTTTTCAATGTAATAACATTTGGATTCTTCTCCGCCATCTTCTCGAAACGGCTGCGGTCGGTGTAGGCGATGTCGTCTTTAGGTTTCTCCACGATATGATGCACGAGTTTGAACTGGTTGTTGTTTAACTTTTCAGACAGGAACTCACGAAGCCTGCCGATATTACTTATATCTTTTACAACCAGCATGTTATCTACATCGTAATGAATCTCGTTATTTTCTTTCAGCGCAGGTTGATACTTACCGATGCCAGCCACGAAGTTCGGCGACGAGTTTTTGTTTGTCTCCACGAATTCCTTCCACGCTTCGACCAGCGTCTCTCGGCTAAAAGGGTTGTTTTTCACCTCGACGGGAGCCTCCGGCTTCTGTTTTTTTGTTTCTTCGTCCGAAATCGAAATAGTTCCCGTGTGTTTCACTCGCTGCACCTGACACGGCTGTTTCGCCTCTGTCTTCACGCTGTCGTTCCTCCCGACGGCAGGAAGCGGAGAAGTTTCCTGCCTGACATGATTATTTACAACCTTATTTTCAACTTTCAGCCTTTCAGTTTCAACTTTTCCACTATTCTCAACCCTACACTCCACATTTTCAACTTTTGTCGGTATCATTTTCAGCAAAGCTATTTCAAGATGCAGACGTTTATTGTTCGCGTTTCGGAAATTGATATCGCATTCATTTGCAATGTCAAGAGTTTTAAGAAGAAACGGCGCGGTGCAGCACTCCGCTTGTTTTATGTAACGCGCCTTCAGTTGGTTGCTGACTTCCATCAAATCGACGATACGCCGGTCCTTGCCGAGAAGCAGGTTGCGCAGATGACTCGCCATGCCCTGGATGAAGTTTTGCGGGTCGAAGCCTTTGTTAACCACCTCGTTAAGAAGAAGTAATATCGAATTGATGTCGTTGGCGAGGATATTTTCGACCATGCCGAAATAATATTCGTAATCCAGGACGTTAAGATTGGCGATAACATCTTTATACGTTATGTTGTTGCCGGAGAAGCTTACCATCTGGTCGAAAATGGAGAGGGCGTCGCGGAGCGCTCCGTCGGCTTTCTGTGCCACGATGTTCAGAGCCTCTTCTTCTGCCGTCACGCCTTCCTTGGCGGCGATATTTTGAAGATGTTTGGTTATATCTTCGACAGTGATGCGTTTAAAGTCAAATATCTGGCATCTCGACAAGATTGTCGGGAGGATTTTATGTTTCTCCGTCGTGGCGAGTATGAACTTCGCATACGCCGGCGGTTCTTCGAGGGTCTTGAGAAACGCGTTGAATGCCGCGCCCGACAGCATGTGCACCTCGTCGATGATATACACTTTGTATTTTCCGATTTGCGGAGGGATTCTCACCTGATCGATGAGAGTGCGGATGTCGTCAACACTGCTATTTGAAGCCGCGTCGAGTTCAAAGATGTTGAAAGACGTGCTGTTGTTGAAACTCACGCACGACTCGCATTCGTTGCACGCCTCCATGTCTTCCGTCGGATTCAAACAGTTGATTGTTTTCGCCATGATGCGGGCGCATGTGGTCTTGCCCACGCCTCGCGGCCCGCAAAACAAAAACGCCTGCGCAAGGGTGTTGCTGCGTATGGCATTCTGCAAAGTGGACGTGATGGCCCGCTGACCAACGACACTTTCAAAGGTCGAAGGCCTGTATTTTCGTGCCGATACAATAAAATTTTCCATTTAAAAACAGCCTTTTATTCGGCTTGTAAAATTACAAAAAAATCATCACATTATTGTATGTGTTCATAATTTTTTTGAAAAAAAGCACGTTATACCAACGAATTTGTTATTTTTGCAGTTTTGGATATTAGGCAAAGAAAAGAATGAGGATTAGGTCATACAAAACATTCAGCGTTTTAGCCATTTTATTGGCTTTCATAATGTTAGCATCATGTTCTACCAAGAAAAACAAGTGGAACAGACGCATCTGGCACAATATGACAAGCCATTATAACGTGTGGTGGAACGGCAACCAGAGCATGAAAGAAGGTGAAAAAACGCTCCGCGAGAGCGTGACGGACGATTTCACCAAGACCTTGCCGGTGTTTAATTACGGCACAAAAGAAAATGCCTTGGCGTTAAATCAATCCATGGACCGCACGATAGAAAAAGACGCTATATGCATACAAAAACACTCCATGCGCTTCAACAACGTGGAACGTGTCCGCTGGATTGACGACGCCTTCATCGACATGGGGCGCGCGCATTTCTATAAACAGGACTATGTTCCCGCACGACGCACCTTCGACTACGCAGCGACACAATACCGCAACAGTCCGGATAGATTCACCGCGACTCTTTGGCTGGCAAAAACTTACATCGCCACCAAACAGTATGAAAAAGCCGAAGCAATGCTGCAATCGATACTCGTGGCAAGCGACAACGAAAACGAGAAGATTCCCAAATACGTCCGCACCAACATCGACCTTGTATATGCCGATTATTACATCGCGATGGGAAGGGAAAACGAGGCTGTGAGGTATCTGCGCAGCGCTCTCATCACCGCCAAGGGCAAGTACAATAAGACCCGCGCGATGTTTATCCTCGGTCAGATTTATCAAAACCAGAACGACAAGCCTCGCGCGACAGAGCAGTATAAAAACGTCATCAAAAAACACGCATCTTATGAGATGACCTTCGAGGCGCAGATGAACCTGGCAAGATGCTACGATGCCGACACCGCCACTATCATGAATATGCTGAACAAGATGCTGAAAGACAGCAAAAACAATGACTACAAGGACCGCATTTATTATGCGATGGCTGACGTGGCTCTCGATAACAACAATGTCAACGATGCCGTGAAATATTTGAGGAAATCGGTGGCTGTCAGCACTACCAACGATATTCAAAAGACAAAATCTTCGCTTGATGCCGCAAACATATTGTTCAGCAACAACGACTATGTTCTCAGCCAAGCTTATTTCGACACCGCCGTGATGACAATGGACCGAAGCTATCCTGGCTATGACAGCCTTCTCAACCTCTCTGTCATGCTCACGGACTTGGTGACAAATCTGACTGTTTACAAGACACAAGACAGTCTGCTGCGTCTTGCCGACATGGACTCCATTCATCGTAATGCGATAATTGATCAAATTATAGAAGAGTATAAGGCGGAGCAAAAACGTCTCGAAGAACAGCGTGAGATAGAGAAACAGATAGCCATGAACGGAGGCAACGACAGACCTGCCTCGACAATGCCCGGCGGCAACGAAGGCAACTGGTATTTCTACAACACCGCGACGAGAAACCGCGGACTCAACGACTTCAAGACCAAATGGGGCAACCGCATGCTTGAAGACTATTGGTTTATCTCTAACAAACAGAGTTTCGCCAAAGAGGAACAACAAGAAGAACTCTTGGAAGAAGAACTTGCAAACATGAGCGAAGAGGAACGCGCGAATTATCTAAAAGCTCTCGAAATCACCAAAGACACCACACAATACTCTCCGCTCGACCGTGGATACTACCTGAAACAAATACCTTTCACGCAAAGTGCTAAAAACAATGCGAACCAACAGATTGCCGAAGCTCTCAACAACGTGGGTTTCATTTATTACAGCGACTTGAAAGACTATCCACGCTCAATCGAGGCTTATACAGAACTTACAGAGCGTTATCCCGACAACTTCAACGAGGTGTCGGCATGGTACTATCTTTACAAAATGCACGGCAGCCGTAACGAAATCGCCGATGTCGAGAAATATAAAAATCTCGTTTTGACAAAATATCCCGACTCAAACCAGGCAAAAATCATTCTCGACCCTGAATATTTCATAAAAGAACACGAGAGAGGAGCCGAGGCGGAACAACTTTACGCAAAGACATTTGAAGCTTATCAAAACAGTCAGTATCAACGTGTTATCATGAATGTAAAGAAAGCCCGCCAGCAATATGAAAACGACACACTCTACATGCCACGCTTCGAATTCTTGAACGCAATTTCCATGGGATATGTGGAAGTGGTCGACTCCATGGCATATTCATTGCTGCGCCTCATACAGAAATATCCTGAAAGCAGCATCAAGCCTTTTGCCTTGGACGTGCTGCTGAAAGCCAACGACATGTACAACCTCGGTCTGAACATAGAAAGCGCCCGCCCGAAAGACGAGAATGTGATAGAAAAAGAATCACCATATACATTCCGTCCTAACGACGAGTATTTCGTACTCGTGATTTGTAACAAAAAAGTACGTGTCAACCCGCTTAAAGTGCGCCTCAGCGACTTCAACAAAAACAATTTCCGCATGGACCAATTGAAAATCAAGAGCCTCATGCTTAACAAAGAAGAAGCCATGCTTACAGTCGAAAAATTTGAAAATGTCAACAAAGCCATTGATTATCAAACAGCCTTGTTCCTAAACGATTATGTCTTCGGAGGAATTGAAAAAGAGAATTATCATGTCTTAATTATTTCGGTGTCGAATTATCCTATTTTCTATCAAGAAAAAAATATTGACGATTATTTAGATTTCTGGCATCAATACAACAAGTAAAAATTATGAGTTCAAACAATCAAGAAGTACCTGTAAGAAACAACCTCATTGGTAACGGTACAACCATTAAAGGAGAAATCATCACTAACGGCGACATCCGCATTGACGGCACAATTATCGGAACAGTGAAATCCGCCGGCAAGATTGTCATCGGGCAACAGGGCGTTGTGGAAGGCGAGGTCATTTGCAACAGCACCGATATTTCGGGACGAGTGAAGGGAATGATAAGAGTCGAGGAGCTGACATCTCTCAAATCGACATCACGCCTCGAAGCCGAGCTTTACACCAAACAACTGCTCATAGAAGTGGGCGCCATCTTCACGGGCAAGTGCGAAATGTCGCAGCAAGCAACTGAAAAGCCTGCGAAATGAACAAATTCATAAAACAACTGTGCCTGTTGACGTTTATCATCATCGTAGCGTCGATTTTCGCACGTAACATACTGACGATATGGTGGCCCGCCATCTTGGGATTCTTCTTTGTCGTCAGCATTGTGATGTTCTATCTCAGCGAAAAAGTAAAACAAAAAGGCATGCGTCAATTCGCCAACTTCTACATGGCAGCCACAGTGACAAAGGTGGTTTTATATCTCACCGTAATTGTCGTTTACGTCATGTGCTTCAAGGAAGACGGCAAGCGTTTTGCCATCACTTTTCTCGCTATATATTTGATTTACAGCATTTTCGAGACAATACAACTCGCAAAAAAGAAAAAAAATGAATAGCAACGAAATCATCGGATACGAAAAGATAGAGCATTACAACCCGGAACGCACAAAGAAACTGATGGAGCATTATAAGGCCATCTTAAACCTTTTGGGTGAAAATCCGGAGCGCGAAGGACTGCTCAAGACACCCTTGCGCATGGCCAAGTCGATGCAGTTTCTGACACAGGGCTACAATATGGACCCCATGGAAATTCTTCTTTCCGCAAAATTCAAGGAAGACTATCGTCAGATGGTGATAGTCAAGGATATAGAGCTTTTCTCTCTGTGCGAACACCATCTAATCCCTTTTATCGGAAAGGCACATGTGGCATATATCCCTAACGGTTACATAACCGGATTGAGCAAAATAGCAAGAGTCGTCGAGGTCTATGCCCGCCGTCTGCAAGTGCAGGAACGCCTCACCACACAGATTAAGGAAGCCATAAACGAGGCTCTTCACCCACTGGGAGTGGCAGTGGTAATTGAAGCAAAACACCTCTGTATGTGCATGCGCGGCGTGCAAAAACAAAACTCTGTGACTACGACGTCCGATTTTATCGGCGCCTTCGAAAGAAGCGAGACAAGACAGGAGTTTTTAAATCTCATAGGAAAAGATTTACATTAAATAAATTTGAAATTTATAAAATTTAAAAGAATATTATGGATAATTTGAATAACAATTATGAGTTTAACGGTTCGACAAATGTTTTGTCGAATTCATTTGTGGCCAATGTCTTTTTATGGATGTTCGGAGCCTTGGGATTGACAGCGTTGACAGCCTATCTCTTCGGCACAGACACCAATCTTATTATGATGATGTATTCTGAAAGAGCCAACGGCTCTGTCTCGATGAATCTCTTCGGCTGGATTGTAATGTTGGCACCCTTCATCCTCGTGATAGCAATGTCGATGGGCGGTGCAAAAATGAAAGCCTCCACCATGGTGGTACTATTCATCGTTTATTCAGTGTTGATGGGCATGAGCTTGAGTTTCATCTTCCTGGCATTTACCTCGACGTCAATATTCAAAACATTCATCATCACAGCAGGAATGTTCGGAATCATGGCATTTGTCGGATATACCACCAAGACAGACCTCACCAAACTCGGCTCGATATTGATAATGGCTCTGATTGGCGTCATCATCGCCTCCCTGGTCAACATGTTCATGGGCAGCGAGCGCCTCGACTACATTGTCAGCATACTCGGAGTCGTAATATTCACAGGATTAACGGCTTACGACGTGCAAAAAATCAAACAAATCGGAATGACAGGAATGGAAAACAACGACACCATGACCAAGATTTCGATTTTCGCTGCACTCAGCCTCTATCTTGACTTCATCAATTTATTCCTTTATTTATTAAGATTTTTCGGAAAAAACAAGAATTAAAACACAACAATATGAAAGCATACGTATTTCCTGGACAAGGAGCACAATTTACAGGGATGGGAAAAGATCTTTACGACAAGTTCCCGAAGGCAAAGGAAATGTTTAACAAAGCCAATGATATTCTGAAGTTTAACATCACAGACATAATGTTTGAAGGCACTGACGAGGATTTGCGCCAGACCAAGGTCACGCAGCCGTCGATATTTCTTCATTCAGTGATTTTGGCGACGATGTTAGGCGACGATTTCAAACCCGACATGGTCGCGGGACATTCTTTGGGAGAGTTTTCTGCATTGGTCGCGAACCAGACTTTGACATTTGACGACGGTTTGAGACTCGTGGCACAGCGTGCCATGGCGATGCAGAGGGCTTGCGACGCCAACCCGGGTACAATGGCTGCAATTATCAGCCTTGATGACGAGAAAATCAGAGAGGTCTGCAACTCTATTGACGAGGTGGTGGTGCCTGCCAACTTCAACTGTCCCGGCCAGGTGGTCATCTCGGGCAGCGTGAAAGGTGTAGAGACAGCATGTGAGAAGATGAAAGAGGCAGGCGCAAAACGCGCGCTTCCACTGAAGGTCGGCGGGGCATTTCACAGCCCATTGATGGAACCGGCACGCGAAGAACTCGCGGAAGCCCTGAAGAAGACCAAGTTCGTGAAAGGAATCTGCCCCGTGTATCAAAACGTTACAGGTCAGGCAGTGACCGACCCGGAAATCATCAAGAGCAATCTCATCAAACAACTCACAGCACCTGTCTGCTGGACACAGACCATGGAAAACATGATAGCGGCTGGTGTCAACCAGGTGATTGAAGTAGGTCCCGGCACAGTGTTGCAAGGATTGTTCAGAAAACTTAACGGAACCATCGAACTGTCGAGCGCGGCACTATAATGAGAAACAAGCATTTAACACCTGTCTGGTTGGCTTTGGCAGTAGCTTTCGGCGTACTGCTTGGCATTATTGTCGCGCGTTCAAACGAGGCGTCTATCTCATTTATTAACAAAGGCGGCAACATGAACCTCGTTGACAAGGTGTTTTATCTCATTGAAAAAGAATATGTCGATACTGTCAATATCGAAAAACTTCAGGTTGAAGCGGTAACAGGCATCATCGACAAGATGGACCCGCATAGCGAGTATTTCGAACCTAAAGTCCTTGAAGAAGTGAATGAAGACCTGCAAGGCAGTTTCGAAGGCATAGGCGTGACATTTAGGATTGAGAAAGACACTGTCACGATTATCAGCACCATCAAAAACGGCCCGTCGGAAAAGACAGGTATCTTGGCTGGCGATAGAATCGTATATGTAGGTGACAGCCTCATCGCAGGTGTCGGCGTGAACAACAGTAAAGTGATGAGGCTTCTCAAAGGTCCTCGTGGCACCAAGGTCGATGTGAGGGTCTATCGCCGTGGCGTGTCCGAACTGCTCGACTTCAAAATCACACGCGATGTCATACCGACCCACAGTGTCGATGTGGCGTATATGCTTGATGAGACAACAGGTTATATCAAACTCGAAAAGTTTATCGCGACCACGCACAAGGAGTTTGTCAACGCAGTAAAGAAACTGCAAAAACAAGGCATGAAAGCACTCGTCTTCGACCTCAGGGGCAACAGCGGAGGTTATCTCGTCGAGGCTGTTGACATCGCCGATGAGTTTTTACCGAAAGGCAGCCTCATTGTCTATACACAGGGCGAACACCGCGACAGACAGTACATCTTCGCGCGCCGGCGCGGTATGCTCGAAGACACTCCGGTAACCATACTCATTGACGAGGGCTCCGCTTCGGCAAGCGAGATAGTCGCCGGCGCGCTTCAAGACAATGACCGTGGAATCATAGTCGGACGCCGCTCGTTCGGTAAAGGATTGGTGCAAGAACAGTTCGACCTCGGCGACGGAGCCGGCTTGAGACTGACAGTGGCCCGTTACTACACCCCGACAGGACGCTGCATACAAAAACCCTATGACGGCGACAGAGAGAAATACATCTACGAGGCCTACGACAGATACAACTCGGGAGAAATGTTCAGCGCCGACAGCATTCACTTCGCCGACTCACTGAAATATATCACCCCAGGAGGCAAAACAGTGTACGGAGGAGGTGGCATCATGCCCGATGTCTATGTGCCACTCAAACAAGACTCAACAGAGTATTTCTTTAACAAAATTGTCAACGCCAGCATAGTGTTTCAATACGCTTTCGACTATTCCGACACTCATCGCGAAGAACTGTTAAAATATGACAACGAACGTGAACTCGACAAAAACTTCAAGTTCACCGACAAAATGTGGAACGACATTCTGAAAGAAGCGAAGAAAAAGAAAATAACAGGCACCGACGAGCAAAAAAACGTGGCGAAAAAGATGACAGCGCAACTCGTAAAAGCATATATTGCAAGAAACATCTTCGGAGATGAAGCATTTTATCCGCTTTACGAGCCACTTGACGAAATCTTGAAAGAAGCTATAAACAAATTAAATGCAGAGAAAATATCCTCTTGACAGTGATATGTTTCACAAGTTCAGGTCGTAACTTTTCTGCATTATGCTCTAAATTATGGAAAAAATTAATTTTTTGTGATTTGTAACAAAAAAAAGTGTATCTTTGCTCCCCGAATTGGATAAAATGAAGAACGAAAAAAAATTATTCACGATTCCTTTGGCAAGTTTGCCGTTCGGACATACTGATTATCAATATGTTATAGACGACAACTTCTTCGATTACAGAGACTATTCGGAGGTAAAAAAGGGAGTAGTGAACCTTCATTTAGGCATCGAAAAAATGGAAACCATGTTCATTTTGACGATTAATCTTGAAGGAAAAGTTGTTCTTCAGTGCGACAAATGCGGTGATGACTATGAGCAGACAATAGCGGATTCGGCAGAAATATACTTGAAATATGATGCCGAAAAGGACGATGAAGATGGAGATGAGGATGTCATAATCATCACAAAGAACGACAGCGAGTTCGACTTGAGCGACTTGATTTACGAGTATATCATCTTGTCGCTTCCGATTCACAGAACGCACACCGATGAGAGTTTGTGCAACCGGGAAGCCATCGAGAGACTGTACGATTTCTCCAAGTCGGAGGCAGCGGTTGAGGATGAGGAGAATCCTTGGAAACAAATGATGAAAGATTTGAAAAATAAAATAGATAAGTAATAATTAAAAAAATAGTGTAAAAATGGCACATCCTAAACGAAGACAGTCTCATACAAGAGGCGCGAAAAGAAGAACCCACTACAAAGCCGAGGTTCCAACATTGGCAAAATGCCCGGTGACAGGCACAATTCACGTTTACCACAGAGCATACTACGTTGACGGCGACCTTTATTACAAAGGAAAACTCGTCATGGAAGGAGCAAAGAAATAATTAAACAAAGGAAATTTTTTTCATAATCTTTATATTGTTTTTCCCCGCCTTTCGAGTAAGGGTGGGGTTTTTATTTTATTTCATTTATCGCTGTCCGGTAAAACTTTTGCCATCTTGGAAACATTTCCAAACGATTTGGGTGCTCCAATCAACATTTGACATATAGATTTCGTACATTTATTCAGTAAATTTAGCGAGTCGTTTTTAAAGAAAAATAACTATCTTTGCAAAAAAATTGACGGATATGGTTTTAACACTATTGCTTTTTGGATTGTTGACAGATTCTTTTGTGGCGGCACTGGTGGGACTGGTTGGCGCAAGGAGAAAGATAGGGTTTGGATGGACGTTCTTTTTGTCGATACTTTTCACCCCGCTTATTGGGCTGATAATAGCGTTGCTATCTGACAAATTGCCAGACGGAGACAGGAACTGGGGGTGCCTGGGAAGCGTGTTGGCGATAATTACCATTACACTGCTGGTGGTTTTGGCGATGATGGTTTTGGGAGTAGCGGTGTAATATTTCAGCGGACAGCAATAATTGAAAATAGTCCTTGCAGATAAGCATCAGACGAATAAATGGTTGGAGGAACAATTAGGTAGAGACCAAACAACCATACCAAAATGGTGTACCAATTCAAGTCAGCCAGACTTAGGTAATCTAATGCAGATTGCCAAAATATTAGACGTGGAACTGACCGATTTAGTGCGGTTTGAAGAATTTAAGCACGAGACAGAATGAAAAAAGAAGAAATACAGGCATTGTTCTCTCAATTTGAACAAGTATCATGCGTTCTCAATGATGTAGAATGTTGGAGTGCAAGAGATTTGTGTACCTTGTTGGGATATACAGAATGGCGTAATTTTATGAAAGTAATAGAGAAAGCTAAAAACGCTTGCTCTAATGTTGGGCATAACATAACCGACCATTTTGTTGACGTCAACAAAATGGTCGTGTTGGGTTCTGGTGCTGAGCGTCAGATAGATGACATTATGCTAACACGCTATGCTTGCTACCTTGTCGCTCAAAATGGCGACCCTCGCAAGCCACAGATAGCATTTGCGCAAACTTACTTTGCTGTGCAAACTCGTCGTGCAGAACTTATAGAACAGCGTCTTATTGAAGTTGAAAGAATTAAGGCACGTGCTAAACTACAGGAAACAGAGCGTAAACTTTCTGGCGTACTTTATGAACGAGGAGTGAATGACAAGAGTTTTGCTGTGATACGTTCCAAAGGAGACCAAGCATTATTTCGTTTGAATACTGCAACGCTGAAGCGACGCATGGGAATCCCCGAGAAACGACCATTGGCAGATTTTCTCCCAACTATCAGTATCAAAGCAAAAGATTTTGCGGCAGAAATGACGAGCGTGAATGTTCAAGCTAAGGACTTGCGCGGTGAGCCACAGATAAGCCATGAACATATTGCCAACAATGCTGCTGTTCGAGATATGCTTGTGCAGCGTGGTATAGTTCCAGAGAACCTTCCTCCAGCAGAAGATGTAAAGAAGGTTGAACGCAGATTGGCAAGTGAACAAAAAAAGGCTTTGGAGAACAAAAAGAAAAAATAATATGGAACAGAATAAGAAAGAATTGCTCTTTGAACAGATAAACCCAAATCGGTCAATAGAAGTGGAATAATTTGTGACCAAATCTGTAATACGTTGACAATGAGTTGTTTATAAAACCTATTTTCTAATGGCGGTCATTAGAAATTTCTATTAGCAAAAGGCTTATAATCAAGTAGTTACAAAGTCAACCACAAAAATGGCCGTACTAATATGACCGATTGGGGTTTATTGTATGTTTCAACAGCGAGCAAAGCGGAATCTCTCGATTTTTCAAGACATTGTTTGACATTGAATGGCATCCCTTTAGACATAGACGTTTGCTTTATATTTCACTTCACCACAAAAATAACATCTGCCAGACTACTGTATTTATTTCCTTTGAAAGCAAAATCTATTCTGCTCAACGATGCGTTGGTAAAATTGTCTAAATAAGAATTTATGACGGGTTCTATTTGCTCAAAAGCACGTTTCATCTTCCAAGATTGGGATATGTCTGAAGAATCTACCAACACAACGAACAAACGGTTTTCGGCACCAAACCGCATTTCTCCTTGGTTTGCGTATAACCATGTCATCAAATCGTTTTTGTTGTTCTGGGCATCAGCAATAACCTCTTTACGCTTATCTCTTAATTCCTGTAAAATCTCATCATGTCCTGAAGCACTAACTTTTTCTGATATTACTGATAGCGATTCCGTATGGCTCAACTCCATGCCATTTTTTTTTGCTTTCTGCTTAAGCCACGATGGTTCACTTTTCCCATTTAGTTTATCTTTCAACTTGTCGCTCATATACTGGTTAGGGAAAAATGTCACTTTCAAATCAACAGGAACATCGTCAATGAAGAAATCCACGCTTTTTATTTCTCCGACGGCGGAAATAACTTTTTGATGATGCTTGAATATTGATTCTATCAAATATGAAGTCCAGTTGTTGTACCAACTTGTGCGGACATAATTCCATGCGTTGGCTTGTATTTCAATGCGTTTGCTTTGCAATTCACTGTACCTGCTGATAACCTTTACAAATCTGCTGACAAGGTGTTTGTCAAGAGAGTTGTTTTGGTCGCCACCCCATTCGTAGGTGTCAATCTTATAAAGGTCTGATTTAAGAGCACCCTCATCCACACCCATTTCTTGATACCATTCATTGTTGATGTTACACAGATAGTTGTCGAGCATATTCAACGATTTCTCAACATCGACCTCTAATTTTTCAAAGAGTTCTTTGTTTTGTTCTGTAATTTTAGTTGAATTAAGATGGATTTTGTTCTGTTTAAGGAATTTATCCATAGGAAGCTTCTTTGATATGGCTCTGACTTTCAGCCATAGCAAAGCGTTTATGTCGTTATTAAACGCAAATAGGTTTTGGTTTCGGTATTCTCTATTCCATTTGTCGAAATTATTGTCACACATAGTCCTCTGATCTTATTTTGTACATATTAGAAGTATCTCTCTGCTACCTGCAACGCTGCCTTTTCCGCCCCTTGAATTACTATACGTCTTGTGTTCAACTCTAACTTTCCTGAAAGGTTTTATTAAATCCACCATTGTGTTAATAGAAGGATAACTGCGATTGTTATAGCTTATAATCCAATTAGGAATAAAATCAGATAGCTCAAATAGTTCTCTGAATGATTGGACAATATCACCTTTTTTATCAAAACCGCTATACCGCTGCGGTTCATATCTTTTTATTCCATTTATAAATTGTTTGTCACGCCAATATTCAGTATATGTTTCCAGCAAATGATAAAAACCTTGATAATCAGCATGACTGTCACAATATGGTGGGTCAAAATAAACCAAGTCTATGTCGCTTAATTTGGGAAGCAAATCAAGGATATTTTCATTGAAACTTTTATTGTCCTGTCCATTGTCAAAAACAGCATCATTATACCGTGGCAATATCTCCAAGAACAAATCCTTGACTGGGCGAATCAAACTCCTATTACGCTTTACTCGTTCCGGATTATTAGCATATACCAATGCCCGGGTATGACCAAAATGCCCCATGGTGATTTTTCTTGTCAGACTGCGATTCATTGCAGCAAAAGCCAATGCTTGTTTATACTTGTTTTTCAAACGGGGGATGTTAGCACGAAAATTATCGATAAACTCAGCATCTTCCTTTTGGAAAAAGATACCAGTAAAGACATCGTCCATTAGTGTATAATCGGACTTATAGGTTGATTTCTCAAAGAGAATTTCAATGTCATGCTTATCTAATTGTTCATTTGTATTTTCAACAAGGGCTATTCCAATTTGATTGTTGAAATTCAAAAAATCATTGGTAACAGTTTGATAACCAAGTTGTTTGAAATAATAACTTACAGATTGCGACCCAGCAAATGCATCTAAAGCTGTAGTTACACTATCTGGCAGATATTGCGCAATCCACGGTAAAAAGTTTATTTTAGCTCCCAGATATTGAGGCTCTGGAAACTTGTAATTGAAATATTTATATTCTTCAAAAAGGACTTTATTCAGCATTTTTTTGTTTGCAAAGGTACTAAAAATTCCGCTATCTTTTGGATTTTTCTTATGTTAAGTTTTCAAATTACGATGCCGCCAAGCGCACATTTTGCGTTTTTCGTTCTAATTTGTACTTGCTTGCAGGCCTTTGTCGTATTTTTTAGTCGAATTGAATGGCATTAAGTACTGTTAACACCTTATCGCTAATTAGATCGTGTTACAAATATGTTGCAAATATACAATAAAAATCCCATATAAATCAAAGAAACAACCGAAAATATTTATCAACAAAAAAGGCGTAACCTTTTGGATTACACCTTTTTACTTGTTTATGCTCAATGTTTGTTTTTGAGCCTTATTTCACTTCCTCGAAGTCAACATCTGTGACATTGTCGTCCTTGCCACCGTCGCTGCCCGGGTTCTGTGGACCCTGCTGTCCGCCGTTGAACGGCCCCTGCTGTCCGCCCTGTGCGCCGGCGTTCTTGTACATCTCCTCCGATGCCTTCTGCCAGATGCCGTTCATCTCGTTCATCGCAGCGTCGATACCGGCGATGTCCTGCGCCTTGTGGGCTGTCCTGAGCTTTTCGAGAGCCGACTCTATCTCCGCCTTCTTGTCGGCAGGAAGCTTGTCGCCGTATTCCTTCAACTGTTTCTCTGTGTTGAATATCATGGCATCGGCGGCATTGACCTTGTCGATACGCTCGCGCTCTTTCTTGTCGGCATCGGCGTTGGCCTCGGCTTCCGCCTTCATCCTCTTGATTTCATCGTCGCTCAAGCCTGACGATGCCTCGATACGGATGCTCTGGGTCTTGCCGGTAGCCTTATCCTTCGCACTCACGTTCAAGATGCCGTTGGCATCAATGTCGAATGTAACCTCAATCTGCGGGACACCTCTTGGCGCTGGCGGAATGTTGTCGAGGTTGAAACGACCGATGCTCTTGTTCTGGTTGGCCATTGGACGCTCGCCCTGCAACACGTGAATCTCCACCGATGGCTGGTTATCGACAGCCGTCGAGAACACCTCTGATTTCTTGAACGGAATGGTGGTGTTGCTCTCGATGAGCTTTGTCATCACGCCGCCGAGGGTCTCTATACCGAGTGACAACGGTGTCACATCAAGCAACAGCACGTCTTTCACTTCTCCTGTCAAGACACCGCCCTGTATTGACGCACCGATGGCGACCACCTCGTCGGGGTTCACTCCCTTTGAAGGCTCTTTCTTGAAGAAGTCACGCACGATGTTCTGAATGGCAGGGATACGTGTCGAGCCGCCCACCAAGATGACATCGTCGATGTCGCTCACGCTCATGTTGGCATCTTGCAATGCCTTGCGGCAAGGCTCGATAGTCGCCTGGACGAGGTCGTCGCACAACTGCTCGAACTTGGCTCTCGAAAGCTTGCGCACCAAGTGTTTAGGACCGCTCTGTGTGGCTGTGATGTATGGCAGGTTGATTTCCGTCTCTGTCGATGACGACAGTTCTATCTTCGCCTTTTCAGCAGCTTCCTTCAGTCTCTGCAACGACATAGGGTCCTTGCGGAGGTCGATGCTCTCGTCGTTCATGAACTCCTGCGCCAGCCAGTTGATGATTCTCTCGTCGAAGTCGTCGCCGCCGAGGTGAGTGTTGCCGTTTGTCGATTTCACTTCAAACACTCCGTCACCGAGTTCGAGGATTGAAATATCGAATGTACCGCCGCCGAGGTCATATACCGCGACCTTCACATCGCTCTTTTTCTTGTCCAAACCGTATGCCAATGCAGCGGCAGTGGGCTCGTTGATGATACGACGAACGTTCAAACCGGCAATCTCTCCGGCTTCCTTGGTGGCCTGACGCTGTGAATCGCTGAAGTAGGCAGGCACCGTGATAACAGCTTCCGTGACAGTCTGACCGAGGTAGTCTTCCGCGGTCTTCTTCATCTTCTGAAGCGTCATCGCCGAAATCTCCTGTGGCGTGTAAAGCTTGCCGTCGATGTCGATACGAGGCGTGTTGTTGCTGCCCTTGACTACTTTATAAGGCACACGACCAATCTCGCTTTGCACCTTGTCGTAAGTCTCTCCCATGAAACGTTTGATGGAATAAACGGTTCGCAACGGGTTTGTGATAGCCTGACGTTTCGCAGGCTCGCCAACCTTGCGCTCGCCGTTATCTGTGAAAGCCACTATAGACGGAGTCGTGCGGTGACCTTCGCTGTTTTGAATGACAACAGGCTCGTTGCCTTCCATTACCGCAACGCATGAGTTTGTTGTTCCTAAATCGATACCAATGATTTTTGACATAATTTTATTCTCCTATATTTAATTTTACTTTTTTCAAATTCCGACATCACCTTCGCAATTTTTATGCCAAAAACTCAAAAATTCATGAAAATAATGGCAAATAAAAAATTGAGAACCAATAAAACAGTGATTCTCAATTGATTATGTTTTTATGAATGGGTTTTTGTCAATATGACAAAATGTCACGTTTTATCTGTACGGATCGACGATAAAGCCGAATTGCTCGTTTTCGTCACGGATTTTGTTTCTGGTGTCTTCCATTATTTTGACAGATTTGCTTTTCTCCACTCTTGACGACATGATGCCTCCGCCATTTGTCACGTTTGTGTAATTAGGCACATCTTGAATGGCACTGCTTGAGTTGTTGATGAGTTTGTAATTATACAAGTCTTCACCTATCGCGAAAACTCTGAACTCGAAAGGCTCAAACCAACGTTGTACGCCTACCGGGCTGTTGTTATTCAGATAATAATCCGATTTTATCACATCAAAAAGAGCCTTCGGAGTATATTCGACAACATAATACATATCATTATTAGAAACCGTGAACAGACTGCTTTCCGTGCCTTCTCCCAAAAACCATTTCAACGAGCGCTTGACAGTGTCTTGAGCACCGGGCATCAATTCGGAATAATTGAAATATCCGTACACCTCAAAATATGAAGCTGTGCTATGAAACATGGTGTTCGGATCGTAAACTTTCCACTTCACTTTCGCCGAAAAACCAGTGAATCCCAATACCGGATTAACAGGTTCTTTAAATTTGAATTCGTTGATGGTCTTGGTATTAACAGAAACCGTGACACCATCGGCCTTTCTCAATATATTGAGAGTGTATTCCTGCCCTTCTGCCAATTTCTTTGTCGTATAGTAATAGGTTTGATAGCATCCGCTGTAGAATGTGGAGTTTTCGTTGTAAGGAATCCATTTCGAGACAGTGTCTAATGTAAGGTCAAGATGTTCTAAAACAACCTGACCATTGGGTAACTTTTCTTTTACAAAGTCGCCTGAAAAAGTCACTTCTATCTCATCGTATTTGTAGTTGCTGGCATCATAGTCATGGGCCAATTCATTAACATTGCCAAGGAAGCTGTGGGTTATTTTAAAGAAATTGGTATCTGCGCTTGCGTCGAGCATGGCGTAAACAATGGTGGTGTCGCCTTCGTCGCTGTAAAGGTTAACTTTATTGCTGCAAGAACTGAAAGTCAGAGCTGTTATCGCAAAAATTGTATATAATACTTTTTTCATGGTCTAAATATATTTCAAACTTGCAAAAATACAAAAAATATTGTATTACAACAAAAAAATAAAAAATCCAAGGTCTAATGTCTCTTGTCTAAAGTCTTTTTCATATTTTTGCAAAAAATTTCAAAAAAGATATGTATTTATCTCATAACGCTTCTTTAGTCACGACCCACGTTCTTCAGGAGATGAAGAACAAAGGCGAGAAAATAGCGATGCTCACCGCTTACGATTACACTATGGCGAAGATTCTCGACGAGTCTAACATCGACATAATTTTGGTTGGCGACAGTGCCTCCAACGTGATGGCCGGTCACAGAACCACTCTTCCTATCACCCTCGACGAGATGATAATTTACGCCTCTTCGGTGACGCGCGCCGTGTCGCACGCCATGGTGGTCGTCGATATGCCTTTCGGAACATATCAAGGCAACTCGAAAAAAGCTCTCGAATCGGCAATCCGCATAATGAAAGAAACGGGGGCAAACGCCGTGAAACTCGAAGGTGGAAAAGAGATTATCGAGTCCGTTGAGCGCATCCTCTGCGCCGGCATTCCCGTGATGGGCCATCTCGGACTTACTCCACAGAGCATCAATAAGTTCGGAACTTACGTAGTTCGCGCAAAAGACGAATATGAGGCTCAAAAACTGCGCGAGGACGCATTGCTTCTCCAGGAAAAAGGCGTTTTCAGCATCGTTTTGGAGAAGATTCCAGCTTCATTGGCGACAGAAGTGTCTCGGTCGCTCCACATCCCGACAATAGGCATCGGCGCCGGACACGGCTGCGATGGACAAGTTCTCGTTTTGCAGGATATGCTCGGATTGAGCAACGATTTCTCTCCCAGATTCCTGCGCCGTTATAACAACCTCTACACCAGCATAAAGGACTCGGTGCACTCGTATATCAATGACGTGAAAGAAGTTGCGTTCCCTAACGACACCGAACAATATTAATGTTTGATTGAAAAGGTAATATTGAGTTTTTTCATAACACCACAACCTTTCCATACATTTTCTGTCCGTTGTCAAAAACAATCTGAATTACGGCCATGCCGCCGCAACCTCGTAAATCAAAATCTTTTTGTGACAATCAGGAATTTTGCGACGAGTTTTTTCTTGAATCATGAAAACCGCCTTGATTTCGTTTCTCGGCGGTTTCAACTTCAGATTGCATTACAGGTTTGTTTCTAAATTATTTAAGACACACATTTGTAAAAACAACAGTTTCGGTTCACTGCGTAAGCGTCATTATATTTATTTTGACTTTTCCGGAATGATTGTCAATGGCGCTTATTTTCAACTGTCCGTTGTCATAGAATAGTTTCATGTTGTTTTTGTCACTTGTCAACGATGACTCGATATAGTCTGTTGATAAAATCTTGTCTGTTTCAGGAAAACAAACATATAAAATCACATTGTCCTCGTCTGTCAACAAAATGTAATACGTGTTTTGGGCATAGGCAATGTCAAGTATTCTGCAAGGAAGCAGTTCTTTTTTGTCAATAATGTTCTGCAGTTTGCTTTTTGTCGAATTGTAGTTTATTGTGGTGTCATTTCTTACCAACAATCCCTTTCTTAACAGTTTGTCTGTTATATTAAATGTAGATACCTGCTTTAAACTGTTTTTTTCAAATGTTGTAATCTCGCCTGTATAAGTATCGGCAACAACAATATGTTTGCGGTCGCAACATATTTTTGGCGAGAAGAAGAAATAGCCGGTATGTTCTTGTTTGTGCCATTGGGGCAGATTGCCCAAATACTGTGAAAAAACAAACTGTGGCATTTGCAAAACCGACAACATGGGACTGAAATCATAGAACTCATCGTCGAAAGGATCTGTGTCTGCCGATTTCGGACAGTCTGTCGTCCCTTGCACCGGCCATCCTTTTAGAACCCTCATAAAAACTCTTTGGTTTTCCTCATCAATAAAGAAACGTGTATGAGAGGTTATGAGCAAACTGTCGAGCTGCAATGGGATTATAGTTTTAGACTTGTTCTTTAAGTTGTACTGTATGAAGCATGCCTCGTTGGTGTAGGATAGTTTCTCCGCTATGCTGTCTTCCCAATATAAACAGGGCAGTGAGGCAGAAATCAACAAATCCTCGTCATTGTTTAAAAATGCGATGTCAAGATACATGACCTGCAGCGCATTTAAATATTTCAAAGCCAAAACTATGCTGTCCGGGACATTATGGGCTTTGAACATATAGTATTCCGGCTCGCTTATCTTGATAGTGTCCGTGAAAACAAACCGGTCCGCCTTTTTTTCAGCCAACAGAATCGTCGATGTCTCGTATTCAAGCCAAGCTGTTTTTGAGATGTCTTTTGAAAAAGCCAAGTTTGATATTGTGGGTAAATCGGGGCAATTAATGTTATAGGGTTTTGTATCAAGAGCTTTCAGTTTTATCTTTGCGGGTAATATTTTGCCGCTGAAACGGTTGGCAGTTGTTTTCCTTGACGTTTTGTTGACCTTTACGATATTAAGGTTTTCTGTCAACGAATTGAAAAAGTCCAAATCATACGAGATTCCCAATAATGGAGAAGCATTGATGAAGTCGCCGGTTTTGTTGTTGACTATGACAATATAAGGGACACCGACACTTCCTGTCTTAAAATGGAGGCTCTTCATCAAGGGATCGTCATAGTCGATACAAACTATATTGTTTGTGCCGTAGTTTTTTGCGGACAGTTTTTCTTGTGCTGTTTTGGGATTGTGGCAAAGGGCGATTATTATAGTATGGTTTTCAGGATAATACTTTTTTGTGTCGATGAAAAACAAAGGTATTGAACCCTCGCACCTCGGACAGCCTCCCACTGGAAGCAAAACAGAGAAAGTGTAGTCTCCCGATGCTCCCTTGTCGGAAAACCAGTCTTTGACCAAAGTCTCCGAACCTGCAATCTGTTCAATGCCATAAAGAGTTTCCTGTGCTTTGGTGAAAAAGCAAAACTGAATAATTAATATAAGTAGGATGTATTTTTTCATAGGTAGTTGTATTAAATTTACATTTTTATGGATGCAGCCTATTTATCTTTGTTCATGTGGTTTGCTGTAACGACTTCCATGATATCTATCATTTACATTTTTCATGGAAGTCATAATAAAATGAATTTATTTTTCCCTAAAATCCAAATCGTTTTCATAGGTTTTTTGTTTTTTTGTTATTTTTTTGTGTTTTTTTTACAGTTAACCGGATAGTTGTCATCTGTTGTCGTGGAGACAAAACATCGACTTTTGCGACGAATTTTTTTCGTGTTCGGTTTGGAAAAAGTTTTCTAATTTTGCAAAATGAAAATGGATATTTCTAATCGTATATTATTTGAAGACAATCACCTTATCATTGTCAACAAGTTGCCCTCTGAAATCGTTCAAGGTGACAAAACCGGCGACGTATGCCTTCTCGATGACGTGAAATCTTATATCAAAGAAACGAAGAACAAGCCTGGAGAGGTGTTCGCCGGTCTTGTGCACCGTCTCGACCGCCCTGTCAGCGGAGCTATCATTTTCGCGCGCACTAGCAAGGCTCTCGGCCGCATGACGACCATGGTGAAGAACCGCGATTTTCACAAGACGTATCTCGCCGTGGTGAAAAACCATCCTCCCAAAGACGCTGACGAACTTAACGACTACATAGTGAAAAACGAGGCGCAAAACAAGTCGTATATCGTGAAAGAGGGTACGAGAGGAGCGAAATTGGCGACGTTAAGATACCGTGTTGTCGGCAAATCCGACAATTTCCATCTCCTCGAGATTGAATTGATTACCGGTCGCCATCATCAGATTCGGTGTCAGCTGGCCAACATTGGGTGTCCTATAAAAGGAGATTTGAAATACGGTTATCCACGCTCCAATCCCGATGCCTCGATTTGTTTGCATTCTTACAAGATTACATTCGAGCATCCGACACTGAAGACACAGATAACCGTAACAGCCCCTATTCCAAGCGGCATGCCATGGGGGGCTTTTGGGCATGTCGCCGACGATTGTTAGGCTATCGAATCACTAAATTATCTCCAGAACATCATCCACTTCACGGTGTTCACCAACCATTCAGGCCAGATGAGATACACCGTTCCGAAGATAACAACGATGAGGATGAGCCACCACATAGTTTTCTTCCAAAGCGGCATCTTCATCGTGAAGGGATCTTTGGTTTTCACCACAGGATATTTAGCGATACCCGTCAAAGTGGCTCCAAACTTGGTGTTGACAAGCAGTCTCTGGTTCAGAGCCCATCCGTTAGCGTTCAGAACCGGTGTCAGGTTGCGTTTCCTCAGTTTCAGCCACGCCATAATCATGCTCGGACCCGAGACGACGACGATGATAGCCACAAACATGATTGCCCAGTGGTACCAATGCAGTCCAAGCCAGGAAAACAATCCTCCAATCGCGGAAGTCACCAGACCCAAAGCCAAGCCTATGGCGGCGAAGATACCGGCGAACTTGGCGATGTCAAACGGAGGTTTTATCTCTGGTTTCTGTTCGTCGGCGGGTATATTGGCATTTTCAATCTTTGAATTGACATCCGCCATCACCTTGGCGTCTTTTTCGGCAGCGCGTTTGTTAACCATGTCTTCAACATACCTTGCCATCTTGCGGTAAGGCGACCAGAAAGCCTGACGGATACTGATAGGATTTTCGATTATTTTTGTCACGGTGGCATTCCAGCCGATACCGTCGCGGTCATAGAACACGGCGTTTTTGCCAACCATGATTGCACCCGCATCGCCATCGGTCACCGCGGCGGCGATTGTCATGGTGTCCGGCTTGCCCTTGCAGGTGCAGTCACAATAGAGAATATTCATATTGCTCAACGGAGCCATGGTACCTTGTGCACCCATGTCGGACACCTTTATACAGAGGTCGCAGGCGCGCTCGTCGATATATAAAGTACCTGCCAGGAAAATGGCTCTCTTCTTGGGGTTATAGAAATCGCTGAATGTGACGAAGTTTGTCAGCAAGGTGTAGAAATCCCTGTATAAATGCAACAGTTTATCGACTTGGTCGATAGCGTTCGACTTACTCTCAAGGGCTTTGTCTTGTGCCACAAGATTCAACAAAACGTCTTTTTTGTTCTCTTCAAGAATGGTTTTTGCCACGTCATAGCCCAGACTTTCCACTTCAGCGCCTTTTCTTGCGTCCATCCAGGCGTTGTATGCGTTGAATTTAGCCATAATGCCAAGCCACTGTTCTTCGGTGATATATTCCGCCTTCGGGAGTTCTTTGTCAACAACGAGAGCCTTAAACGTTGCCATGGCGTCGTTCCATGCCGGGTTGATTTCCTTTCCTAACGGGAGTTTGTGGTCGGCGTTGACACGTGCCAGCGGTAACGTCGCGATTTCTTCGATGCTTGCGGCAAGGTTGTTGCCGGCAATCTCACCAATCTTCGCTGCCGACACATCTAAAACCGAGGCGCTGTCGGCGTTGAACGAAGCAAGTTTGCAGCGCATGAAGAAGTCTTCGACCTTGTCTTTCACCGCCAAGCAAGCCGCCAAGCAAGCCGCTGTGTCGTCGCCATAAGGGAACACATTGGCCTTGTCTGCGTCACCATCGTCTTTCCATGCTTTGAAATCAGCCAAGGCGGTATAGAAAGCCTCTATCTTATCGGTATCGACTCCTGGCTCGCCACTCCTGTCGGTGAGGCTTCCCATATAATCGATAACTGTTTTTATAACAGCCTTCACAGCCTCGTCATCAGTCGAGTTTTCAGTGATGATGCCGTCGCCGTTGAAACGTGTCTTGGCGAAGATGGCGATGCTGTCGGAGACATCGGCTATAGATATCTCGTTTTTCTCAAGACCGAGGTTCTCCAATATTTGTCTTGAAGTCTCAAGCAGATGCGCACCTTCTTCGTTGCCGGTGTTGAACGCAGAAAGCGGAATGAAAGCGTCGCATCTCAATAATAATTCCGGGTCGTTGACGACCTTTGTCAGCCATTTCGACGCAGCCACGACTTCTTCTATGTGAATCTTGCCGTCAGCGTTTGTGTCGAGCATCGTCATTGTCTTCTCGTCAATCTCCAAATTTGTCAACGGACAACTCAAAGCCGTCCAGAGTTTCCTGTCAAGTTCATCTAAATGAAGTATATCCTTCCCCGAATCTATGTTAACTCTCGTGACACCGCCAACGGTTGAAAACTTCCAATCGTAATTGCCATTTGATTTCATACGTTAATTTATTTTAATAAATTGATAATCAATACTATTCCCTATTTTTATTATTGCATAAAACGCCTTGTCCGCATCGTCTTTCAAGGCATCAAGTCGCAAATAGACCACATCTTTAAAGACTCTGATATCACGATAATGGGAATGACCTTGCAAAACCAACGCAACATCATATCTGTCAAACAAATCCGCTAAATCATAGGTCTCTTCCATATTGAAGCTGCTGGTATGCTCCTGCACGTCATTGCTTCTGAAAAAATGCGTGTGCGTAAAAACTATTATATGCCTATAACCTTGATTTTGCTTGTCTTTCAACACATTCTCGAGCCAGCGGCGTTGCTTGACGCCTATGGTGCCGCTTGCCGATTCCATAGAAACAAACAAATCTTTAAAACCGCTGACTGTCTGAACCTCAAACCAATACGTCGATGCACCGAATCTCGAATAATAATCTTTCCATTGGTTGAAGAAGATGTCATGGTTGCCCGCGGTGTAATAAATCTTGCGGCCGGCGTCTGTCGCTGGTCTCACATGACTCAAAAACATATCGAATTTATCCTTGCCGTAAATCAGGTCGCCAAGACACAAAGAGAATTTTGCGGCGGCACTGTCTTTCAGATAATCAGCGATATATGCGTCAAGATTATCGGTTGAATTTTCAACATGGACATCCGACATGGCATAAACGTCATACTCGTCGGGAAGACCTGAAATCTTGTCGTAGCCATGCTTTTCGTTATATTTCATCGACTGTGCGAAACGCTCATCCGGCGATTCGTTAAACGTCATGAAGACACCCAAAAGATCATGCTTTGTACATGATACCATTATGAATATCAATATAAAAACACAATATTTACCAATATTTTTCATCATAATTTGTAAAACACTCCTATTCTCAACATTGCACCATAAAACTTCACTGTTGCATGAAACATTCCCGAGGGTTTCAGCGTACCTTCCGCCACCATGCTCCATCTGTCCTTGAAATCCCATCTTCCGCCGAGGGTACAAAGCGGGGCCCACATTCTTTCGTATTCAAATTCATTGAAATTAGCGCCGTTCAGATACACGTCCCAGGGGTTGTCAAAGCCCATAATGCTTATTGTCAGATTGTACAAAGGGACAAACGGCTCTATAATATAGCTCCGCAAGGTATGTGATTCTTTATTCAAATCGTCGATGGTTTTCATGTAACAACCCAGTTGCACCGAGAAATGTCGCATTCTGAAACCGGCACTGGCGGCATACACTAACTCATAAACCTTATAATCACCGAAAATCCTCGAATGCAGTGTCCCGTCCACGAAAAAGAACCCGTCAGGACACAGTTCGAAAGCCGTACTGACGCTCAATCCCATCGAATAAACATTTTTTGTAAGAGCCTCGACATTAAGATGAAAGTCGGTGTTGTCAAGATGCAAGACACCTTTCATATCAACGCCGCCGTACCACTCATAAGTGTTGTTAAAACCGACAAGTCCTTGTGCTGTCACATCAGTGGAAAGCGAGTGTTTTCGAGTTTCTTGAGCATTGAGTATCGTCATCGAAAACAGATGAATCAGTAAGAAAACCACTCGTTTTTTAATCATAATTCGTCAAACAAATATTATCTTTGCAAATTTATAAAAAACTATCTTATTTCACATTAATTTTTTTAGTATTTTTGCTTTTTAAATTTTTTGTAATGAAAACCATCAAAGAGTATATCCGCACTATCCCTGATTTTCCCAAGCCGGGGATAATGTTTCGCGACATCACCACGATTATCAACGATGCCGACGGCTTCAGACTCGCTATCGAAACCATGAGCGGCATGGTGCAAGACCTTGACTATGATGTCATTGCAGGTGCAGAGTCACGAGGTTTCATCTTCGGTGCAGCGATGGCCTATCGCAATCACAAGCCATTGGTCTTGATTCGCAAGAAAAACAAGTTGCCAGGTAAGACTGTCTCGCAAAGTTATGATTTGGAATACGGAAGCACGGAGCTTGAGATGCATGTGGACAGTTTCGAGAAGGGTGCGAAGGTGCTTATCGTCGACGACCTCATTGCCACGGGGGGCACCACCGAGGCAATGATAAAGCTTGTGGAGCGTCTTGAAGGCGTAGTAGCGGGTATATGTGTCCTCATCGAGCTTCCAGCCCTGGGCGGTCGCGAGAAAGTTAAAGGATACCGTCTCGACAGTGCCGTATCGTTTGATGGAGAATAAAAATTTTTTACCATGTACGCGCTTTTCAAAAAAGAGATAAACAACTTTTTAGGCTCGCTCATCGGGATAATGGTGGTGATAGTGTTTCTGCTCATCACCGGGCTGTTCCTGTGGGTGTTTAACAGCGATTTCAACATCTTGTCATTCGGCTACGCAGGCCTCGACAGCCTCTTTATCATAGCCCCCTGGGTGTTTCTGTTCCTCGTGCCTGCTGTCACCATGCGTTTCTTCGCCGAGGAAAAACGCACAGGCACTATTGAGATGCTGCTCACAAAACCTTTGTCAGACTGGCAAATCGTAGGTGCAAAATACCTGGCAGGAGTGGCGTTGGTGCTTCTCGCACTCATTCCCACTCTCATTTATTATTTCTCCGTCTCGCGTTTGGCGACACCTGTCGGCAACATCGACCACGGCGGCATTTGGGGCTCCTACATCGGGCTGTTTTTCTTAAGCGCCACCTTCGTCTCCATTGGCATTTTCAGCAGCTCAATCACTAATAATCAAATATTTGCGTTCATACTCTCGGTTTTTCTGTGCGGTTTCCTTTATATCGGATTCGAGTTCATCTACTCGCTATCCCTTTTCGGAAAAATCGACCTGTTCATAAAACAGTTGGGCATGGCAGCGCATTACAGCTCGATGAGCCGCGGCGTTGTCGATACCCGTGACCTGATATATTTTCTTAGCGTTATAGTGTTGTTCTTAAGTCTGACAAAACTAACTTTGTCAAGCAGGAAATGGTAGGAGGGTGTATGGAAAACAAAAGAAAGAATATCAAGAGAAACGAAATCTTATCTTTGTGTATCACATTGATAATTATTGTATTAGTAAACATTATCGGCTCTTTCGTCTATACACGAATCGACCTCACGTCCGAGAAACGCCACACCCTTTCCAACACTTCAAAAGACATATTGAGGAATCTCGACGACTATGTATATTTCCGTGTTTATCTCGAGGGCGAGTTTCCGGCAGGCTTCAAAAAGCTTCGCAAAGAGACAAAAGAGATGCTTGACGAGTTCCGCGCCTATTCCAAATTCATTGACTATGAATTTATCAACCCCTCCGAAAGCAACGACCAAGCCGAGCGTCAGGAGACGTATAAAATCCTTTGGCAAAACGGTTTGAATTATTATACGGAAACAATACAGACCAACACAGGTATCCAGCAGATTATGATATGGCCTGGAATCATCATGAGTTATCGCGATATGGAAAAAGCCATCGACCTCCTTTCGGGACAATCGGGACAAAGTCAGGAAACGGTGCTTAACAACTCTGCACAAGACCTTGAATACAAGCTTATCAGCGCGATAAAAGAGATTTCCACCAAGGTCAAACCCACCATTGCCTTCACCGACGGTCATGGTGAGCTTGAAGACTTGGCTGTTTACGATATAGCAAACACTCTTTCAAAGAAATATATCATCAAGCGAACAACTCTCAACGGGCAGCTTAACTCTTTAATGAGCAGGGACTTCGACCGCGACAGCAATATTGTCGTCAAGCCTGCGTACGATGCCGTCATCATGGCAAAGCCCACCTTGCCTTTCTCTGAAAAGGAAAAGTTTATCATTGACCAATATGTGATGTACGGCGGCAAAATGATATGGTTCCTCGACGCTGTCAACGCCTCGATGGATAGTCTTCAAAACTCTGAATCCACCATGGGTCTCGCCATGAATCTCAACCTCGACGACCAGCTGTTCAAATACGGTGTCAAACTAAACAGAAATCTGCTTCTCTCTTATCCTTGTGCGCAGATTGGACTCGTCACAGGACAAGGCTCCAACCTTCAGAGTACGCTTCTGCCGTGGTATTATTTCCCTTTGCTCGGACAAGCGTCGGAGCATCCTATCGTGAGAAACATCGAGGCAGTGAAGGCAGACTTCGTGAGTTCTTTGGAACCAACCACATCGGCTCCTGAAATTCAAAAGATACCTCTTCTGAAAACATCAGATTATACCAAGGTTTCCTCCGCTCCTGTGTTTATCTCGTTAGAAATCCTTAACGAGCGTCCCAACGCAAGCATGTTTCCGAAAAAAGGCATGACAACGGCTTATCTTCTCAACGGCAGGTTCTCTTCCCTGTATGAAAACCGTATGCCAGCCTCAATCACCGAGTCGGCGGAGATAGGATTCAAGGAGGAGAGCGAACCCACATCGATGATTGTCGTCGCTGACGGCGATATCATACGCAACCAGTTGGCACAACTCGACTACGCCAAGAAAAACAACCGACGCGTCGGCTCACCACTGCCATTAGGCTACGACCAATACACAAACATCACTTACGGCAACAAGCATTTTATTGAGAACGCCGTATCGTATCTTATTGAAGGCGATGGACTTATCAACATTCGTTCACGCGAGCTGAAGATTCGTCTCCTCGACATCAACAAGATTAACAACAACAGAATGACATGGCAGCTCATCAATGTTGTTTTGCCAAGTGCCATCATGATAATTTTAGGAATAAGTTTCGCCATTTTAAGAAAAAGAAAATATACAAAATGAAAAAGAAAAACATCATTTCAATCGTAATAGTCGCTATATTGATAATTATTGCAGGTGTCCTCATCGGCAACAACCGCTATTTGAGTTCCTTGCGCAGCGAGGCTGCCGACTTCACTGTTTATGACACTGCTTCTGTGACAAGGCTTTTTTTTGCTGACAAGAGCGGCAACCATGTGGTTTTAGAGCGCGACGGCAAAGGCTGGGAAGTCAACAATGAATATCGCGCCAATCAGCATTTGGTCAACGAGATGCTCTACACTCTTACACGTATGAGAATCAAGATGCCGGTATCCATCAGAAAAAGCGACAATATCATCTCACATTTATCTGCCACTAACACTAAAGTTGAGATTTATCAGATGCTTCCGCGCATCAATTTGTTCAACAAGGTGAAGTTGTTCTATCACGAGAAGCGCAGCAAGGTGTTTTATGTCGGCGGGGTCACACAAGACAATGTCGGCACCTATGTCCTCAAAGAGGGCGGCGACAAAGTGTATGTAGCGCATCTGCCGATGCTCAACGGCTCTCTCAGTTCACGTTTTTCGGCAAATCCCACCGACTGGCGCACGCATTCTATCTTCAATGCGAGACTCAACGACATTGAATCTGTGAAGCTTGAAATCACCGACGACCCCGACAATGGCTTCATCATAAAGGAAAGCGAGCGTTATCAATACACCATGAACCGTCTCAACGGCGAACCTGTGGACTTCAGCGACAACAAGGTTTTGAACCTGCTTTCGTCGTTTGGCGATGTCCGTTTCGAGGCTTTTCTTTATGATATTGACTCGGTGCGCCGCGACTCCGTCATCAACTCGCCATTCCAGCAAAGACTGACCTTAACCACCAAAGACGGCATCAGTCGCAGCGTGACCACTTTCCGTATGCGCACCAATGCCGACTTGTTTGATTATAGCGAGGAAGATATTGACAACTTCCACGACATGATAAACGACCCCGACCACAAATATGCGCTCCTCAGCGAAAACAACGAATTTGTGCTTATCCAGGACTTTGTGTTCGGAAAACTTTTAAAACCCGCAGATTATTATAGCAAAGATTTCAAAGACGAAATTCCGCAGATTTATTATAAGGAATTGGAAACAGTGGAATCGAAGTGATTTCTAAAATCCAATCGGTCATTAGAGACATGTCTCTAATGACCGATTGGGGTTAAAGTAGTGGTTATGGCGTTGTCAATGTCTAAATACCGTTCATTTCAACAAAGTCCCAGTTTATCAAGCCCCAGAACTCATTGACATAGGTCGCTCGTGCGTTCTGTCTGTCAAGATAATAAGCATGTTCCCAGACATCGCACACCAACAATGCTTTTTTATCGGTGGTCAATGGTGTTGCCGCGTTGGAGGTCTGCATTATCTCCAGTTTTCCGTCTTTGTCGGCGACAAGCCAGTTCCAGCCCGAGCCGAACAGTGTCACGCAGGCGTTGATAAATTTTTCCTTGAAAGCGTCGAGGCCACCGAAATCGCGGACGATGGCATCGAGCAACTTACCTGTTGGAGATGTCTTTTTCGGGTTCGGTGTCATGCAATTCCAGTAGAAAGTGTGGTTCCACACTTGGGCGGCGTTGTTGAACATTCCACCCTGCGAGGTCTTCACGATTTCCTCAAGGCCCTTGTTCTCGAACGGAGTACCGGCGATGAGTTTGTTCAAATTGTTCACATAGCCTGCATGATGCTTGCCATAGTGAAACTCCAATGTCTTCTGAGAGATATGCGGCTCCAGAGCGTCAACCGCATACGGTAGTTTCGGTAATTCAATCATAATCAATAATTTTAAATGTTATTTAATTGATTTTCCTATCTCGAGACCGAGGTTGAATAATTTTTCAATATCTTCTTTTCTAATTGGAGAGCCTTTCACCTCCACCGGCTCGCCTACGATGTTCCATTTGCAAGCCTCTGCGTTTTCTTTCAACGTTTTAAGTCCACCGCCACTCCATGAAGCGCCGCCAAACAATCCGAACACTTTGTTTTGCGGCTTGTATTCGCCTATCTCGTGCAGTAAACCTACCATATTCGGGAAGATGCTACCATAATGTGAGCAGGCACCCAACACCACGCCTTTATATTTCCAAATATCGCTGAAAATAAACGATGTTTCTGTCTTCGACACATCGTAAACCTTTATTTCTTTCACGCCGGCTTCTGCCACGCCTCTTGCGATGATGTCGGCCATTCTTCCGGTGTTTCCGTACATTGAGCCGTAAACTATCACCACGCCTTCCTGGCTCTGATGCTGACTCCATGCTGTGTATCTGTCGATGACCCATTGCAGGTTGCTTCTCCATATCAAACCGTGCGAGGGAGCAATCATCTTGATATCGAGAGTGCCGGCTTTCTGTATTGTCTTCAACGCCATCGCTGACACTTTACCGACAATATTGGCATAATAGCGCCGCATGTCGTCTTCATAGAAGTCAAGGTTCACCTCGTCGTCGAAGATACCGCCGTTCAATGCGCCGAAACCGCCGAAAGCGTCGTTTGAGAAGATGATTTTCGTGCTCTGCTCGTATGTCGCCATCGACTCGGGCCAGTGGCACATAGGAGCCATGAAGAATTGCAAGGTGTGACTGCCGAGGCTCAAGGTCTCGCCTTCCGCCACGATTTTCTTGTTTGCGATATGACCGTAGAAGTTTTCCAAAGGCGCGAATGTCTTGGCATTTCCAATCACCGTCACCTCCGGCCATTCTCTAATCACGGCGCCAACAGAGCCGCTGTGGTCCGGCTCGTCGTGGTTCACGATGAGATAGTCCACTTTCCTGTCACCGATAATATTCTTGATTTGGAACAGATACTGTGCCATGAACTCCGTCTCCACCGGGTCAATCAATGCAATATGCTCGTCAACAATAAGATATGAGTTATATGAAACGCCGTTCGGCAGTTCCATGTGGTTTTCAAACAAGTCTGTCCGGCGGTCATTCACCCCGACGTAAAAAATATTTTCCGCTAATTTTATATTCATATTATCTGTTTTGTTTTTATTTGTTATTTCTTTATTTACTATTTTATTTTCTGTTTTTTCCATTACTGTCGGCTCCTCGTATTCAAACGCGTCTTTACCGTGTTTGCACAGTGGGCAGACGATATCATCGGGAAGCTGCTCCCCTTCATAGACCCAGCCGCAGACCTTGCAAACCCAGCAGCCTTTAGTGACTTTTGTTTTAGGTTTGATATTTTCATGGTAATAATCGTAAGTCACTGTATCTTTGTCGTTTACCTGGACGGCATCCACAATATCGGCTATAAACATTGTATGCGTGCCGAGGTCTATCGACCTCACGACCTTGCATGCAAAATAAGCATTGATATATTTGGGCAGATACAGCACGTGATTCACCGCGCGCAACTCCTGTTCGCAGTCA
>UQNO01000019.1 GCA_900542475.1 uncultured Bacteroidota bacterium
TTTCATGTAAAAAAGACGGAGCCTCGACGGATTTTCCTCAAGGCGCAATAAACAGACTGTTTTCTGTTAGTGATTCCAAACAAGTCTATTTTTCCAAAGGGAATCTGCAATACCAGGCCTCGACAGACACCTGGCGTTTCGCCGAGAACCAATGGGATTGCGTAGGCAAGGACAATTCAAATATTTCCCCGAACTACAGCGGCTGGATAGACCTGTTCGGCTGGGGTACCGGCGACAACCCCACCAAAAGTTCCATATACCACTCCGACTACGGCAGTTTTAACGACTGGGGTGCCAACAAGATATCAAACGGCGGCGGCATGACTTGGCGCACTCTGACAATAGGCGAGTGGGCGTATGTGTTCGATAAGAGAAACACGACGTCGGGAATAAGGTACGCGAAAGCGCGAGTCAACGGAGTGAACGGCGTGATACTGCTGCCCGACGACTGGAGCGGTGCCTACAATCTTAAAAACACCAACGAATATGATGCAAGTTTCAGCGGCAACCAAATCTCCGCGACAAACTGGGCCTCCAAGTTCGAAGCCAACGGGGCGGTCTTCCTGCCTGCTGCGGGCTACCGTTACGGGACGGATGTCAGCAACGTCGGTTTCTACGGCAACTACTGGTCGGCTACGTACTACGGTGGTGTCGGCGCGTACTACGTGGACTTCTACGATTCGGACTTGCGTGCGGAGGGTTGGGGCCACCGCGGATTCGGTTGGAGTGTGCGCCTCGTCTCTCCTGCCAAGTAGAGACGGATAAAAATCCGTCTCCACAACCCCTGCCTTACCGCCCTTAATGCCCTTACCGCCCTTAATGCCCTTACCGCCCTTAACGCCCTTAACGCCCTTAACGCCCTTAACGCCCTTAATGCCCTTAACGCCCTTAATGCCCTTAACGCCCTTAATGCCCTTAACGCCCCTAACGCCCTTAATGCCTCTAACGCCCTTAATGCCCTTAACGCCTTAATGCCCTTAACGCCCTTAACGCAGCCGCTAAAGGTAGTTAAGGCAAATGCTGTCATTCCGAGTGCGCAGTGAAGACTGTAAACCAAACTGTGCCATTCTACAACTCTGTTGGCTTGGCACAGTTTTTTTTAAAAAAATATTTTTCGCATTGATAAAAATCGTAATATTGCATTCGATTTTGATTTAAAATCAAAAGTGCTACACAATATTTTAAAGTAAAATATAAAGTGAGAAGTAAACGATAAATCGATATGTTAAAGCGTATATTGCAGATTAAGAATGAGTTAGGAAGAAGTATATTTCTTTTCGGAGCTCGTCAGACAGGAAAATCAACGGCTTTGCGCCAACAGTTGTCTGATGCTATTTATATCGATCTACTTGACACCCAAATAAAGAATCGTTTTAGCCGTAATCCAGGTGTTCTTTACGAGATGCTTCAAGACAAGCCTCAAGATACTCTTGTTGTTATTGATGAAATACCTGAAGTGCCCGAATTGCTCAATGAGGTGCATCGGTTGATTTCGGAGAAAAATCTCATTTTTATTCTTTGCAGTTCAAGTGCAAGAAAACTTAAGCGCAAGGGACACAATACTCTTGGCGGTCGCGCATTTCCAGTGTATTTATATCCTTTTGTGAGTGCTGAGATTTCCGGGTTTCGACATTGATAAAGCTGTGAATTTTGGAATGATTCCGTCGCATTACCTATCAAAGAATCCTTCACGTAATTTGGCGGCGTATATTGATGTTTATCTGAAAGAGGAAATAAAGGAAGGGTCTTTGGTGCGGAATCTCAACACATTTCAGAGATTTTTGGAAGTCGCCGCACTCACCGACGGCGAGATGATTAATAACAATAACATTGCTCAGGACTGCTGGGTGAGTGCAACGACTGTAAATTCTTATTTTGATATATTGGAAGACACTTTGATTGGTTACCGCATCCCGGCTTTCCGTAAGGTGATGAAGCGGCGTTTGATGCAGGCTCCGAAGTTCTATTATTTCGATATCGGTGTGGCAAATCATCTTTTGCACCGCAAAGAGCTTGTTAGGGGAACGCCTGAATATGGCCATGCTTTCGAACATCTTGTGATTCAGGAGATTTATGCATGGCTGCATTACACTCATTCTGAAGAGGAGCTTTCATACTGGCGCACTTACACCGGCATGGAAGTCGATGTTATTATTGGCGATGCGAGGGTTGCAGTTGAAATAAAATCGGTCGAGGAAGTCATGCCCAAGCACCTTAAAGGTTTGAAAGCCTTTGGCGAGGAACATCCGCAAAGTCGGAAAATAATTGTTTCCTTTGACAAGATAAACCGTCGCATAGGAGATATTGAAAGCCTCTACGTGATGGATTTCTTTAAGGAAATGTGGGATAAAGGATTATGAATAAAATCATCATGAAAAAACATCGCATTCTTTTCATCTGCCATGGCAATATCTGCCGAAGCCCGATGGCGGAGTTTATTTTTAAAGATATGGTCGAGAAGGCTGGAATGGCAAAGGAGTTTGAGATTGCATCGGCAGCGACATCGACCGAGGAGATAGGGAATGACATTTATCCGCTAGCGAGAAGGATTTTAACTCAAAAAGGTATAAAATTCAATTCTCGGCAGGCAAGGCAAATCACCAGAAAAGACTATGATTATTACGATTTCATCATCGCAATGGACGATAATAATCTGCGAAATCTAAAACGCCTTCTCGGTGAGGATACAGAGCATAAAATCTCTCTCATGATGGACTACGCCGGAAAGCATCGCGATGTCGCCGACCCTTGGTACACCGGGGATTTCGAGACGACGTTCAGGGATATCACCGAGGGATGTAAGGCGTTTTTGAAAACGTTATTATAATAAGATGAGATTTCTCCACTTCGCTCCACTTCGTTCCGCTCCGGTCGAAATGACGGGTTGACATGTACTCCGTCGTTCCGAGCATGTAACTCCGTCATTTCGAGTATATAACTCCGTCATTTCGAGCTTGTCGAGAAATCTACAGCTATCGAGTGTCCATGGACTTTCGTTAGTCGTAGATTTCTCCACTTCGCTCCACTTCGTTCCGCTCCGGTCGAAATGACGGGTTGACATGTACTCCGTCGTTCCGAGCATGTAACTCCGTCATTTCGAGTATATAACTCCGTCATTTCGAGCTTGTCGAGAAATCTCCTGCAACCGAGTGCTCATGGACTTTCGTTGGTCGTAGATTTCTCCACTTCGCTCCACTTCGTTCCGCTTCGGTCGAAATGACGGCTTGAATGCTTTCGTTTCGAGCTTATTTTTGCCCTTGACTCTTGGTTGCTTTTTTGTCAAGAAAAAAAGTAACATATACCGCCCGTAAGGGCATCGAAAATTAATTTTTCAGAAAAATGTCGCGCGTATTGATAAAAGTTGTATTTTTGCAGTCCGAAAAAAATTAAAAAATAAATACAAATTAATGTACGCAATCGTAGAAATAGCAGGGCAGCAGTTCAAGGTGAGCAAGGGCGACGAAGTCTATTGCAACCGTTTGAGCGGCGATGTCGATAGCCCCATCAGCTTCGACAAGGTGTTGTTGATTGACAATGACGGCAACACAAGGGTTGGCACCCCCGTCCTCGAAGGTGCCAAGGTAGATGCCACAATTATCAAGCATTTGAGAGCAGACAAGGTTCTTGTTTTCAAGAAGAAAAGAAGAAAAGGATACCAGACTCTCAACGGCCACCGTCAGGATTTGAGCAAGGTGCGCATTGAAAACATCACTGAATAATAAACCGAAAAAATTTAAAGAATTATGGCACACAAGAAAGGCGTTGGTAGTTCCGAAAACGGTCGTGAATCGCATAGCAAACGACTCGGAGTCAAGGTTTTCGGTGGACAAGCAGTCATCGCAGGCAACATCATCGTTCGTCAGCGCGGCACACGGCATTATCCGGGTGACAATGTAGGCATGGGCAAAGACCATACTTTGTTCGCTCTTACAGACGGCATCGTGGAATTTCAGAAGAAAAGAGAAAATCGTTCATACGTTAATGTCGTTCCCGTAAAAGGCGAAGTGACAGAGTAAACGTATGGGTGAATAGTGTTCGCCCGTAATTGGAAGCGAACAGAAAACAATGTGGGGACATGATATTTGATGTCCCCACATTGTTTTTGTCATTTTTTATTGTGTTGTCGGCGGAGTCCATCCGGCGTTTGTTTTCCAATCGTTGTAATTCGACTCGACTTAACCCAAATCGGTCATTGGGATTTGACTTTAAATCTCACAAAAGAAGAGTATGAGCTGAAGAAATACGACAAGGATACATATATGAACAATCTCTCGATGTGCTTCAAAAACAATGAATACATCAGGCTTCGCTTTGCAAAGACAGAGTTTACAATGGCTGGCAACACCGAGAATATGTATGGTCTCGGAGTGCGTCAAGAGTGTTTTTAGTGTATGTTTATGGATAAATTAATGAATATGAGCGATGTGAGGTTTAATTAAAGAATTTTTATTATTTTTGCAAGTTAATTTTCACAACCATGTTAACGATACCTTATATTAGAGAACATAAAGACGAGTGTATCAACCGTTTGAGTATCAAGAACTTCTCTCGGTTTGAGCTCCTTGACGAGATTTTGGCTCTTGATGATGAGCGCCGCAAGACACAACAAGAAAACGACGAGGCTTTGGCAGAGGCGAATAATATTGCGCGTCAGGTTGGCGACCTCTGCAAGCAGGGGAAGGCTTCCGAGGCTGCGCCGTTAAAGGCTCGCGTGGCTGAACTGAAAGAATTCACCAAAATGAAAAGCGAGCGTCTTGAAGAGCTTAAGACTTTGATTCAGAGCAAGTTGGTGGAGATTCCCAATACTCCGCATCCGATGGTGCCGCGTGGCAAGACAGCCGCCGACAACCTCGTGGTGAGCGAAGAAGGCAAGCAGCCGGACATTCCGAAGAACGCACTCCCGCACTGGGAGCTTCTCAACAAGTACAAGCTCGCTGATTTTGAGCTCGGCAACAAGGTCACAGGCGCCGGATTTCCGTTCTATACAGGTCAAGGCGCGCGTCTGCAACGCGCTCTCGTCAACTTCTTCCTCGACGAGGCGGTGAAAGACGGCTATTACGAGGTGCAGCCGCCTATCGTCGTCAACGAGGCTTCGGCGTATGCAACAGGACAGCTCCCCGACAAAGAGGCCCAGATGTACGCGGTGCCGCTCGACAAGATGTACATGATTCCGACGGCGGAGGTGCCGGTGACTAATATTTTCCGCGACGTGATTGTTCATGAAAACGAACTTCCCATCAAGCGCGTGGCTTATTCCAACTGCTTCCGTCGCGAGGCAGGCTCATGGGGTAAGAACGTGCGTGGATTGAACCGCCTGCACCAATTCGACAAGGTCGAAATCGTGGAAATCGCACATCCCGACAACTCGTACGAGCGTCTCGAGGCGATGAAGGAACATGTGACCGGATTGCTTCGCAAGCTTGAACTTCCTTTTCGTGTGCTGCGCCTCTGTGGCGGCGACATGAGCTGGACATCGGCAATGACATACGATTACGAGGTGTGGTCGGCAGCACAACAACTCTGGCTCGAAGTGAGCTCGGTGTCATGCTTCGAAACATTCCAGTCGAACCGTATGAAACTGAGGTTCAAAGACAAAGACGGCAACATACGTTTGGCGCATACACTCAACGGCAGTGCACTCGCTCTACCAAGAATCGTGGCGGCATTGCTCGAAAACAATCAGACAGAAAACGGTATTTTAATCCCTAAAGCACTTCAACCATACACAGGCTTTGAAATTATTAAGTAAAATATTGACAATCATAGGTTTGATGGCGATGACGGCTTGCTCGTCCAATCCTTCGTCAAAGCAAATCGACTCGATGCTGAAACGCATTGATGTGGTGGAGCGTCAAGTGAAAACACTTTATAATCAAGATTTTAACTATTTAGTTGATGAATATAAAGCACTTGACACAACCATAGCGATGACCAAAGACATCAAACAGGAGATGGAACTATTGCAGGCGTATCTGCAACAGTTTGAAAATCAGAGAGTTATCATAAACAAGGCGGCTGAATATTCAAGAAAACAGCTCTCCGACTTGCAAAGTGATGTGAAAA
Organism: uncultured Bacteroidota bacterium; assembly: GCA_900542475.1. GTDB lineage: Bacteria > Bacteroidota > Bacteroidia > Bacteroidales > F082 > Limimorpha. The sequence goes on from UQNO01000019.1 coordinate 6,064, forward strand.
AACATCTATATGATGAGAAAACCACATCGAAATATATTCAAGACGAGGAGGCGGAGCTCTGCATGATGGAGGCTCAAATCAAGTATTTTCAAGAAAAATTCGACGCACAGAAAAAAGTCGTGAAACAACTGAGGAAGGAGTGACATTATGAAGTCGCTGCGTTTTCCCAGGTTTTTCACAATGATTATAATATGCTTCGTTGTCTCTTTGCAAAGCATTGACGCTCAAAACGTTAACAACCAACGTCAACTTGATGAGAAGATAGCGCGCGAGTTTTATTACAAAAAAGACTACGAAAAAGCACGCGATATCTACAAAAATCTTTACGATACCTTCGGACAAATGCAGTATTTCAATCAATATACTGATTGTCTGGTACTTACAGGCGACTACGAGGAGGCGGAGAGGGCTTACAAGGCTTTTCTTAAGAAAAATCCTAAAAACTGGAAGTCGCACGTCGATTTGGCATACGTTTATTCTCAACAAGGAGAAAACGACAAGGCCGTGAAGTACCTGAATAAAGTTCTTAAAGACGTTCCTGATACGAAAAACGCTATTGTCGAAGTTACTAACTTGTTGAGAAACAGGAGATTCAACGAGATGGCAATCTCTTTGTTCGACAGAGGCGCTGCCAATCCGAACATCAATTACAAGTTTAATCTTGAAAAAGCGTACGCATATAACTCAATGCTCGACTTCGAGAACGCGACGGAGTGTTATCTGCTGTATTTAAAGGAGAAGCCGGAACAGTATGAGATGGTGAAAAACCGTCTTCGCGTGATGATGATGTACGACCTAAACGGAAATGTTGACGAGATAATTCGTATGGCACTGCTTCGCAAGACCCAGGAAGACCCCGGAAACGACGAGTTTTCATCATTGTTGATGTGGTATTCGCTTCAACAGCAAGATTATGAGTTGGCTCTTGCGCAGTTAAAGGCTCTTGACCGACGTGGCGATGGAAATTATGAGAGAGACTTGATTTATGTGGCCCAGATTGCCGCCGATAACAGGCAATACGACATCGCTGTCGATGCTTACGACTATATCTTGAAAAAGTCGGACGAGGGTGTTTATTATGTACAGGCAACCGTCGGATTTATCAAGAACAGTCACGAGAAGGCTGTTGCGGAAGGCAATCACGACAAGAAATTTCACGAGAAACTGTCGGCGGATATCGACAATGCTCTCGAAAAAATTGGTTTTTCGGGCGATATGATGCCGTTGGTGCTGACCCAGGCCGATATTCTGGCTTTTGAGTTGCATCGTTATGACGATGCCAAGTCGCTGCTCAACAATGTGTTGGAGAAGAATATGTCGCTCAAAAACAAAGCGGAGCTGAAGATGAAGCTCGCTGACATTTATTTGTTGACAGACGAGGTGTGGGAGGCGACGCTGCTGTATTCCCAAGTGGAAAAGTCGATGAAAAACGAGCCGATAGCCCACGAGGCAAGGTTTAAGAACGCACAACTGCGTTATTTTATCGGGGAGTTTGAATGGGCAAATGCAATACTGAAAATATTGAAATCCGCCACCTCCAAGTTGGTGGCAAACGATGCGATGTCGCTTTCGTTGACGATAAGCGATAACTTGGAATATGACACTGTTGGATTAAAACGGCTCGCCAAAGCTGATTATTACATATATCAACATCGCTATGAACTTGCTAATCAGATGCTTGACTCGGTGGTGACATATAATCCCAATGAGGTGAGTCTGCCTATGGCGTTTTACAAAAAAGCAATTATTGCAGTCAATGAAGGAGATTACAACCTTGCCGACAGTCTTTACAAGCGTGTTTACGAAGGCTATGCCGACAGTCACATCGCTGACGAAGCATTGATGGAAGACGCACTACTGCTTGAGAATCAATTGAATAGAAAAGACGACGCTATGCTTTGTTATTCCAAACTGTTCGATGATTACACCGCCAGCGTTTATGTGGCGCAAGCCAGAAAGAGTTACCGCCGATTGCGCGACGAAATAAAATAATTATTATGGGAAACTACTTGAATAACGATTTTGTAAGACCGAAAAAAGCTCTCGGACAACATTTTCTGGTCGATTTAAATATCGCCCGAAAGATTGTCGATGCATTGTCTGACAGTCACGACACCGTGATAGAAGTAGGAGCTGGAATGGGAGTGTTGACGCAGTATCTTATTGAAAATCAATTGGAAAAGCTTCAAGTGGTGGAGATTGACAAGGAGTCTGTCGAGTTTTTGAGGAAGAAGTTTCCGATGCTTGAAGGGCACTTAACGCTTGGCGATTTCTTGAAGCAGGACTTAACGTCATTTCGACCGAAGCAAAGCGAAGTGGAGAAATCTTCTGCAACTGAACAGAGTGGATTTCTCGACAAGCTCGAAACGACACCTGACGTTGCGGTCATCGGCAACTTCCCGTACAATATCAGCTCACAAATCTTTTTCCATATTCTGAAATACCGCGACAACGTCTCGGAGTGTGTGGGAATGATTCAGAAAGAGGTTGCTGAACGCCTCGCAGCCGGTCCGGGGAGCAAAACCTATGGCATCTTGAGCGTGCTGCTGCAGGCTTGGTACGACATCGAATATCTATTCACGGTTCACGAGAACGTTTTTAACCCGCCACCGAAGGTCAAGTCTGCCGTTGTCAGACTTAAACGTAACAATATCAAGAAGTTGGACTGTGACGAAAAAACGTTTGTGAAGATAGTGAAACAGGCATTCAACCAACGCAGAAAGACCTTGCGAAACTCGTTGCGCCAGATGATTCCAGCGGAAATTATTGATAACGAGGTGTTTAATAAAAGACCAGAACAGCTGTCGGTGCAGGAATTTGTGGAGTTAGTGAAAAAACTTCAGATTGCAGAACCAACGGTCGAGATATAATAGACCTTTTCCCTTGATATGCAGTTTTAGACATAACAAAAGACCCTTGGTCAACCCAAGGGTCTGATTTAATTTGTTGCAAACCAGTTTGTTAGCGTTTTAATACTCGTCTTCGTGGAAGAAAAAGTCGTCTTTGGTCGGATAATCTGGCCAAAGGTCTTCAATGCGCTCGTAAACATCTCCTTCGTCTTCAATTTCCCGAAGATTTTCTATAACTTCCTGCGGCGCACCTGTTCTCATTGCCCACTCAAGAAGCTCGTCTCTCGTTGCCGGCCATGGAGCATCCTCCATTTTCGACGCTAATTCTAATGTCCAATACATAGTGTCTCCTTATTATTTTTTTTCGAGCTGCAAAAGTACTACAATTTTTCCTTTTATCAAGAAAAATTTTCCAAAAAAATTAAGCAATTATCCGTCAGTCATGAGATTTTTCCGCAGGACTCCATTTGATATCGCATTCGGAAAACACCCTCGACATCACGAAAAACATGTCGGAAAGTCTGTTCAAGTATCTCATTATCACCGGGTTGACCTCATGTTGTCTGCTCATCCTCACGACGGCACGTTCCGCCCTCCTGCACACTGTCCTGCACACATGGCATTTCGACGCCAAGAGGTTTCCTCCCGGAATTATCAGACTGTTCAATGGTTTCAGACCTTCGTTCATCTCGTCGATGAGTTTTTCTATGCTTTCCACATCTGCCTCGTCCATCTGCGGAAGCTGCTTTTTCAAGTCGCTGCTCTCATCGGTGGCGAGCAGGCATTCGGCTACTAAAAGCCTCTCCTGAATGCGTTTGAACACCTCGGAATATTTCTCCGTCGAGTCCATCAACACCGCAATGAACGCACTCAACTCGTCCAAGGTGCCGTAAGCCTCTAAACGCAGGTCGTCCTTGCCGACACGAGTGCCGTTCACCAACGATGTGGTGCCTTTGTCGCCGGTTTTTGTGTAAACTTTCATACCTTTAATATATAATGTTCTTTTTTTATCCTGTTCATGATGAAAACCAGACCAAAACGCCAGCAGTCAATGCTGAGCCGCACATTCTCGTCGTTTTTCAATCTTTCCCAGTCTGCCTCGTTTCGCCTGCCGCGATGAATGTCCTTGACAATCATCACCGTGTCGTTATCTTTGAAAATCAATGGATTATCGTTTATGAAAGCTTTTAGATTTTTGTCTAAATTTTCATAAAAAAGGTCGTCGTTTCGACTGAAGCAAAGCGGAATGGAGAAACCTCTGACATTCCGCCGCTTCGGTGCATTCAAATGTCGGAGATTTCTCGACTTCGCTCGAAATGACGGTTGAGAACATTCAAGAACCTTCTCGTATAGTTCAAACACCAACGGCGAATGCAGATGATATTTGCCCTGTGCCTTTCTTCTGTATCTCAAATAACTGATAATCATCGATTTAAATCATAGAGATGCCACCGTTGAAGTGACATCTCTACATTTGCGATTTTTTTTATCTGCGATTGTTATTTCTTGACAAATTTCACGACAGCGTCGTTCATTCTCACGAAATAAACACCGCTTTCAAGGTCGGCCACATTGATATTGTTCTCGCCTTCAACAGCGTTCACTGCCATCACTATGCGACCGGCCATGTCTGTAATCTGAATCTCGCAGTCTTTTTCAGCGCTGATGCTGATTCTGCTTGAGGCCGGATTGGGATAGAGATTGAACGATGTCGTCGAGTTCTCGCCAACAGAAGTGTAACCTTGAGCGTAAATCATGACATTGGCGATTTCCCATGTTGACGACGCGGCGGTTGTGCTGGTGTATTTAAATGCAATGAATATATGGCTCATGTCTTGCATGTTCTCCATCGTATATGTCGTTGAAACCCAGGCGAACTCGCCTTCCGACCATTCAAAGTTGCCGGTGATGTCGTTCCAGGAGAAATTGTTGGGATTGCTAACCCCGTCATAATTCTCGGTGTATAAAACCTTAAGAGGATCGCCGTTATACTTGTATGCGTTCATGAAGCCAATCTCCATCTCGTTACATGTGCTGCCGTTCAAAAGGTCCGGTGAGATGAGCCAGTCCTCATTCTCGTTGTTCGTCTGGTTTGCATAACCGCTCATTTTTGCGTATGTCATGCCCTGATATGCACCCGTTGTCCATTCCTGCTCGCCTTTTACGTTGTAAGCCATGAATGGAGCCAGACTATTGGCAAAATCTGCCGAAAGCAAGATTTTGTAATCGTCTGTTGTCTCTGTTGCTGTCGGATAGTTGCCATCGGTTTTGTAGTCGATGTTCGTTCCGCTGTTGGTGTAGGGGAAGATTGCGATGTTGTAAGTTGTCGAGGCTTCCAAACCTGTGAATGTCACTGTCTCGACGCCATAGGCCACATTTTTCGTCAGTGGGCTGTCGGCGACCGGTGTGCCGTCGGTGGGGACTGCGATGTTGCCTGTCGAAGCCACCACGAGATATTTTAAGGGAAGCTGCTCGCCTGTGGCGTCGGTCCATTCGAGTGTGACATTGACACCATGATGTGACGAGTGGACATTTGTAGGGTAGTTGCTCGGCTCGGGATCGATGACCGGCGCGCCACCCTCTTTGTAGATATATACCAGCCCTGTCACCGACGATGAGGGTTTGTAGCAGCCAAACAAAGTGCTTGCCACGTTATAGCGCATGATTTTCTGTTCTGCGCCGCCATTTGATGTAGGGACGAAGCCGTCGCCCTCCATTGAAAAGGTCCACTTGCCTTTGTCGTCAAGCGTGCTCTGTGTCTTGAGGTAGTTGCCGCCGCCTGGAGCGTAAAGATAACCATTGTTCAATGCGTCGAAAAATGTCCATGCACCTGCCGAACCGCCGATTGTGATTTCAAATGGCTCCGTCTGGTTTGACGCCGATGCCGCGACTTCCGTCGTGATGCTGCCGCCCGCATTCGCTATTTCAATGGCATGGCGGTTGTTGGACTTCTGGTACGACATCGCGAATGCCTGTCCGTCATCATTGAATCCGACGATGAGCACTTTGTCGCCAGCGCTCAACTCCGACTCGGAGTTGATTTTTGTGTATGTGGTCTGAGCCATGGCGCCCAAACCCATCAACATTACCGTTAAGAATAGTAAATTTCTTTTCATGTTTTTAATTTTTTGATTTAACATATTGTTGACTATGATTTTCTTGAATTTGCACGATGGTGTTCCACTTCGATTCTTTCTGTTTGAAGTTACACTTTTTCCACCGCTTTTATCTCCGGCAAGACGCTTTTCATCGTCTTCTCGATGCCGTTTTTCAACGTCTGCGTGCTATGAGGGCAGTTGGCGCAATGTCCGGTGAGCCGCACCCAGACGACCATGTCGTCGTCGAGGTTGACAAACTCCACGCCGCCGCCGTCGGCCTTCAGATAAGGCTCGATTTGCGCCAGCACGTTCTTGACTTTCTTTATGATAGCTTCTTTTTCCATAATTAAATCAATTCAATAACTTTTCTTGCCAATTTCTCGAATGCCGCCGTCACCGGGCCGAAGTTGCCGAAGGTGTAAGGTGTTCCCTTGTCACCTGCAGTGGCGATGTTCTCGTCCATTGGAATGGCGCCGAGGAACGGTATGCCGAGTTCTTCGGCAAACTCTTTGCCGTGACCTTGTCCGAAGATGTAATATTTCTTGTCCGGCATATCTGTCGGCGTGAAATAAGCCATGTTTTCGACCAGGCCTAAAATCGGGATGCTGACACCCTCGTGTTTGAACATATTAGCGGCTCGACGCACGTCGGCGGAAGCCACCTTTTGAGGTGTCGTCACTATGATGGAGCCTGATACCTTGAAATTCTGTGCGAGGCAGAGCTGGATGTCGCCTGTTCCCGGAGGCATATCGACGACTAAAAAGTCTATCTCGCCCCAGTCTGTCTCGGTCATGAGTTGGGTCAGAGCACTTGTGGCCATTGGTCCGCGCCAGATGAGAGGTGTCTCCGGATTGACCATCATGCCGATACTCATCAGCTTGATACCGAATTTCTGGAGCGGCACCATAAATGTCTTTCCATCTTTGTCGTAGCACTCCGGCTGCATGCCTTCTGTTCCGAACATAATCGGCACCGAAGGACCGTAGATGTCGGCGTCAAGCATGCCGACCTTGAAACCCTGTGTCGCCAACGCCACGGCAAGGTTCACCGCCACTGTCGATTTTCCCACGCCGCCCTTGCCGGAAGCCACGGCGATGATGTGTTTCACCTTTGAAAGCATGGTCACCGGAGCCGTCGGAATGATGTCAACAGCAATGTCTCCGAACTCGTCGTTCAGAAACTTCTTCGCCGAATCAAACAAAAACTTGTTTTTTTCGTCATCGACATCTTCGAGAACGAGCCTGAAACGAATTAGATTTTCTCCCACCTCGATGTCCTTAACCATCTCGGCGTCAACGATATTACTTCCTTTAGGGAAATAAACAACTTCTTTTAAGATCTCTAAAACTCTCTGTTTTGATGGAATCATGATAAAAACTCCTATTTTTAAAAAATTACAAGATTACAAAAATACAAAAAATTCTTACACAGAGTGATAATTTTTAAAAATATGGCTCTTGACGAAACAAGTCCTCGCTGCCTTTTATCACCACATTAAGGCGTTGGCTTGATTCACAGAAGGCGCGCTTTAATCAATAAAAAAACGTTCTGTCGCCTCCAAGAATCCTTCTGGGTCATCGACATGAATCCAATGCCCCGACTCCGGAAGCGTAACAAGTTGATAGTTAGGCAGAAGCTCTTTCATCACCGGCAAATCCTTATCCAAGATATAATCAGACCGACCGCCTCTTATGAACAATGCAGGGCCGTTGTAAGTTCCGTGGTTCTCAAGGCCTTTGCCTATTTCTTCGATGTTTTTGTAAATCGACTTGAGATATGGTTTCCATCTGAAGCCATGTTCATGGCTGTATGAAAGGTTCTTCATCAGGAACAGCAGGACTCGTTTGTCGAAGTTATATTTTGCGAGCTGCTCCTCCACATCAAGGCGACGTTTAGCCTTTTTCAGGTTTACTTTGCCCATTGCGTCGATAAATCCGACATGCTCCAGAGGATGGTCGAACTTTCTTGGGCTAATATCCAAAATCTCCAGACGCTCAACAAGTTGCGGATTTTCAAAGGCGAGCATCATGGCGATTTTGCCACCCATGCTGTGTCCGATGACATAACATCTCTTAATATGTTCGTGCTCAAGCACTTTCTTGACATCGCGCGCCATCACCTTGTAGTTGAACGCCTCCATGCGTGGCGACTGCCCGTGGTTTCGCATATCAGGAACGATGACGTGGAAACCCTTCTCGGCAAAACGTTTGCCAAAATAGTCCCAGTTATCCGAAAGGCCAAGCACACCGTGCAGCACCACGATGGGTTTGTTTTTGGGGTCGCCGTATTTTCTATAAAAAAGCAACATTATTTTTTATTGTTTTTCTCACGCGGATTTCGTGAATCGGATCATTGACGAAATCTGCGTGAGACTAATTTTTCGTATCCATTATTATTGTCACAGGTCCGTCATTGATGAGCTCCACCTGCATGTCGGCGCCGAACTCGCCGCATTCCACTTTGCGTTGGGAAACCTCCGTCAACCTCTTGAGGAACAACTCATAGAGCGGTATGGCATGTTCCGGTCTCGCCGCCTTGATGAAACTCGGACGGTTGCCTTTCTTTGTCATCGCGTGAAGCGTGAACTGGCTCACCACAAGAAAATCCCCCTCTACTTGATTGACATCGAGATTCATGGCATTGTTGTCATCGGCAAAAACACGCAACTTCGTCAACTTCTGGCAAAGATATTCCACATCATCTTGATTATCGGCTTCTTCTATGCCAATAAGCACCATGATTCCCTTTCCTATATGCGATTTCATTTCACCGTCGATGGTGACGGAAGCCCTTGAAACTCGCTGCGCTACTATCCTCATTTCTTTTGTTTTTGCGGATTTTTTCAATGATTCAATCTACAAACACGAAGAACCTCATCTCGATGGAGAAGATATTCATCAAGTTTTTACAGAGTGCAAAATTATGAAATTATATTAAGAAATAGAGTTTCTGAATTAAAAAAAATTATGTACTTTTGCAATCACTATGGAAACTAAAAGACAACAAAAAATTTCAAAGCTGATTCAAAAAGAACTCAGCGAAATATTCCGGCGGGAGATTAAAACCAAAGGAAATATCATGATTACCGTTACGAAAGTCAACGTAACGAGCGACATGTCGTATGCCCGCGTGCATCTCAGCGTGTTCGGCACCGACCGCGACGCGAAGACCAACGTGGTGAAGGAGGTGAACACTATGAGCAGGAGCATACGCGGCATGCTCGGCGAGCGTGTCAGATTCCAGATGAGAGTGATTCCCGAGCTGCAGTTTTTCGAGGACGACTCCCTCGACTATATCGAAAACATCGACAATCTGCTGAAGTCTTGAGATTGCCCTTATTCATAGCGCAGCGTTATCTTCTCGCGAAGAAAAGCCACAACCTTATCAATATAGTGACGTGGATTTCCATCGTCAGCGTGGCGGTGGCAGCGTTCGCCATGATTTTCGTGCTCTCCATCTTCAACGGATTCAATGTGGTGATAAGCGACAATGTCCACAAGATGTCTGCTGACTTGCAAATCACATCAGTAATAGGAAAGACGGTGAATATCAAAGACTTCCCGTTTGAAGAGATAAAAAAAATCAAAAATGTGGAGCTTGTTTTGCCAACCATTACCGAAGACGCGCTTTTCAGGAACGGCGACAAGCAGCAGATAGGACAGATAAAAGGAGTTCCCGCCGAGTTCCATGATGTTGAGCGAATCAACAAATCAATAGTGAAATCAAGGCGTTTCAGCAGCGATGACGATGTCTGTTTCGCTGTTCCCGGTGTCGGAATGGCATATTATCTCGGCATCAATCCGAACAACCCGTTCACTACGATTCATGTTTATGTGCCACGTCGAGGCAAAGCCTCGTCATTCAACCTCGAAAGTAGTTTTAACACGGGACAACTGTTTGTTAATCAATCATTTGTAACAAACCAAGACATGGACGACAAGGTAGTGCTCGCACCTTATGAATGGCTATCTGAACTCATTGGCTATGAAGGTGCGGCCTCAGCTGTGGAGATTTTTATCAACCAGTCGTCTAATCCAACAAAAATTAAAAAAGAAATAAAAAATCTCCTCGGCCCCGCCTACAACGTTTTCGACCAATATGAGCAGCAATCGACGCTTTATAAGATGATGAAATCGGAGAAACTCGCTGTGTATCTGATACTTGTATTCATCTTGGTGATGGCGACCTTCAATGTCGTCGGCTCGCTCAGCATGCTCATCATCGAAAAGAAAAAGGACACGTCCACGCTCCGAGCCCTGGGCGGCGACAACGCCTTGATACGCAGCATCTTCTTGAACGAAGGCACCATTATCTCCGTCGTAGGCGGCATCATCGGGCTCATCATCGGGATTATTGCTGTTTTGCTTCAACAGTATGTGGGCATCATCCGTCTCGGCGACGGCAGCGGCAGCTATATCGTCGAGTATTATCCCGTCGCGCTGCAATTGCAAGATGTTTTAATCGTGCTCGCCACCATCGCGATTATCGGTGGAATTGCTGCGTTCGGCACGGTGAGGGTTTCCTTGAAAAAATCTTAACGACGACGCTATTTCCCGCTTTTTATTCTATTGCATTTTTTGCATAGCATCTGGCAATTTTCGGCAATTGTCCTACCTCCAAGATGCCATGGGGTGATATGGTCCGCTTCCATCTGACTCGGTTCAAAATGATGCCCGCAACCGGGGCAGACGCCGAGCTGGCGCTCGTATGCCGACAGCTTTTGGGCAGAGGTGAACGCCCTGATTGATAAAAACTTCTCTTCCCCGGTGAGAATATAGGGATATACGCCGGTTTTCTTTGTGACATCGTCGTCAAGAACGAGACGTTTTACTTTGTTGTCAATATTTTGATAATCAAATACTTGGTCTTTATATTGCTTGTAAAGAACACCCCAATCGACACCTTTCATTATCTTTTTTCGTTCTTTTGTTGGACGAAAAGAGGTTTCAATCCATGTTATAACCGATTGAAAAAACTGCCACAGAGGAGCCGCACTTGCATCGTGCTGATGGTACGCTGCTGTCCGTCGATTATCTCATAAGTTCCGTTTCGCGCTGTTTCTCGTTATAGAGATGTTTTATCCACATTTATAGCATCATAATTGTCATAATGAGGATATTCCGCAGGAGTATATTTTTTAAACAATATCAAATCCTCGTGTCTTTTTTGGATTTCAAGATTTGTAAACCAATTAACACTGGAAACACGAATCATACCTTCTCTATGGTCACCTGCTGTAGCGACATCTTCATATTTGCTATAGAAATGTCCGGCTCCACCTTTAAAACCATAGCCTAACCATATCTTATTGTCTCGTATCAATGGGAAAAAGTCTTTATTAGTAATTGCATTTTGATTGCCAATTATAACAAACTTCTTGTCATATTTAATAAGCTGTGCAACATATTCCCTGAATAGTGAAAACGGAGGATTCGTCACAACAATATCGGCTTCTTTTAATAATTCCACACATTCGGGTGAACGAAAATCGCCGTCTCCTTTCAGATAATGAATGCCAATTTCTTCTGGATCAGGAACTCTATTCCCATTTTTATCTCCCAAATATTCCAACCATATTGCTCTTTCACTATCATTTTGCGAAAACAAATCTCGATTCTGGTTTTTATAACAAGTAGTAATTAGTTTTTTCAATCCTAATTGCTCAAAATTATAGCTAAAATAATGAAAGAAGTTACTTATTCGTGGGTCATCGCAATTACAAAGAACTGTTTTATCTTTAAAATGTTGCCTGTAATGTTTCAACTCGTTTTCTATATCAACAAGTTGTGTATAAAGGTATGAGCATTGCTTACATTCCTTGGGCAAAGGTTTGTCCGTTTACGGCTTAACCTTCACTTATTATTTCTGTGTTTTATTTCCGATGAGTTTGGTGGGCTTCGGCAAACGCGAAATAATAGCTAATGCTTAATTTTAATATTTTATTTTGTTTTACTTACTGCTTCTTTGTTGTTTTTTTAACTGTTAGCGATGCAAAATTAGTGGTTTTTTCGAATAAAACAAAATATTTTTGAAAAAACGACGACATTGCGGCTTCGCCGCCGCTCAAGTCATCACATAACTTAACAATTAAATCTATGCTTTGTATCCTTTCTTCCTGGAATTACCGGACAGCAATGAAACTCAATGTGACTCATGTCGTGGTCATGGGAAATATTTCGGTTGCAAGTTTCTAATTGTCGATTTGGTTTAAAAACCGCGTCACTTCTTTGTCGTTCAGCATTCTGAAATCTCCCGTTTTCACAATTTTACCGTCTTCGACAAAAACGTATAAAGGAAATTTTCCGAAAGTGACGCTCATCATTTTCGACGCTGCAATCTTCCAATGCTCATAGTCTAAAGTCTGGGTGTGCCTGATGAAATTGCTCACTGCCATGTCGCTGCCTCCAAGCACGAATTTCACTTTTTCGTGAGAAACGTCGTGCTTATCGAGCATCAAGCGGAGTTTCTCGGCTCCCACGCGGCAGTAGCCGCATCCCGCAAGCGCATAATTGATGATGTATCGTCCCTCGTTCACGCACATCAGCCGTGTCTCATGGACGAAAACCATGGTGTCGCCGGCCTTCTCCGGCAGAACATTCAGAAAATCTGTGTACGTCGAATCTCTCAAACTCTCGTAAAAAACGATGGTGTTGATATTTTCCTTGTCAGAATAAATCTTGTTGTAAATCGCATCCATCGGCACCATGACGAAAGGAATCGCTATCGAAACCGACACTATAATCCCGAAAATCCATTTGATAGTCTTGGGTTTTGATAAAATCTTTGTCTTGAAACGCATTTCTTTTCTGATGACAAAAAGCGACGCCAGCACTATGATGTTCTTGATTATCGACTGCCAGGGGTCAAGTTCTATCAGACTTCCGAAACAATGACAGTTGCTGTCGTTTCTGAAAATGCCCGCATAAACCAAAAACAGGGTGAACCCCGCCATCATCAGCAGGGTGAGTAACCAGATTTGTTTGTGGCAAATATTGAAAATCAAGCTTAGTCCAATGAATAACTCTATGGAAATCAGCAGTCTGGACAAGAATGTGGTCGTTACGAAATCAACAATATTGAAACTGTAGATATAAACTTCAAAATTATCTATTGATAACAGTTTCAATACGGCTGTGACGATGAAAAAAGCACCGAGCGACAGCCGTATTATATGTTTTATAATGTCAAAGATATTATTTAACATTGTCTTTCAAAGAGTTGGAGATAATCTTCTTGATTTCGGCGATTTTCTCTTCTTTGTAGTCGCGTTTTTCTGGTTTGAACAGGTTTTTATGTCGGCTTCTTCTGACTTTGAACTTCATGTTATCGAAGTCGGGTCCTTTTATTTCTACACCCAATCTGTTGAGAATTGGGGGGTTAAGTACCGCGATGTTGTAGTCGTAGCTCATGTCGAGATTGTGCCGTCCGTACAGCATGGCGGAATACTTGTCCATGGAGACGGCGAAAGGATAGACGTCGATTTCGTTTTTAAACACTGTGAACTGCACGTCGAGGCTGTCGATTTTATTGTCGGTTTTCTTGCTGAACAGCAACAGTCGTTTTATTTTATCAAATGTCTCGCTGTCGAGAACCACGAGGTCTTGTCCTTCTATGCTGCATGCCGCTTTCAGTGTCGAGTATTTCAACGAATAGTCGGATTTCAGGTTTGTCTCTGCCGCGAAATGGAACTCGGCCTTGCCTGCGAATGATTTCAGCATAGGCACGATGGTGTCGAGGTCGGGAATCATGCGAATCATCTCGGCGATGTCGATGTTGAGCAGATGGAAGTCGAAGCCGGCATAGAGGTGGTTTTTGCGTTTCGATTTATACAAAGCTGTGAGTCGCATCTCTGCCGCGTCGCTGGTGAAACCCATCTCTTGCAGGACGAGGACTCCGTCTTTGACGGTGATGTCGCCGCCTATGTTACGAATGTTCATGTCTCCGGCAACGGCGTTGTCTATCTTGGTGTGCAGTATGAAATCAACGCCGTAGGGCACCATGAACGGATTATCTTCCGTCTCGTCAGCGTTGCCGCCCTCTGCCGCGCTCTCTTGTGTGCTCTCGTCACCGCCCATTCCGTTGAAGATGTCCATAATCTGGTTCACATCGGTATAACTGGAGGTGAAATTAAATTCGCCTTTGAGCAGCTCGTCGTTCTTGAGATGCTCGTAGAGGTTGGTAAGAACCCCCTCCAGCTCAAAGTCGGAATTGCCAAGTTGTATCCTGCTGTTGCCTACCTTAAGTCCTTCGTCGTCATAGCTTATGTCTATTGTCGGAATGAACACCTGTTCGCCAAGGTCTTTCATGGCAAAGACAGCATTGCTCAAGTCAATGTCGAGATTTGGATTCCATTGCAGCAGCATGTCGTTTTCGGTCTCGTCGTAATCGGCGACAGCGTCGAGCGACAGCGTCTCTGTCGCGAAAAACATCTCGTCGCTCATGGCGAAGACGAGCGAGTCGCTGCTATATACCGCTGCATACGATGTCTTGCCGTCGTTGGCTGAAGGAAGCATGAAGACACTGCCTAACGCATTGTTGGAGTGCAAAACAATGTCTTCATACGCTATGTCAAGATTGCTGAAGTCGAAGTCGGCGATGGCTGATATGATGGCGGCGCTGTCGAGGATATTTGATACCTGCGCATTGATGCTGAAGTCGTTGAGCGCGGCTGTCATCATGTTGGTGATGCCTGCGTTGATGTCGGTGCCGCTGAGCTTGACATAGGCTATGCCGTCGCGCAGCGAGTTGGAGGTGGGGTTGGGCGATACGAAGTCAATTTTCAAATCAGAAGACTTGAGATTTATCGTGTCGGCATATTGTATGTCCACTCCCTTGCACTTTATTTTGCCGTTGAGTTTGGTGTTCATCAGGTCGAGTTCGCTGAACTGGTCAACACTGCCTTTCATGTTGATGTCGGCGATGATGGCACCATGTGCGATAAGTTCTTCGGGCATGAACGACTTCACATCGTCGAAATCCACGTCCGCCTTGATGCTTAAGTTACAAAACATTTTGTCGAGTGCGTCTTTGACAGTGCCGTTTGCCGCCAGAATAGTGTTGTTCATCTTGAGTCTCAATGCGTTGATAGTCACATCCGACTTGCCGTTGAGGTCGAGGCGTGTGCGAAGAGAGGTGTTCACGCTCGTGAGCGGGAAAGGCAGCTCTTCCGGCATCTCAAAATAACCGTCGGTGAGGGTCACATCGGCGTTGACTACAGGCATTTTATTCTCGCTGTAGGTGCCTTCCACGTGCGATTCAAGAATCAGCTTGCCGTTGATTTTGATGTTGCCGAGCAGGTCTTTTCTTAACTTTTCCGGAATCAGACAAATCAAGTCGTTGATAAGCATCGCATTGGTGTTAATGTCCATATTGAGCGAGATGTCGTCTTTTATCGTGGTTTCGCCAATAAACTCAATCTTGATGTCGTTGAGTTTCATCTCGGATTGAGCAAACTTGGCGTGACTTCGGTTCAGGTCGAGTTCGAGAGGTATGTTAAGACAGATGTCGGCGTTGTCGGCGTAGGTGTCGTCGTCTATAGTGGCAGACAGGCTGTTGGCTTTGAGATTGACGTTTCCCTTGACATATTCGTAGTTGTTGATGTCGCCGTTATATTTCACGTTGAGACCGTTGAGGCTTGCCATGATATTGTCGTCGCCTGTCATGAGCAGCGACAGGGTGCCGGTGCCTATGCTGACATTGGCGTTGATGTCGTCGCCAATCATTTTGACGGTGCCGTCAAGAGAGATGTTTTTTATTGCGGCATCTATATTGGCGGTGTCGTTGTTGACTATCGCTCTTACTTCGTTTACAGTCACGTTGATGTCGCCCGCGATGAACTCGTCTTTCACCGTACCTTTGGCTTTCATGCCTACTCCGTTGATATTGGCGATGGTGTTTGCCGCCAAGTCGGTGTATCTGATATTGATATTGTTGAGTTTCAGTTTGTTCAGGTCGATAGAGTAGAGGTTGTTGTTGTCATTCGTCTCGTTGTTGTCCGCCTCGCTCGGCTTCGCCTCGCTCGGCGGGAAGATGTCGAAATTGTTGTTTCCCTCGGTGTCGAAGAAAGCGTTTATGACACCGCCGTTGAGGTAACAGCTGTTCACCACTATTTCGTCGCTGAACAGGATTTTTTTCAGATTCACCGACACTATGCACTCGTCAATGGCGGCGAGAGTGTCGGTTGTCCAGCCTTTCGTCGAGTTGACAAGCACAATGTCGTCGATTTCAAGCCCCACGTCGGGGAATGTCTTGAACAAGGTGAGGTCAACCTTGCCGATATTGTAATCGCATGTAATGAAATCCGCCGCGTATTTGTTGACTAACGATGTCAGGCGTTTAGGATTCAGCGCCATATAAAGGGCTATAACTGCTGCGACGATGACCGCGCCGACTATAGAGGCGAGGCTAATCCATGTTACCTTGTATGCTTTTTTCATAGTGATAGGTGACCGTTAAGCGGTTTTTATTTGATATCCAACTTCAAATTAATTAACTCTTGTCAATGTGTATTCGGCTCTCCAACCGTTGTTGTCGTATTTCAAGGTTGTTTCATTCAGGATTATGATGTTGCAGTATTGCGATACATCTCCCTGACCGCCTTGAAAATGAATGAGTTGTGTCATTTTATTTTTATTGTCGATGCTCCAGTCGAAGATGTCGGCTTCGTCTTCCTCGACATCGTCGGCGGGGTCCCACATCTTGCCGGTGCCGTCGGTGTTGTACACCTCATAATGGCCTCCGTCGGCCGTCTTCCAGCGTCCTACGATAAGTTCGGAATAGTTCTTTTTATCATCGTCTTTCTTCGAGCACGACACCACGAACAATGTGGTGAGAAACGCCGCAATCAATAATAAGGTGATACTCTTTTTCATAATATTTTCTTTTTAATCGTGAATAATTCTTTTTTCGTTTCAATTGCTTGATAATTGTTGTTTCGAGCTTGTCTCTATCGTCATTTCGAGCTTGTTTTTCCCGTCATTTCGAGCTTGTCGAGAAATCTACAGCAACCGGGTGTTCATGGACTTTTGTTTGTCGTAGATTTATTCACCGGAGGTGAATGCTTTCGCTTCGCTCAGGTCTCCACTTCGTTTCGCTCGAAATGAAGGGATTTCGTTTGTCGTAGATTTCTCCACTCCGCTCCACTTCGTTTCGCTTCGGTCGAAATGACGGATTGAATGATGTCATTTCGAGCTTGTTTTTCCCGTCATTTCGAGCTTGTCGAGAAATCTACAGCTATCGGGTGTTCATGGACATTTGTTTGTCGTAGATTTATTCACCGGAGGTGAATGCTTTCGCTTCGCTCAGGTCTCCACTCCGCTCGAAATGAAGGGATTTCGTTTGTCGTAGATTTCTCCACTTCGCTTCATTTCATTCCGCTTCGGTCGAAATGACGGATTGAATGATGTCATTTCGAGCTTGTCTCTATCGTCATTTCGAGCCTGTCTCTATCGTCATTTCGAGCTTGTCGAGAAATCTACAGCAACCGGGTACTCATGGACATTTGTTAGTCGTAGATTTATTCACCGGAGGTGAATGCTTTCGCTTCGCTCAGGTCTCCACTTCGTTTCGCTTGAAATGAAGAGATTTCGTTTGTCGTAGATTTATTCACCGGAGGTGAATGCTTTCGCTTCGCTCAGGTCTCCACTTCGCTTCGCTTCGGTCGAAATGACGGATTGAATGATGTCATTTCGAGCCTGTCTCTATCGTCATTTCGAGCTTGTCGAGAAATCTACAGCTATCGAGTGTTCATGGACATTTGTTTGTCGTAGATTTATTCACCGGAGGTGAATGCTTTCGCTTCGCTCAGGTCTCCACTTCGCTTCGCTTCGGTCGAAATGACGGATTGAATGATGTCATTTCGAGCCTGTCTCTATCGTCATTTCGAGCTTGTCGAGAAATCTACAGCTATCGAGTGTTCATGGACATTTGTTTGTCGTAGATTTATTCACCGGAGGTGAATGCTTTCGCTTCGCTCAGGTCTCCACTTCGCTTCGCTTCGGTCGAAATGACGGATTGAATGATGTCATTTCGAGCCTGTCTCTATCGTCATTTCGAGCTTGTCGAGAAATCTACAGCTATCGAGTGTTCATGGACATTTGTTAATCGTAGATTTCTCCACTCCGCTCCACTTCGTTTCGCTTCGGTCGAAATGACGGATTGAATGATGTCATTTCGAGCTTGTCGAGAAATCTACAGCTATCGAGTGTTCATGGACATTTGTTTGTCGTAGATTTATTCACCGGAGGTGAATGCTTTCGCTTCGCTCAGGTCTCCACTTCGTTTCGCTCGAAATGAAGGGATTTCGTTTGTCGTAGATTTCTCCACTTCGCTTCGCTTCGGTCGAAATGACGGATTGAATGATGTCATTTCGAGCTTGTTTTTCTCGTCATTTCGAGCTTGTCGAGAAATCTACAGCAACCGAGTACTCATGGACATTTGTTAATCGTAGATTTCTCCACTTCGCTCCACTTCGTTTCGCTTCGCTCGAAATGACGGTTACAACACTGCTATCATCTCGATTTCCACCATCACTTCTTTGGGCAGTGTTCTCACTGCGAAAGCCGCTCTCGCCGGAGGGTCCTGCTTAAAATATTGGCCATACACTGCGTTCATGGCGCCGAAGTTGGCGATGTCGTTGAGGTAGCATGTCGATTTCACCACGTTGTCGAAGGTGCAGCCGGCCTCTTTGAGGATGGCTTCGAGGTTTTTCATGACTTGTTCTGTCTGCTCGGTGATACCGCCGTCAACCACGTTGCCTGTGGCAGGGTTCACCGGCAGCTGGCCTGAAATAAACAAGAATCCGTTAGCTGCGATGGCCTGGCTGTATGGACCTATGGCTCCTGGAGCGTTGTTTGTTGCAATTGCTTTTTTCATTTTAACCAAGTTTTAAAATTATTCATTCTTTCTGTTACTTTTCTGATGTAGTTCTGTGTCTCCGGAAGGAGGTTTTTTTCGAGATATTTGAAGTATTGGTCGTATGACATCGCATTAATTTGCGGTATGGCTTTTCCTATTTTCGTGTCGCCTCTCAATGCTCTTGCCAGGTTGCCTGCCCCTGTGTTGTACGATGCTATCACGCATAGGTCCTGGCTGTTTTTGTCGGTGACCTTGGTGAAGTATCTCTTTTTCAGCAAATAGAGGTAATGCACTCCCATTTCTATGTTGTTTTCCGGCTCGTAGAGATAGTTGCCTGTCGGCGCCGAGAACGGTTTCTTCAGGCTCTGTGCGCAGTCGGCGCCTGCTGTGCGAGGCACGATTTGCATCAGGCCGTAGGCGGGGACGTATGATTTCGCCTTCGGATTGAACGACGACTCGGTCTGCATGATGGCGTATGCGAGGGCGGGGTCAACATCCCATTTCTGGCAGTATCTTTGTATCTCTTGTTGATATTGCTCGGCACGGGTGCGGATGTGGTCGGGCATGAGCTCGAACTTGATTGTGACCACCTGACGCTCCACGTTGTCGTCGCCTTTGATGGTCTTGACCTCCGTTTTCACGTTTTCCACAATCTCTTTCACGTTTTTGTCGAGATTTTTCTCTGTCACCGTCTCTCCTGACGGTGTCTGCACTTGGTTTTCGAGTACCGGCTTCTCCTGCAGTGGCTTCGCCTTCTCGACCTCCGAGTCGTAGTCCTTGGTCTTTCCTTTGTTCGTCAACAAGAACTTGAGTTTTTTCTCAATCTCTTTGTTATCTACTTTCTCGCCTTTTTCCTGTATTATCTCGATGGTGGCCTCGCCGTTTTCAAAGTTGACGGTGCTTCTCGACTTGCCGTCGTCGGAATATTCCACCCAGTCTTTCTGTGTGCTTTCTTTCACGTTGCCTTTGCCCCATTGCTCGGCTCTCTCTTTCACAAATTTGGCGTAGGCAGCCTGTTCCGCCTTTACATAGTCCTCGTATTCTTTCTGCATCTTGGCAAGACCTTCGTCCTGATTCTTCTGCATTTGCTGCATCTGCTCGTTCTGCTCGCGCACATATTTCTCGTATTCTGTCTCGACCTGGGCAAAACAACCGAAACAACTGAAAATCAACGTTAGTAACAATATTTTTCTCATGTTTTCAAAGATTAATTTCTGCAAAAATAATAAATATTCTTATATGTTCAACTATCAACTAAAAAACAACGTTCAATATTATTTGTCACCATTTTGGAATGTTGAGACGCGATTCATCGCATCTCAACATTAATAATTATCTCGATAATCTTTCTTCTTTGTCAATTTCAAATCTTGCAAGGCAGATGCCTTCACGTTAATCTGGAAGTTCCACGATTTATACGTTCCGTATGGAATGACGTTGAACCGCATCTCCCAGCAGTGCAGGTCCCGATAGACTGTGAGTGAGGTGTATGTTATCTTGTGTGTCTCGAAATCCCAGCCTGTCTGTGCCGACACTTTCCACTTCGGCGACAATGTTATCTCGCCGCTTAAGCCGAGTGTCTGCACCGTTGACCGGTTGTCGTTCAAGATATAGTTTATGTACGATAAGTTGTTGGTCATGCGTAGGTTATAGCTCAACGACAGCGACCAGCTTGTTGACCAATCGACATATCCGCCGGGATTGTTGCGTATGTCGTCGAGTTCTTCCTCGGAGGCGTTAGGCGACGAAATCAAAGGCCTGTCGGTTTTCTCTTTGTTTTTTTTCTTCCCGAAGGTCTTGTCGTTGATAGAATAGCTCGCGCTGAAATTCCATGCCACGCTCTTCTTCCTGAACAGCCTCTGGTTGATGTCCCACTCGTATTTGTTCAACTGCTTGGTACCTGTCGAATCCAGGACATAAGGGTCCCAAACGCTTGCATATTGTATCGTGAAATTCTTGAAAAGCGTGGTGCGTCCGCTGATGTTGAGATACGACCAGTTCAAGGAGTCTTTTGCCATATCATAATTGCCTGATAATGTAAGGTTTTCGATGAGGACAATCTTCTTCAGGCCGTTCACTGTGTCTTTTTTTGAGGGAACTTTTATCTCAATGTTGTTGCTCAGGTTGTATGTAAGTCTGCCCGAGCGTTGTGCCGCCGGCGCACCGTAAATCTCACCTTGATAATAGCTGTATTTCTGCTCAACGCCGTTGCCATCGACATAGGTGGAGTAATAATTCCAGAAACTGCTGCTGAAGTCAGGGTTGTAGGAGAATCCCACAGTAGGGGTGAACACATGCCTGATGGCTCTCACCGGACCTTTTTTAAATCTGAACATTCCGTAAATCTTCGTGGTGATGTTGCTTGACACATCGTATGTGAATACATTGCTGAAATGTGGAATGGTGTCGGTTTTGACGTGTCCTGTGCCGTCGTTGTCCAATACCCAGTCTTTTTTGTAATATTGGAGATACATCTTGTCGCTGAGGTTTAACGATGTTGTCCATGTGAAGTGTTTGAACAGCTTGACGGGCAGGTTGATAGGTACGCGGTGCTGCATGCCGTTTTGCATGTTGTCGAGCCATTTGTCTTTGAAGAAGAGGCTGTCGGCCATGCTGATGTAGTTTTTGGCGTTGGCAGAGTAGCTTAGGTTCAACTCGCTGTACCAATGCTTTTTACCGACTTTCCCGATGTTTTTTAAAGGATAGACGCGGCTCATGGTGAAAGTGATTTCCGGCAAGGTGATGGTCATGTTGTGTGTCAAGGTGTTCTGACTGTGGCTGCCGTTCACGGTGAGGTAGAACTTGTTGGCAAAGCTCGTCTGATAGGCGATGCTCGACTGGAAGGTGTTGCTCAAATACTCTGTCGTGGAGACGGCGTTGTATTTGTTGTAGTTGTTGCTCACGATATAGACATCGGCTGAAAACGACGACTTGGGCCTCGCCTTGGGGTCTTGCTTGTGCAGCCATCTGATTTTGAAGTCGGTGCTTTCGGTGTAGTCGGCGGAGCCTTCCACGCCTACCTTGTTGATGGCATAGCTTGCCGCTATCGAGCCGTTGAACTTGTATCTGCTTACATATCTGAACGTCGGCTTGACAGCCCAGCTGCCTCGTGTGTAGATGTCGCCGATGAGCTGTAAGTCCATGTGCTGGTTTATTGCCCAGTAATAACCTCCGTTTTCAAAATAATAACCGCGGTTGGCCGACTGTCCAAACGATGGTATGATGATGCCTGAACGCTGCCCCCTGGCGTTGGGAATCAAGGCAAAAGGGATCGCGACGGGTATCGGTGTCTCTTCTATCCTTGCGTAAAGCATCTTCGCTACGATTTTGTCGTCGGGTATGACAATGGCTTTGTTGAAATGAAACTCGTAATGCGGATGCTCGCGGTTGTTGCATGTGGTGAACGAACCCGACCGTATGTTAATCTTTCCGTCGTCCATCTTCTTGATTTTGTCGCCGTGAAGATAGTTCTGGTTGTCTTCGGTAAACACTTTGCTGATGATTCCTTTTTTTGTGTCGAAGTTGAACGACATCTCGTCGGAATAGTATTTTTGATTGTCTTGGGTGAAGACCGGCTTCCCTTGAATCTTCCCGGTGGAATCGGGCAGCCCCTTGGCGAAGACGGTGTGCTTCTCGAAGTCGAACTCGATGTAGTCGGCCCGAATCTCGATGTCGTCGTATTTTATGACAGCATCGCCAAAATAATAAATCTTGTTGTTCTTTAAGTCTTGAATCGTGGAGTCGTTGCAGTTGCGGTCAATCCGGGCGTCAATCTTGCTCTGACTCCTGCCGATAATGGGGAAAGCCATCATGCAGATGAAAAAAACAATAAAAAAACGATATGTTGACCTTGTGTACAAGATTTTTATCTAATTTTGTAAAAAATTCAAAACAATTCAAACTGCAAAGATACGATTTTTTATGAAAGACAGACTTGTATTTTTAATTATATTGATAGGTCTCATGATTTTTCTTTTTCCGCTTGCGGTTCATGCCCAAAATGCCAAGATTCGGACTGTCGTGATTGACGCAGGGCACGGCGGCAAAGACGCCGGAGCCGTGGGGAAGAAGGGGAAGGAGAAGGATATCACCCTCGCCGTGGCGAAGAAAACAGGCGCATATATCAAGAAAAAACACCCTGACGTGAAGGTCGTTTACACGCGCACCTCCGATGTGTTTGTCGAGTTGATGGAGCGCGCCCGCATCGCCAATCGAAACAACGCCGATGTCTTCATCTCGATACACTGCAACTCGGTGGCTAACTCGTCGAAGACTGTCGGTGTCGAGACGTTTATCATGGGCGACCACCGTAACAGTGCCAACCTCGCTGTCGCCAAACGCGAAAACGCTTCTATCCTCTATGAGAGCAATGCACAGGAGGACTACGACGGCTTCGACCCGAACAGTACCGAGGCTTACATCGCCTTCAGCTTTATCCAGAGTGAGTTCAAGCAACACTCGCTAAAGTTGGCGGAGCTCGTTCAAGACGAACTTGTCAACAAGGCGAAACGCTACGACAGGGGAGTGCAGCAGGCAGGTTTCCTGGTGCTGTACAAAACATCTATGCCCTCCATCTTGGTCGAGCTCGGTTTCATCTCAAATCCAGCCGAAGAGGCATATATGATGTCGAAAGAAGGCCAGGATTATCTGGCATCTGCAATATATCGCGCTTTCTGCGCTTACAAAACAAATTACGAAAAAGAGTCTGTCGAGATGAACCTGGATTTCCCGTCATCTCCGGAGACGCCCGCCGTCGATAAAAACACAGGCGTGGTTTACAAGGTGCAGTTTGCCACTAAAAACCGTCCTGTCGATAACCCGCAGTCGGTTTATAAAGACTTGCAAGATGTTGATTGTTACGAACATAACGGGCTGTGTAAATACACTGCGGGCTGCTTCGCCACCAAAGCCGAGGCAGACGCATACCTCAAGGTGGTGCTCTCCAAGGGCTACGACGGCTCCTTCGTGGTTAGATTCGAAGACGGAATCCGAAAGTAGAGACGTTTCCTGAAACGGCTCTATTCTTTGACGATTTTTCTTGTCCCAATTTTGCCGCTGTCATCTTTCATCTTGATGAAATAGATTCCGGCAGGCTGTTTCCCGACTTCGTCATTGCGCACCCCAAAACAAGAGTGCGCAAAGATACAAATGTCTAACACCTAATGGCTACCGTCTAACACCCAACATCCAACTAAAGATTCTCCTTAAAATACTCCGTAATCTTCATAATCAAGTGCGCTCTGTCCATGCCATAGACGTTGTGGTCGTGGCCCGGATAAACGAAGTAGTCTATCTGTTTCTGGTTGTGGATGGCGTTCTCAAGGAAGCTCAAGCTGTGCTGCCATACCACGGTGGGGTCGGTGGAGCAGTGGATGATTAACAGTTTGCCTTCGAGTTTGTCAGTCTTGTTGTCGAGTGCGGTGAGCTCATAGCCTTCGGGGTTCTCTTCCGGTGTGTCCATGTAACGCTCGCCGTACATGATTTCGTAATATTTCCAGTTGATGACAGGGCCGCCTGCCACGCTCACCTTGAAGGTCTCGGGATAATTGATTTTCAACGATGTTGACATGAATCCGCCGTAGCTCCAGCCGTCGCTGCCGATGCGTTCCGGGTCGATGTAGGGCTTGGTCTTGAGATATTCTATGCCTGTCATCTGGTCTCGCATCTCGGCTTGTCCACACTGACGGTGAATGACTTGCTCGAAAGCCTCGCCACGGTCGGCGGAACCTCTGTTGTCGATGGTAAACACTATGAATCCCTCTTGTGCGAGATAGTTGAGATAGATGCCGGCGCCTGCCAACCAAGAGTCGGTGATGAGCTGTGCGTGCGGACCGCCGTAAACGTAAACGATAACCGGATATTTCTTGTTCTCGTCGAAGTTATATGGCTTGACGATTCTCGTGTAAAGAGCGTGTCCGTCCTCCGACTTGATGGTGTCGAGCTCTGTCACGCCAAGGTTATAGTCTTTCAAAGGATCCTCCGCCATATACAGAGGCGCGAAGTCTCTGCCTTTTTCATCTTGGATGCATACGGCTCTCGGCACGTCGGTGCTGGTGTAGTTGTCGATGAAGAACCTGCCGCTCTTGCTCGGCGACACGCTGTGCGTGCCGTGTTTCTGTGTGATACGCACTTTCTTGCCGTTCTTGATGTTTACTTTGTAGAAATGACGCTGTAGCGGACTGACCTCTGTCGAGGTGTAATAGGCGTTGCCTTCGCTGTCGAATCCGTTGAACGCGGTAACGACGTAGTCGCCTTTCTCGATTTGTCTCGCCTTGAGGGTCTTGGTGTTATGCAACCAGAGATGATAATATCCGTCGCGTTGGGCGAGCCATAAAAACTCGGTGGTGCTGCCCGGCAGGAAATATGCGGGTCCTTGCGGCTCGACATACTGCTCGTCCTCGTCGTGGAAGATGGTTTTGTTGAACTCGCCGCTCAACGCATTGTATTCATTGAAACTCAAGGTGTCCTGTCCTCGGTTCAAGATGCCGATGTAAATCTTCTCGTTGTCGTTGTTCCATGTGATGGCAGTGAGGTAATGCTCCTCGGGTTCGCCAGTCCGCATCACCACGTCAGTACCCGTCGCGATGTCGTAAACATGAAGCTTCACTATATGCGATGTCATTCCCGCCATTGGATATTTTATCGGTTTTGCCTCGGCGATACGTGTCGTGATGTCAACAAGCGGATAGTCTGTCACCATGCTCTCGTCCATCAGATAATAGGCGAGCTTGTTGCCATCTGGCGACCAGAAGATGCCGCCGTCGATGGCGAACTCGTTGCGGTGCACCGACTGTCCGGCGATGACGTGTTCCGGATTCTCCGTGAGTCTTGACGTCTTGTCGCCGTCGGCGATGTAAAGGTCGTTGCCTATGGTATATGCTATGCGCATCGTGACCTCGTTGAGGTTGACATTCTCGGCGTTGGCAGGGAGAGCCGTTACTTTCTTGATGGATTTCTCGTTGATATTCAACAAATAAAGAACGAGACCGCCGTCGTCGCCCATCTTGTAGAAATAACCGGAATGCTCGTTTTTCCATGTGATATTGGGAATCTTCTTGAAATCGCCAATGCCGTTGCCTTTGCATAGACTGTTGATTTGCTCCATGGTAAGGAGTGTGTGCGACGACTTCTCGCCAGGTGTCTGATACCTCAACTCGTCGCCTTCGGTGAAGACATATTTATCGGTGTCGCCTAACCATTTGAAACTCTTGCCTTTAGGGAATACTTCGTAGTTGTTGTACGAAGCGTCTGCAGGCGTTAACATTTTCTTTTCCTGCGCAAAAGATGTCATAATTAACATCATTGCGATTGCTGATAAAAATAGTTTCTTCATATTTTTGATATTTTATGATTTTTCTGTTAATCATTTCGGCCTTGTCGGAATGGAGAAATCTCTTGAATTCAAGGAGATTTATTCATTGAGGTGAATGTTTTCACAGATTCATGTCTCGACTTCACATTGTTGCGTCCGAAATGACGTGATGTCTATGCATTATGAATTGCCTGGGCGAACCTCTTCAGCAGTTCCGGTTCTTTTTCAAACGCTGTTCCGATGACTATGATGTCGGCTCCGGCTTTTGCCGCGTCTGCCGCCATCTCCGGTGTCTTGATGCCGCCGCCCACAATCAACGGTATATTAATCATCTGGCTTACCTTTGAAATCATGCTTTTCGACACCGGTGTCAAAGCACCCGAGCCTGCCTCCAGGTATATCAGTTTCAGACCGAGCATCTCGCCCGCGATGGCGGTGCACATGGCGATGTCGTCCTTGTCGTGCGGTATCGGCGTGGTGTCGCTCATATAAGTCACCGATGTCGCCTTGCCGCTGTCGATGAGCATATAACCTGTAGGAATGATTTCATTGCCATACAACTTCAGATATGGCGCGGCGATGACGTGTCTGCCAATCAGCATTTCGGGGTTGCGTCCGGAAATCAACGAGAGCAGCAGGAACCCGTCGCAGTATTTGCTGATTTGCAACGAGTTGCCTGGGAAGATGAGCACCGGAATGTCAGAGTGTTCTTTTATGAGTTTGATGCAGTGGTCGAGGCTGTCGGTGACGAGCAGGCTGCCGCCCACGAAGAAAAAGTCAACATCGGCGGCGGAGGCTTTCTCGACGATTGAGAGTATCTGCGCGTCGGTGGGCTTGTCGGGGTCAACAAGAACCGCAAGCTTTTTGCGTGTCTTATCTTGAAATTTATCGTATATTGCCATAATAAAATTTTAATCCACGAAAATACAACTTTTTATTGAATATAACCAAGAGGTTTGGTTATTATTTTTTTAAAACGATTCTGAATGTGGTGCCTTGTCCCGTCACGCTGTTCTTCACGAATATTTTTCCTTTGTGGTAGTTCTCTATGATGCGTTTTGCCAGCGACAGTCCGAGGCCCCAGCCTCGTTTCTTGGAGGTGTAGCCGGGTTTGAAGATTTGCTTGTACATTGAGCGGGGCAAGCCCTTGCCGGTGTCGCTGATATCGATGAACACATCGTTGTCGTCTTCGGTCATCTCCACTGTGATTTTCCCCTTGTCGGTCATCGCGTCGATGGCGTTCTTGGTGAGGTTTTCCAACACCCAGCCGAACAAGGCGGCGTTCAAGGGGATAACTATCTCTCTGACAGGCAGTTGTATGTCGAATTCAAACTTCGAGGAGAACCGTCGTTGAAGATATTTCATTGTCTTGTCAACAGATGCCACCACGTCGGTTTTCTCAAGAGTGGGTATGGAACCTATTTTAGAGAAACGCTCCGTGATAGTGTTCAGCCGGTCTATGTCATTCACCATTTCAGCCGTTCCCACGAATGGTTTCTCTTCCAACTTCAGCAGCTCCACCCATCCCATCAGCGAGCTCAAGGGCGTGCCAATCTGATGAGCGGTCTCTTTCGCCATGCCCGCCCACACCTGGTTTTGCTCCGAGCGGCGCACATAACTGAACAAAAGATATGCCAAAAGGACAAACAGCCCGAAGATAAGCATCTGAATTAAAGGGAAATAACGCATCTGTAACAATAAATCCGACCCTCTGTAATAAATATATACCTTGTTGTCGTCAAGATAATTCACCTTTATAGGATAGTTTTCCTCCTGCATCGTATATATTTGATTTTCAACATATTTTGGGTCTTTCATCTTGACAGGGTCGAGGTTTCCGTGAGCCAAGACGGTGTTGTCGATGCTGTCCATGATAATGACGGGGGCGCCTACCGCGTTGTCGGTCACATCGTTTATGAAAAGAGTGAACAAATCATCTAAAACGCCTTTTAATTCGGTGTAAATCAACGATTCTTTATAAAACAGCCATTTTGTCTTTCCGAAAAGGTCGATTTTAATAGGTTGATAAACGCCGAACTCTTTTATCATATCGTCGTCGAACCTTGTCTTGTCTTTAAGATGTTCCGGCAAGTTGATGGAGAGGTCGATTCTTGCGCTATTGTCAGTGATTACTACGGGAATGCTGATGTTGCTTTGTATGATGTCGAGGTAAATGGAGGTGTTTTCATCAGGTTTTGCCTCAAGGAAACTCTCGTATGCTTTCGCCAGCAATTGCACGCGTTTCTGCTCTTGCTCGCTCACCTCGTTGAAGAAAATCTTGGTGTAGTTCATCAGCTCGGCGTGACTCTGCACCGCTTCCGCCCACATCTCAATCTGTTTTGTCTCCTGCGCCGCGAAACGTTTCACCAAACGACTCGTGTACTGTATTGATATACTTATGATTATGACAGCCAATACCGTGAGAGCTAAATTCCACCATCTTTTCCGAATGTAAATATTTGTTTTCATTCCACAAAAATACAAAAAAATTGATTAATATAAGGTATGTAGCGAAAAATGTTGTAATTTTACACGTTTTTTTCAAACGAAAAAATTTAAAAAATATTATGGAATATAATTTTGAGGAAATCGAGAGAAAATGGCAGGAATATTGGCGTGATAATAAAGTATATCATGTTGATATTGACCATGATAAGCCGAAGTTTTATGTGTTGGACATGTTTCCTTATCCGTCTGGCGCCGGTCTTCATGTGGGTCACCCGTTAGGTTACATAGCCTCGGACATCTACGCTCGCTACAAACGTCTGAAAGGTTTCAACGTGCTTCACCCTATGGGCTATGACGCATACGGACTTCCGGCTGAACAGTATGCCATTCAGACCGGCACTCATCCTGCTGTCACCACGGAGAAGAACATCAACCGTTACCGTGAACAGATGGATAAAATCGGTTTCTGCTACGACTGGGAGCGCGAGGTGCGTACCAGCGACCCTCATTATTACAAATGGACTCAATGGACATTCATACAGTTGTTCAACTCATATTATTGCAACCGGGCGAAGCATGCCCGTCCTGTCGCCGAACTCGTCGAAATCTTCGGCAAACAAGGCACTGCCGGCCTCGACATCGCCTGCACCAGACCGATGAGTTTCACGGCGAATGAGTGGAACGCCATGAAAGAGAGACAACAGCAGGAAATATTGATGAACTACCGTCTCGCGTATCTCGCCGACACTATGGTGAACTGGTGTCCGGAGCTTGGCACGGTGCTCGCCAACGACGAGGTGCAAGATGGCCTTTCTGTGCGCGGCGGGTTCCCCGTTGTTCGTAAGTCAATGAAACAGTGGCTGCTGCGTATCACTGCCTACGCTGAACGCCTCCTTCAAGGTCTCGATACCGTGGAATGGACGGAGTCGATAAAAGACGTGCAGCGCAACTGGATAGGCAGGTCGATGGGCGCGTCTGTTTTCTTTAAAGTCGCTGATAAAGATATTGATTTAGAGGTGTTCACGACACGTGCGGATACCTTGTTCGGCGTCACCTTCATGGTGCTCGCTCCAGAACACGAGATGATAAAACAACTCACCGCCAAAGAGCAGCGCGCAGCAGTGGAAGACTATGTCACATGGGCGAAAAACCGCTCTGAACGTGAGCGTATATCAGAAGTGAAGAAGGTAAGCGGCGTGTTTACCGGCTCTTATGCCGTCAACCCCTTCAACGGAACAAAAATACCGATTTGGGTTTCCGACTATGTCCTTATGGGCTACGGCACAGGCGCCATCATGGCAGTGCCTGCCCACGACAGCCGCGACTTCGCTTTCGCGCGCCATTTCAACCTCCCAATCATTCAGGTGGTGGCAAAGCCCGACGAGGAGCCGTCAGACCCTTCGACGTGGGCAGAGTCGTTCGACGCAAAAGAAGGCGTGCTCATAAACTCCGACTTCCTCAACGGCCTCACAGTGAAACAGGCTATTGCACGTATGATAGAAAAACTCGAAGAACTCGGAATTGGCAAAGGCAAGACCATCTATCGTCTCCGCGACGCTATCTTCAGCCGCCAACGCTACTGGGGCGAGCCCTTCCCTGTTTATTATAAAGATGGCATGCCTTATGCCATGGATGTGGATAAACTGCCTCTTGAACTGCCGGCAATAGACGCCTACAAACCAACGGATAACGGAGAACCGCCTTTGGCACGAGCAAAAAACTGGGTCACCGAAGAGGGCTATCCCATCGAGACTAATACGATGCCGGGCTTCGCCGGCTCAAGCGGATACTATCTCCGATATATGGACCCGCGTAACGAAAACGAATATTTCAGCAAGGAAGCCAATGATTATTGGCAAAACGTCGATCTCTACATCGGCGGTGCCGAACACGCTACAGGTCACCTTATCTATAGCCGTTTCTGGAACAAATTCCTCTTCGACCTCGGACTCGCATGCAAAGACGAGCCTTTTCAGAAAATGGTGAACCAGGGAATGATACAAGGACGTTCCAGCATCGCCTACCGTGTCAATTTGGAGAAAATCTGCGAATATGCCGTCTGGAAACGACTGAAAGAAAACAAACTGGGGCTTACCTTTGTGCGCGACTACAAAGAAGGACACCGCCGCTTCGACTTCTTCTGCCCGGAAAAAGGCTTGATTATAGAAATCAACAGAATGGGCAACCTCGAAAGAGTGGCGGAACCTTGGCGTAAATTCGCCGATGAACACGGATACCGACTCCTTATGGTGCCTATCGTCGATATTATCAACGACTTCGAACAAGGCACCGACTATGTCCGTCAACGTATGATAGACTTCGCCTTGGGCAAAGACGTCCCCGCATTGATACAAGGCGAGGAATATAGCGGCGGCCCGGTGTTCGTCTCAAAAAACCTGCCCGACATAGAGCAGTTTAGCGACCCCATGCTGGTGGACATCAATATCGTTCACAACGACATACTTGATATTAACGCTTTCCGCGAATGGCGCGACGACCTCAAAAACGCGAGATTTATCTGCGAAAAAGACAAAGAAGGCAATAAGGTGTTCGTCTGCGACTGGCTCGTCGAGAAAATGTCAAAGTCGAAGTTCAACGTGCAAAACCCTGACGACCTCATCTCGAAATATGGAGCCGACACCCTGCGCCTCTATGAAATGTTCCTTGGCCCGCTCGAACAGTCGAAACCATGGGATACACAAGGAATTGAAGGCACCTTCCGCTTCCTGAAAAAGTTCTGGAAACTCTACTCAAAGATAAGCGAGGAACCGGCAACTAAAGAAGAACTGAAAGTTTTGCACAAACTCATCAAAAAAGAAGAAGAAGATATTGAACGCATCTCGTTCAACACCGTCGTCTCCGCTTTCATGATATGTGTCAACGAACTCACCGACATGAAATGCGACAAACGCGCTGTCCTCGAGCCTCTCGCCATCATGATTTCGCCCTATGCACCGCATATCGCGGAAGAACTGTGGCACAAAATGGGTCATGACGACAGCGTCGTCAACCAGAAGTTCCCAGAGTTTGACGCACAAAACGTAATGGAGAGCTCGTTCCTCTATCCGGTGTCTTTCAACGGGAAAAAACGCTTCGACATCGAACTGCCTCTCGATATCAATCAAGACGATGTGAGAACCGCCGTGCTCAATGCGCCGGAAGCAAAGAAATGGCTCGAAGGTGTCGCAGTACGCAAGGTCGTTTTCATTCCGAAGAAAATCATCAATGTCGTCGTGGGATGAAAAAATTATTAATCTGAATAAAAAAGATGAGGACTCTTGGTGGCAAGGCTAAAGTCAAACTTACCAAGACGGCGGCATCGACACCTTATTAATATTAATGGCGTTGTCAATATCGAACACGCCCTTGTTTTTGAAATAAAAAAATAGAAATATGAAAGAAGAACTCAAAAGAATGGACATCCCTTGTCTCATCGCCGACCCGGGTCTGGCGGAGTGGGGAAGAAAAGACATTGAAATCTCGGAGCACGAGATGCCGGGTTTGATGGCGCTTCGCAAGAAATATGGCGACAGCAAGCCTCTCAAAGGAGCGCGTATCAGCGGCTCGCTTCACATGACTGTTCAAACCGCTTGTCTTATCGAGACGTTGAAGGCTCTTGGCGCGGAGGTGCGCTGGGCGAGTTGCAATATCTTCTCGACACAAGACCATGCAGCGGCAGGTGTCGCGGCAGGCGGAACACCGGTGTTTGCCTGGAAAGGCGAGACTATCGACGATTATTGGTGGTGCACCATGCGCGCCCTCACCTTCCCCGACGGCAGCGGCCCTGACCTTGTCGTTGACGACGGCGGTGATGCCACACTGCTGATACATAAAGGCTATGAATGCGAGAACGACCCAAGGCTTCTTGATGTAGAACCTGCTAACGCCGAAGAAAAAGCCTTGATGGGTGTCGTCAAAGAAACCTATCAACAAGACCCGCGACACTGGCATAAAGTGGTGGCCAACTGGAAAGGTGTCTCGGAAGAGACAACAACAGGTGTTCATCGTCTGTATCAGATGAAAGAAGCCGGAAAACTCCTCGTCCCCGCAATCAACGTGAACGACAGCGTGACAAAGAGCAAGTTCGACAACTTGTATGGCTGCCGCGAGTCACTGGCTGACGGCATCAAGCGCGCCACCGACGTGATGCTTGCCGGTAAAGTCGTCGTGGTGCTTGGCTACGGCGATGTCGGCAAAGGCTGCGCACAGTCGATGCGTTCATACGGCGCACGCGTCATCGTCACCGAAATAGACCCTATATGCGCGCTGCAGGCGGCAATGGAAGGCTATAAAGTCACAACAATGGAAGAAGCCGTGAAAGAAGGTAATATCTTCGTTACATGCACAGGTAACTGCGACGTGATTACCCTCGAACACATGCTCCAAATGAAAGACCAAGCCATTGTATGTAACATCGGACACTTCGACAACGAAATCCAGGTCAACGCATTGGAGAATCATAATGGTGTCAAGAAAATAAATATCAAACCACAAGTCGATAAATTTGTCAAACCTGACGGAAAAGCAATCTTTATCCTGGCGGAAGGACGTTTGGTGAACCTCGGCTGCGCCACCGGCCACGCCAGCTTCGTGATGAGTAACTCCTTTACCAACCAGACATTGGCACAGATGGACCTCTGGGAGAAACGCGGAAAATATCCTGTCGGCGTTTACTGCTTGCCGAAATATCTCGACGAGGAAGTCGCACGTCTGCATCTCGACAAGATAGGAGTGAAACTCACTAAACTGACACAGAAACAAGCCGATTACATCGGTGTCCCAATCAACGGGCCGTTCAAAGCTGACATTTACAGATATTAAACAATCGCGGAGACGTTTCATGAAACGTCTCCGCTTTTTTTATATGTTTCATGAAATGTTTCGGCGATTTTAATTGTAAACCCTCAACGAAGTGCCGTCATACTGTGTGAAATACTGTATCAACGGATATCCCGTGCCTTCGATTATGTTGCCGTCGAGAATGGAATATTTGTTGTCGAGACAAGAGTCGATGACAAACGGCAGAGCCACGAAAAGGCGGTTGTCGGGACACGCGTATGGATCGTTTGGCGACATGCGCTCGTAAGCACGGAACTCGTCAATGTTATACCTATATATAATAACGCCGTAACTTGGCAATGGCGCTGTTACATACATCCAACCGCCTACAGTGTTAAGTTCTTGAAATTCAATACTATTAGGATAAATAATAAAATTCAGATTCACATTGGGCGAATTGGGATTTTTAGGTTTGCCGTTGCACGAAACGATAAAACCCGACATCAAAACAGCAAAAAAAATCAACGGTATTTTTGAAAATTTTCTCATTTAAAAAATATTTTGGTGCAAAATTAATATTTTTTTTGATAAAAAACACTCAAAAAGTGAATGAAAAATCTTTTTAAAAAGCATGGATTTTTCATTTTTTCAAAAAAAATCAAAAAATATTGCGATTATAAAATGTTTATTTCTAACGTGTTACAATGCTTTTCAAAAAAACGCCGGAAATATTTTCTCGAAATAAAAATATTTCATTGCGGGAATTCAAAAAAATGTTGTAATTTTGAACGCTAAAAAGTATCCTGAAAAATGGAAATTATTTGAGTAGTATAACATAAAAATTCAAGGTATGTTGAAAAAATTACTATTTACACTCTGCATCGTGCTGACGTCGTGGTCGTTGGCACTTGCACAACAAGGTCGTCTCAAGGGTGTCATTACTGACAAAGATACCGGCGAGCCTGTCGCATTTGCTAATGTCGTTTTGGAAAACGGCGGTACGCAGGTGGGAGGAGCGAGTACGGACTTTGACGGCAACTACGACATTAACCCTATTCCTCCGGGAACTTACGACTTGAGAGCAACATTCGTTGGTTACAACACAGTTGTTATGACAGGTGTTGTAATCCCAGGTAACAAGATTACCTTCCAAGACATCAAGATGAGCATGCAGTCGGAAGTGCTGGACGCTGTTGAGATTGTCGATTACAAGGTTCCTTTGATTTCAAAGGACCAGACTTCAGCCGGTGCTACCATCACCGCCGAGGAAATCGCGAAGATGCCTAACCGCTCGGCAGAAGCTGTCGCCGCCACCGTCGGTGGTGTGTTCTCTTCAGACGGTGAAGTCGGTAACATGCGTGGCGCGCGCGAAGAAGGTACAGTTTATTACATCGACGGCGTCCGCGTCATCGGCAGCCACTCGGTGCCTCAATCGGCTATCGACCAAGTTGAGGTCATGCTGTCAGGTACCCCCGCTATGTACGGCGAC
>UQNO01000020.1 GCA_900542475.1 uncultured Bacteroidota bacterium
CTGCATTGACTTGTGGGAAAGTAGGTCGCCGCCACCACTACAATAGAGACGGACAGACTCCGTCTCTATTTTTTTTTACCGGCTGTTGATAACTTTTTTAAGTGTATCTCCATGCTGTTTGAATTTTTTTATAATTTTGTGGAAATTAATCGTATATGAAAAAAATAGTATTGTATGTTCTGATGTGCATGATGCTGTTTTTAACATCATGCGACAAATTTGATGCTAACCCGTATTTGAAAAAATTCAACGGCGAAAAAAATCTAAATGATAAAAACACTAATGAAATAGAATCTATTTGTAGCGAAAAAGATACTGTTTCCTTTGCCGTAATCAGCGATTCTCATATTAAATATGATAACCTGCTAAACCTGGTTCGTGTGATTAATAATGAGAATTTCGACTTCGTCATCCATTGCGGCGACCAAACAGATTGCGGCCTTGTCGATGAGTTTTTGAATACTAAAAACATTTTAAACAAACTGAATGTGCCTTATGTTATGGTGCTTGGAAATCACGATTGTCTTGGCACTGGAAAAAAAACTTATGCCGAACTCTA
Organism: uncultured Bacteroidota bacterium; assembly: GCA_900542475.1. GTDB lineage: Bacteria > Bacteroidota > Bacteroidia > Bacteroidales > F082 > Limimorpha. Next base: position 560 of record UQNO01000020.1, read on the forward strand.
TGGCGAGGCGAATTTCTCCTTCATGGCCGGAACGACAAAATTTGTCTGCCTGAATACTAATTGTTTGGAATATCATAATTCTAATAATGTTCCCGATTTTGATTTCATGGAACAACAAACACTGACAAATAATAGCGAAACAGTTGCCGTCTTCATGCATATTGAACCTTGGGATATTACCTTTGATCACAATAAAATAAACGAATTTGAGGATAAAATCAAACGCTTCGGCGATTCGGTAATATGTGTCTATGGTCATATTCATGGCTCGCCTACGGTAATCGACTATTTTGAAGATGGAGTAAATTGGTATCATTGTCCAAAATTGGACGACAGATATTATCTTTCTTTTAAAATTTATCATAATATAATTGAATATGAGGCGGTTAAGTTCTAGTTTGTTGTGCTTTTTTATAGGTTATGCAACGAGAGTCTCTGCGCAAAGCAAACGTCTGATTAAACTAATTCCTAATGAAATGACTATTCAATATGCAGGAAATGTTGGACTTAACTCTGTCGGTCTAACCTGGGATTATGCAAAAGACGATTGCCTCGAAACTACTGTGTTATTAGGATATGTCCCTGCTTATAGCAATTATTCAAGCACGATTTGCCTATCAGCAAGGGAAATGTACACTCCATGGAGACTGCACCTGACTAAAAATGTCGATTTCTCTCCTGTCTCAACAGGAATGATGGTGAGTTTTACATTTGGTGAAGATTTTTGGGTGGTTGAACCTGATTATTTCCCCGACCATTATTACGGATTTTCCTCAAGTGTCAGGTTTTTTGTGCTTTTGGGACAGCAATTCGATTTCAATATAAAAACACATTCTGGCAAAATAAAAAAAGTTTCGTTCTATTATCAAGCTAATACTTACGACCTGATGATTATAGATTATTGTAATAGTAAATATTTGAAATTATGGGATATTATTGGTCTTGGTCTTGGCTTAAAAATACAATTATAATTTTCTTTATTGGCTGTTTCTTAAATGTTTCTGCTTCTTGTACTTTAAATTTTCAGGTCTAACAAACAAAAAATAGTTGGGGAAACGCTATTTAAGTCGTTGAATTACAAGACATCTACGTTTTTACATGATGTGTTTTATATTTGGCGGGAAGTGCCGGTTGTCAATGGTTTTTTCTAAAAACTTCTGAGATTATGATGCCGGCGGCCACCGACGCATTCAACGATTCGGTCTTGCTGCCTTCGGCCTTAGGGATGTTTATTGGACAACTGATATAAGGCATCACATTGTCACGAATTCCGTGTGACTCGCTTCCGATGACGATAACTCCTTGATTGTTGCTGATATGTGTGTGATAAACGTTTTTGCCTTGCATCATGGCGCCGAAGACAGGTGTTTTTACTTCTTTCAAAAATTTGACAACATTAGTTTCGGTGATTTGTATTCTGAAAATCGAACCCATTGTCGATTGAATGACTTTTGGCTGCCATGAGTCGCAGGTGTCTTCGGAAATCACTATTTTATTGATTCCGAACCAGTCGGCGGTGCGTATGATGGTGCCGAGATTTCCCGGGTCGTTGATGCCGTCAAGAAGCAACACCATTTGATGTTCGGTGTCTTTCGGCTCTATACTGTGTTTCGGCATCATGGCGGTGGCGAAGATACCTGGCGGTGTCACGAAATTGCTGATTTGTTCCATCTGTTTAGATGAAACCACCTCATAATCTATGACTTTTTTCGCAAAATCAGGATTTTTCACAACCCACTGTTCTGTTGCAAAGATGTTGCAGATTTTGAAATCAGACTTCAGCAGTTCCTCAACGAGTTTGTTTCCTTCGATTGCAAAAATCCCGGATTCCTTGCGGCCTTTGGCACTGCGCAATGCCTGCAATTCCTTGATATCGTTCTTTGTCATGACGCTTTTTTTAATGAAGGGTTGAGTTTAAAAAAAGCCGAAGAAAACGTGTTTCCTCGGCTTGTTATCACTTTTTAATCGTGTTTTATTCAGCGAAAACCTCAAAGCTGATTTCGACTGTCACATCTTTGTGAAGGCGAACTTTTGCATTGTAGGTGCCGACTTCTTTGATGGTGTCGTCGTCGATGAGGATATGTTTGCGGTCAACGTCAATGCCTTTGGCTTCTTTGATAGCGTTGGCGATTTGAACGTTGTTGACAGAGCCGAAGATTTTGCCCGTCGAAGCCGCTTTTGCAGGGATGCGGAGAGAAAGATTTTCGAGAACTGCTGCGATATCTTGGGCTTCTTTCTTGATTTTCTCCTGTTTGTATGCCTGCTGGCGCATGTTTTCTGCCAAAACTTTGCGTGCCGACTCTGTTGCGAGGATAGCCATACCCTGTGGAATCAGGAAGTTACGTGCGTAACCTGGTTTAACGTTGACGATGTCGTTTTTATATCCCAAATTTTTAACGTCTTGTGTAAGAATAATTTCCATGTGTCTGTCCTCCTCTTATTATTTCAAACAATCAGCCAAGTACGGCATTAAAGCAAGGTGGCGGGCTCTCTTGACAGCCTGAGCGACCTTTCTCTGGTATTTCGTTGATGTGCCTGTGATGCGGCGTGGTAAAATCTTGCCCTGCTCGTTCACGAATCTCAATAAGAAATCAGCATCCTTGTAGTCAATGTATTTGATGCGGTTCTTTTTGAAACGGCAATATTTTTTCTTCTTTGTATCGACTGCTATTGGAGTCAAATATTTGATGTCTGTGTTAGGTTGTGCCATATCATTCAAAATTTAATGTTAAACAATTAGTTGGCTTGCTCGGCTGCTTCCGCTGCTTTGCGACGTTTCTTCTCGTTGTAGGCGACAGCGTGCTTGTCAAGTTTCACTGTTAAGAAACGCATGACGCGCTCGTCGCGTTTCAACTCGGTCTCCACTGCCTCGATAACATTGCCTTCGGCTTTGTATTCTATCAACTGATAGAAGCCTGAAGATTTCTTTTGAATAGGATAGGCGAGCTTGCGCATGCCCCAGAAATCCTTGAAAACGATCTCCGCTCCGTTCTTTGTGAGCAGATTCTCGAATTTTGCTACCGCTTCCTTCATCTGTTCTTCAGACAAAACGGGAGTTAAAATGAAAACGGTTTCGTACTGATTCATAATTTAAACTGTTGATTATTAAACAATTATGTTAAACTTAATGTTGTGTACATTTAAGTGTGCAAAGATACGAAAAAAAACAATACACTCGACGTTTTTTTAAAAATTTCTCAACATTTCTTTGCAAATGAACACCGCGGCATTTCCGTCGCCGAAAAGTTCAGGATAATTGTGCGGCGGATTCTCAATGAAACTGCTGTACGACTCTATGATTTTTTTCTCGTCGGCATCGGTGATTCTCGCAGCCCCGCATTCAACGATTTCTTTCCATTCTGTCTCGCTTCTCAAAATAAGACATGGCTTCTGGAAGAAAAACGCCTCTTTCTGAACTCCTCCAGAGTCGGTGACAATCATCTGGGCGTGACGTTCCAATAATATCATATCCAAAAACGAAGCCGGCGGAAGAATTTTGATGTTCTTATTGTTTGTCGTCTTATTGAATAAATCTTTTTTAAGATTGATGTTCAATAATTTAGATGTTCTTGGGTGCAAAGGAAGCACAATGGTCTTTTCTTCGGATATTTTTAACAACGCATCGAAAATAGCGTTCAGACGTTCTGGCTGGTCGGTGTTGTTGTCGCGATGAATTGTGCAAAGTATGTAGTCGATGCCTCGAAGTCCGTCTTTATCAATAATTTGCGACTTCTTGTCGGCGATGTTTGCAAAATATTTGCTGTTGTCATACATCACATCGCCGCAATGATATATTCCTGGATTGTCGATAGTGTATTTTTTCTTGTTGTTGGGGTTGAAACCTTCGTTGATGAGGTTTTTGAATCCTGTGGCTGTTGGCGAGAAGAGCAGGGTGGAGCAGTGGTCGCAGCAAATCCTGTTGATTTCTTCGGGCATCGACTTGTTGAATGAACGCAGCCCTGCCTCTATGTGGACTATCGGCACGTGAACTTTCGAGGCAGCCACAGCTCCTGCCAAAGTGGAGTTGGTGTCGCCATAAAGCACTATATAATCGGGCTTTTCTTTGAGCAGTATCTCTTCTATGCCTTCAATCATCTTCGCTGTCTGCGCGCCATGAGAGGCAGAACCGACACATAGATTATAATCGGGTGTCGGTACACCAAGTTCGTCGAAAAACACCTGCGACATGTTCTCGTCGTAGTGCTGTCCTGTGTGTACAATCACTTCATGCACTTCGTTTTTGAAGTGCTCTTTGATGGCGCGACTCAATGCAGCTGCCTTGATTATCTGGGGTCTCGCCCCGATTACTGTTACTATTTTCATATCAATCCTGAATCTGCAAAACTAAAATATTTATTGATACCAATGATAATATGATCCAAAATTTTTATTTCGAGAACTTTTCCGCCTTTCACGATGTTGTGTGTCAGGGCCATGTCGGAGTTGCTTGGCTCGACGTTTCCCGAGGGGTGGTTGTGGCAGAGCATTACCGCGGTGGCGTTGTTTTCGAGCGCTGTTTTGAAGATGCGCTTCGGGTCGGCGGAAGTGCCGTTGATGCCGCCGTCGCTGATTTTCATCATCTTAATGACTTTGTTGGCTGGATTGAGCAGCATTACCCAGAACTGCTCGTGTCCAAGGTCTGACATTCGCATGTAGAAATACTCGAATGCATCCTTGCTGTTGCTGATTTTGGGCTGTTGAGCCGTTTCCGCGAAGCGTCGTCGTCGTCCGAGCTCAAGAGCTGCCACTATGCTTATCGCCTTTGCCTCGCCAATGCCGTTGTAAATCATCAAATCGTTGACACTCAATTGAGAAAGATGGATTAAATTGTCCCCAACATCTCTCAGGATTCGCCTCGACAAATCTACTGCTGATTCTTTGTTGTTTCCCGAACCTATCAGTATAGCGATAAGCTCTGCGTCGGAGAGGGCTTCTCGGCCTTTTTCAAGCATCTTCTCGCGCGGGCGGTCTTCTGCGGCCCAGCTTTTTATCGACTGGATTTTATTTGGCTTCATGTCTTTTGGTTTATACGACAAAAGTTCTCCCTGCTTACAGGAAGAACTTCATCGATATTTTTTTTATAAAATTTATGCTAATTTGGCTGTGAAGTGTGCAAGCTTTGACTTCAAGTTGGCAGCTCTGTTGCGGTGGATGATACCGCGTTTTGCCACACGGTCAATAGTTTTGTACATTTCTGAAAGCTTTGATTCAGCTTCGCTCTTGTCTGTTAAAGCCCGGAAGCTTCTAACGGCTGAACGCATCGCTCTAGCATAAAAGCGGTTGTGTGTGCGTCTCTTTTCTGTCTGACGGATTCTCTTCAGTGAAGATTTGTGATTTGCCATTTTATTATCTGAATTTTATTTTTCTTAATCAATTTTTCGGACTGCAAAAATACAACATTTTTTAATACGGAAAACAAAAATTTTAAAAAAAAATAGAAATCGTTTCGACAGCGGCCAAGTGTCACATCAAAAACCGGCCAACTGTCACGGCAAAGTTTTAAAAGTTGTTGATAATCAATAATATATGGACTGCCGTAATTATGCCTGACATAATTTTATTTTTAAGTTGTCATTCGATTTTCTGGATTTAAAAAAAAATCAGGCGTGCCGTTTTTTGGGAACAATAATGATGTATCTTTGCGAAACAAAATGATTGAACTATGAATGACGATTGCGATTTCGACGAGGGTCTCTATTATGATTTGTATGGGGAGGACGAGCCGTATGATGGCGGCAACCCACCCGGGCATGTTGACAAATCACGCTGTGTGTTTGTGTTCGATGACATCCACGGAGGCAGGGAGGTGCCATTGTACGGCAGGGTGCGCGTTGTTGACATTGGGGAGACGTTCAAGGTGAGGGTTGTAAATATTGGTGAGGACTTGAGGGTCAAAGTAAAAGTCTTCCCGTCGGAGTGCGGCGAATGGAAATTCGTTGACATAGCCGAGGACTTCTCCATCAAGTTTGTTGACATCGGAGAGGATTTTACCATAAGATTTGAAGATAAATAACACTATGACCGATTTGGGTTTAACAACACGCAAACGAGCGCAATGTGACAATAAAAAATGCAAACTTTCGGGCTATAACTCGTTTTTTTGAGTTATAGCCCAAAAGTGAGATGGTCTTATGATACGATTATCATTTCCTTAATAACCAGTCGGTTACAGGCAAACATTTTATTGTGTAATCACCGACTTTAATGTCGCGGGCCTTTATTTTTACTCAGATAAAACAACACCAAAATGCACAAAACGTAAATTTTTGTGATTGATAACCGCACTAACACAAATTCCCCGCCATCTCCGAATTGTCACCTTTATTAATAATGTCTTTCAAAATAACATCCACAAAGGTGTTTTTTTCTAATTCTTTGGCTTTCAACCTGATGGGAATGTAGTTCTCTCCGTAGCCTCGCGCCGTTCCGTCGGCCATGACGCGTTCGATGAGCATCTTTTGGGGCTTGCCGAGCATCTGATTGAAATATTTGAGTTTGTTTTCCGTTGAAATCTGTCTGATGACGGCGCTGCGCTCGGTTTTGACAGATTCCGGAATCTGATTTGGCATCGTGGCGGCTTTCGTTCCTGTCCTAATCGAATACTTGAAAGTGTGTATGTGACTGAAGCATATATGTTTGCACATTTCTGCACTTTCCATGAAATCGGATTCGGTTTCTCCGGGAAATCCTACTATCACGTCGGTGGTGATGTTAAAATCGGGTATCGCCGTCTTGATTCTGTCGCACATCTCTTTAAATTGCGCTGCGGTATAATGTCGATGCATTTCTTTGAGCGTGTTTTCCGCACCGCTTTGAAGGCAGATGTGCATGTGCGGGGCGAGTTTGGGGTTTTCAAATAAACTCAAGAAACGGTTGCTGAAATTATCTGGCTCAATAGATGAGATTCTAACTCTAAAATCTCCTTCGATTTTTAAGATATTATCGATAAGATGTTCGAAATCAACGTCTTGCCAATGATAACGCCCCATGTTTACGCCTGTCAGCACTATCTCCTTGAAGCCGTGTGCCACCACGTTTCTTATGTTTTCGTAAATCTCGTCGGCGGGACGGCTTGTGGCTCTGCCTCGCACATTGGGTATGATGCAGTAGGAGCAGAAATTGTTGCATCCGTCGTGAATCTTAATCAAACTGCGGGTGTGGAAGGTGCTGTAAGCGGGGCGGTAACTGAACAGGTCTTTGTCGAAGCCTTCAGGGTCGATGGTTTCGCCTTTCATCCGGCTGTCGATGATGCTGAAAAGCGCGTATTTCCTTTCGTTGTCGATGGCGTAGTCGATGACACCGCTGTCGAGCATCTCTTGTTTTCTGTGGTTCACCATGCAGCCCATCGCCGCGATGATGGCGGCGGGGTGGGAGCGTCGTATCTGGTTGATTGCTTGCCTGCATTTCTGGTCGCTTTGATTGGTGACAGTGCAGGTGTTCACGACGTAAATGTCAGCGTTTTCATCGCTTTCCACCACGTCATAGCCTGCGTCTTTGAATTGCGACGCTATGGCGTCCGTCTCGTAAAGGTTCACGCGGCAACCTAATGTCTTGAATGCAATCTTCATATTCATTTCTTTTCGTCATTTCGAGCGGAACAGAGTGGAGTCGAGAAATTTCATCATTCCAATTGTCCCGAATCATTTGTTGGTCGGAAGTTTATTCACCAAAGGTGAGGGCTTTCGCTTCGCTCGGGTCTCCATTCCGCCTTGCTTCAGTCGAAATGACGGGTTGGAGTTCCCCTTCTATTGACAACGCCGTGGCGCTTGTCACCTTGACATCTACAATCTGTCCGATGAGGTTCTTGTCTTTCGACTTGAATCTGATGACTATTTTCCCTTCGGTATGACCTGTAAGATACCCGTTTTTTCTGTCGCAGCCGCCTGCCAGCACCTTCAAGGTCTTGCCTACAAGTCTTTGATTATAAGCCAAAGAATGTTTCATCAGCTCGTCGGTGAGGATATGATAGCGCTCGCGTTTTTTTGCCTTGGGCACGTCGTCGGCCCACGATGAGGCGACTGCGCCGGGACGCACGCTGTATTGCGCTATATAAGCCATGTTGTATTTGAACTCTTCCATCGCTTTGCGCGAATTTTCAAACTCCTCTTCTGTCTCGCCGGTAAATCCCACTATGATGTCGGTGAATATCGTTGCTTCGGGCAGCAACCGCTTGATTGTGTGTATGATATGACGGTAATCTTCAATGGTGTGTTTGCGGTTCATGCGTTGCAGCATGTTGTCGTCGCCCGATTGTATCGGGAGGTGAATCTGCTTGCCGAGGCATTTATACTGCGAGATGACCTCAATCACTTCGTCGCTCATGTCGCGAGGATGCGGCGAGGTGAAATAAACCCAGAACTCTTTGCCGCTCGCGTCGCCGTATGCGCCAATTCTTCTCAATAGTTCCGCGAAATTTATCTCTTCGCCTTTCTTGTCTAAACCGTACGAATTGACGTTCTGACCTAACAATGTGATGGATTTATATCCTTTGTTGACCAATTCTTTTAGTTCGGCGATGATGTCTTCTGATTTTCTTGACACTTCGCGGCCTCTCGTGTAAGGCACGGCGCAGTATGTGCAGAATTTGTTGCAGCCGTTCTGGATAGGGATAAATGCCTCGAAATCAGAGAGATGGTCGGGGTCGATAATCCAGAAACGGTCCATGTCGGCTGACGGGTTCGCCGCCTTGTTTATATACGGTGCCTTTGGGAGGGCATTATGCAGGGACGCGACGAGTCGCGTTTCTGCCGAGTTTCCATTAACGATTTCGTTATTATCAATGGAATCGTCGTTTCTCATTGGGATGAAAACACCGTATTGCCGAATCATATCCGGCAGGTCGGGCAACTCGTTCATAGTGAACACGAGGTCGAACAACTTCACGAAACGCTCTCTGTCGGCGGGTAGGATACAGCCGGACACGAAGGTGATGCAGTTGCGACTTTGCTTCATTTCGTTCCATTTCAGTATGCGCGAATACACTTTGTCGATGCCTTTTTGACGCACGGAGCAGGCTATCACACCCAAAATCGTGGCTTCTTCTTCCTTGCCGGTCTCAACGAAACCCATGCCGCGCAGCACGGTGCGCACCCGTTCCGTGTCGCTTCTGTTCATCTGACAGCCTAATGGCAGCAAAAAATATTTCATTTTTTCAAAGATTAGACCGCAAAATTACGAAAAAATCCGTTCAGGGGTCAATAAATAAGCGTGAGAATATCTTTGGCGATTTCGTTGTTGCCACAATCAGGGGCTTTTTTGATGCTCGCTCCTTTCAAAATGCACTCTGTCTCGTCGATACGCTCCGGCTCAAGACCGTCCGAAGCTATTGAAATGCTCTCGATGATGCCTTTTTCTTCGTTTATCTTCATGTCGAGCTCGACCAACCCCCACGGGAATTGTGCGCTTTTTTTCGTTTTGAAGTTGCGCCATTTTCCGAAAAGATAGTCGTCGGAAGCAAATAAATCTCTGGTTTTCAATATATTATCGGTTATGATGCTGTCGAAATCCAAATATTCTGCCTTTGTCTCGTAAACCTCTTCAAAAGCTTTTGTGAGATAAGGGGTGATTGTATCGGAGGTGATGTCGGCGACTTCAGACAGGTTGATGATTCTGCTTGCCACTGATTTCACGCCGTGTTTTTGCAGCTTTGCGGGGTTTACCTTGAGATATTTTGCAAGTTTCTCACCATCTGTTTTTATCAAGATTGTGCCGTGGTGCAATCTTCTGTCTTTATAGATTCCAAAAGCGTTTCCGGAGAACTTGCGTCCTTCGAGAAGGATGTCGTTTCTGCCCGACACCTCCGCTTCCAAGCCTAAATATCTCAAAGCGGTTTTTATGACGTTCATCTGTCTTGTGACATCATACAGTTTTTTATCCGCCACGAAAGAGAAGTTGAGATTGCCTAAATCGTGGTACACCGCGCCGCCGCCGGTTCTTCTTCTGGCTGCGTATCCGCCTTCCGAGAGAAGTAAATCGACATTGCATTCCGTAAATGGGTTTTGATTGTAACCGTAAACAACAGTCTGCTGGTTTTTCCATAAATACATGGTCACTACATCTGACTCGCCTTCGTTTAATAAATGGCTTTCAACAGCAAGGTTGAGATGTGGATTGTATTGTTTGCCGAGAATAATTTGAGTTTTTGTTTTCATTTTTAGAAAAGCATATAGCCGACACTGACCTGTACGCTTATGTTTTTGTTGGCTCCAACATCTTTTATCACGTCAAGGAAGCCAAAATAGGCACGGAGACTGACAAAAACATCGTCGTGCTGAAGCAAATTGCTTGTGAAAACGCCGATAATCAGACCGAAATCGAAGGAATTGTAGTTTCCTGTCGAGAAACTTTCAGAATGCCAGTTTTCGTTGCCGATTTTTGTTTTCCAGGTGCCGTTTAAACAATAGCGCAAATTCGGTCCTGCCTCGACACCGAGGATGTCGGTGAAATAATATTGATAGATTATTGGTAAATTGACATAATGTAGATTATACTTGCTGTAAACTTTGATTTGTTCGTTGCGGCTCCCGCGCCATTTTTCTGATTGCTGACCGCCTGTTGAATAGTATATTTCTGTTAAGACCTTTTGGTTTTCCGCGATATTGTATTGTCCGCAAACACCGCAGGTCAGGCCTAATTTCAGCCCGTTGTTCTCGAAACATGTCAATGTTGACATGCCGAGACCGCCGCGGAAGCCGAAATGTATGTTGTCCTGGGCTTTGAGAGTGCCTCCGAAGATAAATAAAAAAAAGAATGCCGCCAACAAAGCAGTCAAGCCTTCGAGTGATATTCCTTTTTTTGTGCTTGAGAGATTTATCTTCATGTTATTATGTTTAAAAACTGAAAAAGCCAGATTGCAGGTTCGTTCCTTTGTGCCCCTGTTTTCTGACTTCGTTTTCAATTTGTAGTCTCTCCGGGATTTGAACCCGAGTTACCAGGATGAAAACCTGACGTCCTAACCAGACTAGACGAAGAGACCCTTTTTTTAGACTTTAATCGTTTTTGACTAATGTCTAATGTCTGACATTTAATGTCTGCCTTGTAGTCTCTCCGGGATTTGAACCCGAGTTACCAGGATGAAAACCTGACGTCCTGACCAGACTAGACGAAGAGACCAACTTCTTCCTCGAAAAAGTGCTGCAAAGATACAACTTTTTTTGTTATTAGCATGAAAAATTTTTAATTTTTGAAAAATAATGCTAAAACATTGATAATCAGTGCTGAAAAAAATATAACAACAGGGTTATTCAAAGGTCAATGAGATTTGAAAAGTCCTGTTTTGGATGCTTTTTATACTCGAATCGTAAATCAAATCCTGCGAATCCAAGATGTCGAATAGTCCGAAACTCATTTTTGCCTCAACACCGAATTTGAAATAACCGGTATAGAAATCGAATCCTGCCCCGACTTCTGCCGCGAGGTCGGTGCGCTTAACCCTGATGTTGTCGGTGACTGATATTAGTTGTCCGTTTTCATCTGTGATATTTACATTGGATTTCTTTTGCGAAGCCAAGTCTATTTTGAAGTTTCCGCCGGCGATGACGTAGGCGGCAATATTATTTTGTCGTTTAGATTTGTATTTTACCTGCAAAGGAAATTCCACGAAAGTGGAGAAAATGGACTTTTTCTTTGATAGATAAGGCAACTGGTCAGGTTGGCTACTTTGCAATTCTCTATAAAAATCGTATTCTATTGTTCTTGAGTCGAAGCTGAGCGACGGAACGAGACGCAAATCGAAATATTTGCCGAGACGCAGGTTTCCGACGACACCTACAATAAAACCAGGTTCTGGAACTTGGTTGATGCTCCGGACGTAATAAGTCGCGTTGGGATTGTAAAATGGCTCGGTGGTATTTGGCCATTCTGATGCCGGATGTGGTGTTTTTTGATAGTCTTTGTTATATTTGATGGCATACGACATCTGGTTGTATCCCAAAATGAACCCGAAATGGTACGGCTGATTGTCGTACAACAAAAGATTTTTTGGTTTTTCTCTTTGTGCCACAAGACTTTGCGGAATCATAACGAGCATGATTCCGATGGTGAAAAGTGCTTTTTTGAATGATGATAATGTTAACTTCATAGACCTATTAACGGAAAAGATGCGTTGTTATTATATTTTTTCCGTTTCTTTTAGCAGTCTTTCCTTGTTGATTGGCACCGCGCCTATCTCTTCACAGACGAGACCGCCGGCGAGATTGGATATTGCGGCGATGTGATAAGCGTCCATGCCGCAAACCAGGCACAGCATCGCGACACCAAGAACGGTGTCGCCGGCACCTGACACGTCGGCTATTTTTCGCAGATGAGCCGGAATGTAATGATGTGTCGTGGAGCCGTTGAGCATTTCCCGAATCAAAACGCCGCGTTCCGACAAGGTGTTCATCACGAAACGGCAGTTTAATTTTTCTTGTAACACCTTGACACCCATCAAGATTCCGTCGATGGTGTCGGTTGGGAACTCTATGTTGATGCCTTCTTTCAGTTCTTTGAGATTCGGCTTGAAGAGCGTACAGTTCTTATAGGTCAAGAAGTTGTTTTTCTTCGGGTCAACGCCGACGGGAATGTTTTTCTCGTTGGCGACGGTGATAACGTGTTGGATGAGTTCTTCGGTGAGCACACCTTTATTATAGTCTTGCAAGATGATACCGTCGATGCGTTCTCGATAGAGGATTGTGTCGATTTTCTCTTTTATCGCGGAGAACTCTTTTTCTGTGAGATTGAACGTGTCTTCGTCATCGACGCGGAGCATCTGTGCGTTGTTGCTGATGATACGGTATTTTGTCGTTGTCCGGCGTTCCTTGCTCTTGACGATGCCGTTGTTTGGCATCTCGTGTTCCTTTAGCAAGTCGAAGAAGTCGTGCGACTTCGAGTCGTCGCCGATGATGGAGCATAAAACCGGCTCGGCACCGAGTGCCTTGATGTTTTGCGCTACGTTGGCGGCGCCTCCGAGACGGGAGAAGCGGTTTTCTACCGCCACGATAGGCACAGGGGCTTCAGGCGAGATGCGCTCGACCTTGCCGTTGAGGTAAAGGTCGAGCATGACATCGCCTATGATAAGTATTCGCTTGTCGTTGAATGACTCAAAAAGCGCATTGATGTCTTCTCTTGACATTACGAATGTTATTTGAGTTTTGCAAAAGCTTCTTTGAGTCGGCGCGCTGCCTCGCGGAGCTTGTCGTCGGATGTGGCGTATGACAGACGTATGCAGTTGTCGTTGCCGAAAGCGCCGCCGGCCACGCAGGCCACGTGGGCGTTGTGAAGCAAGTACATGCACAGGTCATCGCTGTTCTCGATTACATTGGCGCCGTCCGACTTGCCGTAGTATGCGCTGACATCAGGGAACATATAGAACGCGCCTGCCGGCAGGCTCAACTTGATACCGGGGATTTCCATGAGAAGTTTGTAGAACATGTCGCGGCGCGCTTTGAAGGCCTGGCACATATTCCGTACCTCTTCGGAGTTCTCCGGCGAAAGCTCCATGGCCGCCAATGATGCTGCCTGTGAGATGGTGCAGATGCCCGAGGTGTACTGCCCCTGAATCTTGTTGCAGGCACTCACTATGTCTTTCGGAGCTGCGATGTAACCGATTCTCCAACCTGTCATGGCGTAGCCTTTGGCGACACCGTTGACGATGACGAGACGGTCTCTCAAGTCTGTGAACTGACCCATTGACTCGTGCTTGTGCTCGTATTGGATAAATTCGTAAATCTCGTCGGATATGATGATGATTTCCGGGTGTTTCTTGAACACCTCGACTAATGTTGTGAGCTCTTCTTTCGTATATACCGAGCCGCTTGGGTTGCAGGGAGTGCTGAAAATAAAAGCCTTGGTCTTTGGCGTGATGGCTTTTTCCAATTGCTCGGCGGTAATCTTGAAATGCTGTTCCGGCGTGGTGTAGATGAACACTGGAGTGCCGTCAGCGAGTTTCACCATTTCGGGATATGATACCCAGAACGGGGCGGGAATGATGACTTCGTCGCCCTTGTCGAGTATGGCAAGTAAGGTGTTGGTGATGGCTTGCTTCGCACCGTTCGACACAATGATGTCGGTGTCTTTATAGTCAAGACCGTTGTCGCGACGGAGCTTCTCGGCGATGGCTTTGCGCAATGCCGGAGTGCCCGGTACCGGAGGATAGTGTGTGTCGTTGTTGTTGATGGCATCAATACCTGCCTGCTTTGCACTCATCGGTGTGTTGAAGTCAGGTTCGCCAATGCTTAATGAAATGATGTCAATACCCTGAGCCTTGAGTTCGCGGCTCATCTGCGTCATTTTCAAAGTGGCTGACTCGGCCATGTTGACGACTCTTTGTGATAATGTACCCATACCTGTATTTTTAAAGAAATTATTGTCTGTTTGAATTTGCAAAGTTAAGAATTTTTATGATAGGAAAACTTTTGTTTGAAAATTTTATTGGAAATAAAAAAATAACTATATTTGCACTCTAAAAATATTGAAAATGACACCAATAAATTGGATATTAATCGGTTTGATTGTGGTGATGACGATTGTCGGTTTTTACTTCTTGTTTGGTAAAAAAAATGACAGCCAATCGAATGCGGGCGGTAAAAGCAAGAACGACGCTGTCGTTCCTTTGAAAATTCAGGCTTATGAGAGGATGGTTTTATATCTTGAAAGGATAAGGTTTTCTGTATTGGTGAAAAGGGTTTTTATGCCAGGCATGTCTCGCATCGACTTGCAGTTTGCCTTGATACAGAACGTTCAGGACGAGTTTGAGCATAATATGGCGCAGCGTCTTTACGTGAGCGAGCCTGTTTGGTTCAATATCATCATTGTCAGAGATGAGGTTTTGAAGAGCATCAACGCGGCTTTTAATGATAACAATGACGCTGACGCCGCGCTGATGGCGCAGATTATCGCCTCTATGGATAATTCCCTGATAGACAGGGCTGTTATCGCAATTAAAAAAGAATTTAATACTATTTGATATGAAAGTTGAGTTTACCGCTGCCCAGATTGCGGCGCTTTTAAGTGGAAAAGTGGAAGGCGACCCTGAAGCCAAGGTTTGGAATGTGGCGCGTATCGAGGACGGCGCGCATGGAATGTTGAGCTTCTTGGCCAACCCTAAATATATTCATTATTTATATACGACACAATCGACAATCGTTTTGGTCAATGCTGATTTCGAGCCTGCAGAGCCTGTGACAACTACGATGATCAGAGTCGCCAATGCCTATGAGGCTTTTGCCCGGCTTTTGGCGATTTATCAGGAATATACCAACAATAAAGTGGGAATTTCTGACCTGGCTTGTATCTCTGCCGATGCTGAATATGGAGAATCATGCTATATCGGAGAGTTCGCTTATATCGGCGAGAGGGTCAGGATTGGAAATAACGTGAAGATTTATCCTCAATGCTATGTGGGTGATGATGTGGTGATTGGTGATAACACCGTGCTTTATTCCGGTGTCAAGTTATATGCCATGACGCATATCGGCAAGGAATGTATTGTCCATTCAGGCGCGGTGCTCGGCGCTGACGGCTTCGGCTTTGTGCCTCAACCTGACGGGACATATAAGAAAGTGCCGCAGATTGGTAACGTTATGGTCGGCGATAATGTAGAAATCGGCGCCAATACAACTATAGACCGCTCCACAATGGAGTCAACGAGGATTCATAACGGGGTGAAGCTCGATAATCTTATCCAAATCGCTCATAATGTGGAAGTTGGAGAAAACACCGCCATGGCGGCGCAGTCAGGCATCGCAGGCTCGGCACATATCGGAAAGAACTGCGTGGTGGCAGGTCAAGTGGGGATTTCCGGTCATCTTGCGATTGCCGACAGAACAACAATCGGTCCGCAGTCCGGTCTTACCAAGGGAGTGAGAGAACCTGGAAAATCAATAATGGGTTCTCCGGCGTACGATTATGCGAAATATATGAAAGATATTGTCAGACAACGCAATATAGACAAGTTGGAGAATAGAATCGTTGAGTTGGAGAAAAAACTTGAAGAAATATTGTCGAAGTAACATATATTTTTGTATTTTTGCACCGTGTTTTCGATTTAGAATATAATGGTGGAAAAACAGCATACAATAAAGAAAAGTGTCAGCATTAGTGGAACAGGTCTCCATACTGGACAAAGCGGTACGCTGACATTTCATCCTGCGGGGATAAATCACGGTGTTAAATTCAGAAGAATAGATTTGTTCGGCCAGCCAATCGTCGAAGCGAATGTCTTCAATGTGGTTGACAATTCACGCGGCACTACCATTGCTCAAAACGGAGTGAAAGTCTATACTGTCGAGCATATCATGGCGGCTTTGAGAGCGATGAATATCGACAACGTGCTCATCGACTTGAACTGCGAGGAGCCTCCAATCCTCGACGGAAGTTCGAGAATAGTGCTCGAGGCTTTGAAAGAAGCCGATGTCGAGGAACAGGATGCCGAGCGTAAATGCTTGAAAATCACAAAGAAAATAGTTTATACGCATCCTAAAGTCGGCTGCGAACTTGTGGTGGAGCCCGCCGACAAATTCAGCGTCGATGTAAAAGTGGATTATAAATCTGGAGTCCTAAACGTTCAAGAGGCACATCTGGCAGACATAAGCGATTTTGAGAAAGAATTTGCAATGTGCAGAACATTCGTGTTCTTCCAGGAACTCGAGATGCTGCTCGCCCATAACCTCATCAAGGGTGGAGACCTCTCAAACGCGATAGTGTTTATTGAAAAACAGGTCACGGAAGAGGATTTGAAACGCGTTGCCAAACTGTTCCATAAAGAGTCTGTGGCAGTCCACGAAGGCGGAATACTCAACAATGTGACACTGTACTTCGATAACGAGCCGGCACGTCATAAACTGCTTGACTTGGTCGGCGACCTCACACTCCTCGGTATGCCAATCATCGGAAAGGTGACGGCTTACAAACCCGGTCACTTCGCAAATACGGAATTTGTGAAACAGATTGTGAAAAAGATGGGAATCTAAAGGGATTTGTAGATAGAATCAAGAAGTTTTCCGACGGACTCGTTGGAAAACTTTTTTGTTACCATGTCTCTCAATGTGTCGGCATCATAATTTGAATATGTCCGTAACATCGTCTGCATGGCGTCGGCCAACTTCTCGGCATCGTGCGGCGGCACAAGCAGACCGTTGCTTTCATCGACTATTTCCGGAATCCCGCCGACATTGGTGCTGACAACAGGCAGTCCGCAGGCAAAGGCCTCAAGCAGAACAATACCTTGAGTCTCGTAATTGCTTGAAAGTACGAGAAAATCACTGCAAGCAAGCTCGTCAACAAGGGCTTGACCCTCTAAAACGCCGGTAAACCTGATGTTTTTCTGATTTTTTAATGTTTTTGAATGCTCTTTTGTTATTTCAAAATCAATTCCGTCGCCAATAAGAACACATTCAAAACAGATGTTTCTGTTCTCAAGTATCTTTAACGCATCTATTAATCCTGTGATATTTTTGGATTTGTTTTCAAAACAACTGATATGAGCGATTTTAGGCGTTGTGTTTTGGTGTGGCATTGGTTTGAACATGTTGACATTCACCACATTAGGCACTATTATATAGTTGCTGTTATTGAGGCCGTGACCTTGCATCGCTTTCGCAAGGATTTCAGTGACGGTGGTGACGGCTGATGCGTGTTTTACAATGACTTTCGTCAGTCTTTTCCTGAAAAAGCCACCGAACTCGTTGCCAGGAAGGTATCGTGACCAATGCTCCGTAATAACATAAGGCGTGCCGTGGAAGATTTTGTGCCAAAGAGCAATTAAGCCCAAACGTGTAAGCACATGGACATGTATAATGTCTGGCTTGCTTAATCGTTTGAAAGCCAACTTGTTTGCTCTAAAATATCTAAATAATGATAGACTTTTGGATTTTGATTGTTTATAATAAACACGTATTGTCCTGACGTTGTTTATGGTCTCATCTACGATGTCGTTGTCGTTGTCGAGATGGACATACACCACGCTTATGTCGTTGTACAACGCAGCGGCTTCGGCATGACGTTGCACGAATAAACCGAACATCGGGTCATGGCGATGGGGATACCATCGCGCTATAAAAACTATATGTTTCCTTTCGCCATTCACTATCTCATGTCGATGATTTCCACATCAGGGTAGTCGGATTCCTTGAAGGTGAAGAAATCGGCCGGCAAAATCTGATTGGTGATGAATTTTGTTATATCGTAGATAAATTCGTTTTTATTCTTGTCGAAAATATGTAAGTCTTTTATTTCTAATGTATTTGCATTTATTGTTACAATGAGTTTGTCAATGTTTTCATCATTAAGCAGAGGAGTGACCTCGATTTTTTTAGTGTTGCGGTCGCTCTCGTCGAGGAATTTTGCCGTAATATTGTCATAATACGAGTTTATAATCGCCAAGGGTGAGTTGTCTTCATTGGTGTCGTCAACTTCGCCGATTATAACTTCTTCGGCGTCAGCGTTATAAGTCCAGGTGGTGTTTCCGTCGCAAATAATATCCTGACCCAAGATATGCAGTTTGAAAGC
Source organism: uncultured Bacteroidota bacterium (assembly GCA_900542475.1). Lineage (GTDB taxonomy): Bacteria > Bacteroidota > Bacteroidia > Bacteroidales > F082 > Limimorpha. The sequence goes on from UQNO01000020.1 coordinate 19,046, forward strand.
TTTGCCTTGCAGGAAACCGTTACCTTCCATTGTTTCGAAGATACCTGCTTCCTCGTTAATCATTTTGTAGTCGAATGCTATTTCGATGTTGTCGTATGCTTTGAGTTTGTCCACCACGGCCTTAAAGGTCGTTTCTGCATCTTGTGCTTTGATGTTCAAGGCACAAGCCATGCTGAATACTATTAAAAAAAGTTTTTTCATATCAATTAAAATTCGTTGTTTTTAATATCGTCGTCTAAATTTAGGTCTTTAAGGAACTGTTCGAGGGCGAATTCTGTCGCCACTTTCACTTCGCGTTGTTTACTTCCGGCGAATGGCCCTACTATTCCTGCTTTTTCGAGTTGGTCGATGATGCGTCCTGCGCGGTTGTAGCCCAGTTTGAGTTTACGCTGTAGCATTGACGTCGAGCCTTGCTGGGTCTGCACCACTATGCGGGCGGCGTCTTCGAAGAGAGGGTCGCGTTCGTCGGGGTTCATGGAATCTTTCGAGCCGCCTTCTTCTTGTTCGTCGGGTACTTCAGGGAGGAGGTATGCGTCGTCGTAGCCTCGTTGCTCGCCGATGTAGTCGCATATCGCTTCGACTTCCGGGGTGTCGATGAAGGGGCACTGCAGACGCACGAGGTCTTGACCTGTTGACATCAGCATGTCGCCTCGTCCGACAAGTTGGTCGGCGCCGTTGCTGTCGAGGATGGTGGCGGAATCGACGCGCGAGATGACGCGGAAGGCGATACGTGCCGGGAAGTTGGCTTTGATGGTTCCTGTGATGATTTTCACAGAAGGACGCTGCGTGGCGATGATGAGATGGATTCCGATGGCACGCGCCAACTGCGCCAAACGAGCGATAGGTCCTTCCACTTCGCGCCCCGCTGTCATGATAAGGTCCGCAAACTCATCGACGACGAGCACGATGTATGGCATGAAATGATGACCGTTGTTCGGGTTGAGGCGGCGGTTTACAAATTTCTCGTTGTATTCCTTGATGTTTCGCACTCCGGCGTCTTTCATGAGTTCGTAGCGGTTGTCCATCTCTATACATAGCGAATTAAGCGTGCGCACTACTTTGCGGACATCGGTGATGATGGCGTCTTCTGCATCTGGCAGCTTGGCGAGATAATGCCTCTCAATCTTCCTGTAAAGGCTCAACTCGACTTTCTTCGGATCGACGAGAATGAACTTAAGTTCTGCCGGGTGTTTGCTGTAAAGCAACGATGCTATTATGGCGTTGAGTCCCACTGACTTGCCTTGTCCGGTGGCACCTGCCATGAGGATGTGTGGCATCTTGGCGAGGTCGGCGACGTAGCTCTCGTTCTGAATGGTCTTTCCGATGCCGAAAGGCAGAGCATAGCCGCTCTTTTGGAATTTTTCCGAGCCTATGATGGTGCGCATCGACACGGTCTGAGGTTTCTTGTTCGGCACCTCGATGCCGACGGTGCCTTTGCCCGGGATAGGGGCGATGATACGAATCCCCAGCGCGGCAAGGCTGAGCGCGATGTCGTCTTGTAATCCTTTGATTTTAGAGATGCGAACTCCCGCCGCGGGCACAATCTCGTATAATGTCACGGTGGGGCCGATGGTGGCTTTGATTTTATCGATTTCAATTGAATAGTTGGCGAGGGTATCGACAATGCGTTTCTTGTTGGCTTCAAGCTCCTCTCTGTCAACGCCGTTGTCTTCATCGCCATAGTTTTTAAGAAGGTCAAGCGGCGGCAACTTGAAGTCGGAAAGCTCAAGCTTCGGGTCGTAAGATGTGTCAAGACCGAAATGCTCACCGTTCTCCTTTACCTGTTTCTCCTCTGTCTGCTCGGTGATTTCCATCTCCACTTCGTTGGATTTCTCCGATATATCCACAATCTCTTCATGTTTTTTGACGACAGAAATCTCAACATCTTCAAATCCATCATCATCTTTGTTTTCATCTTCAAACCCGTCTGTTAGGTCGATTTCATTTGGTTTTTCTTCGTTGCCGGGTTTCAAGGTGTTTGTCGGATTTGGATTTTTATAAGGCGTAAGGTCACCATTGTCAAAGTCTTCGACTTTGTCGTCGCTGTCTTCAGCGACATTGTTTTTTTTCTTTAAGAAATCAAGTTTGATGTTGAAAGTAAAGACCGTGTATATTAAAGCGGTGAATATCAATAATAAAACGACACCGGCAATCCCGATGTATTTGTATAGGAAAACGAAACATTTGCGACCAACCACACCATAATAGATTTCGTATGGAGAAACCATATTTGAAGGTAATGCTTCAAATATCAATGATAAAAGCAATGGCACCCAAATCAGAAACACGAGAGAGTATTTCCACAACGTCCAAGGTTTGATGTGGATTTTGTTCCACATCAGGTTAAGGCCTAATAGTCCGATGAGAAAGATGATGTAAGCCGTTCCGATGCCGAACATATCTTCGCTCATTATTCTTCCCAAGTCGTTGAGCCACTTTCCTTTAGGCGCATATCCCAAATAAGGGCTCGCAAAAGCGATAAGCAGAAAAACACTTATCATGAAGAATAAACTTCCCAAGCATATCCTGATTCTTCCGTCGGACTCCTTGTGGCGTTTCGCGGTTTTGCTCACAGGTTTTTTCACTGCCTTGCTCTTGCCAGACTTTGCCTTGACGGTATCTCTTGACGCCGGCCCATCGTCTTTTAAGACAATTGGAGGTTTAGGTGTTCTCAATTTGTTTTTATTTTCTATCATTTTCAATTATTTTGGAAATTTGAAGAGTCTGTTCCAGCGAATCTTTCCGTATGTGTTATCCTTTGAGAACCAAACAAATAGTGGTTTTCCGACTATGTGGTCGATTGGTACGTAACCCCAGAAACGCGAGTCCTGCGAGTTGTGACGATTGTCGCCCATCATCCAGTAATAATCCATGCCGAAAGTGTATTCGTTGGTTTCATTTCCATTGATAAAAACCTTATTGTCGTTGACTGTCAGTGTGTTGTGTTCGTATGCCGTGATACATCTCTCGTATAGTGCGATGTTCTCCGGATTTATTTTTACGGTAACTCCCTTTTGTGGAATGACTATCGGTCCGAAATTATCGACATTCCATTTGAAATGAATGGTATCGTTGGGGAAAATCTCTTGTGAGACTTCGGTGTTTGCGGGTGATATTATTTTTGTGACTTCATTTACAAACGACTGTTTGGCGAATTCTTGAGCGGTTGTGGCGTTCATGTTCATGATGAATTCGTTTGGTATCGGCGTTCTGTATCCCTCGTATATGTTGAATTTCTCCAAAATCTTTGGGTTCAGGCTGTTGCCATTGATTTTTACAAGATAATTATGTTGCATATAAGGCGGTTGGTATCCTGTTTCGCCATTGATATACACTATGCCGTCGATAATTTGCAGGGTGTCTCCCGGCATTGCGATAAGGCGTTTCACATAGTTCTCGCGTTTATCGACCGGTCTGGTGACGATGTTTCCAAATTTGGCTTTATTGTTGTTTACTTGTTCTTTGCCGTATCTTCTAACCAATTGATAATAAGTGACATTGCTTTGGTACGTTTCGCTTACGGTGTCGCCTGCCGGGAAGTTGAACACTATAGGGTCGTTGCGTTTGATGCTGCTGAAGCCAGGCAGTCGCCAATAGCCGATTTGCGGCCATTCGACATACGATTTGGCTGTCTTTGACCATGGCAATGTATGATGCACAAATGGGAAGGAGAGGGGAGTGTTTGGGAAACGCGGTCCGTAACCTATTTTGCTCACGAGCAGATAGTCGCCTGTCATGAGAGTGCCTTCCATACTTGACGATGGAATGGTGTACATCTCGAAGAGGAAAGTCCTGATAATCAATGCGGCGAACACTGCCCAAAGAATGGCATCGAGCCAATCGCGAACCCAGCCTTTAGGTGGGCGTGTCGTTGTCTTGGGGTCGTGATATTCAACGTTTTTAGTGCTCAAAACGGGAAAATATACGTAAGGGAAAAAGCCCGCCGCCAATATCTCGCCGAAGCGGAAGCGATTATAGCACTTCGCCAACTCAATGAACATCAGAAACGCCATAAAAGTGTTGATGTACGGGAATATCAACAAGACATAGCACCACCATTTGTCCCATCTTATGATTTTCGATAAGATGTAGAGGTTGTAGTAGGGAATGAATGCGCAGCTGCTTTTGAAACCGGCGCGCTCGTAGAATTTGTAACAAAATGCCGCGCAAAAAGAGAAGAAAAGCGGCAGAAGCAGTATCGTTATTAACATATTCATTGTTTTTATCTTTATTTGTCATTTTGACTGCGACGAGGCGTGGTGGAGACCTGGGTTTGCGAAAACATTCGTCTTTGGTGAATAAATCATTTTTCTGAAAGACGGGTTGAAAATGATGATTTCTCGCCCTCGCTTCGTTGCGTCCGAAATGACGATGATTACAAATTTATTAGTTCTTCCATGGTGAATATTCCTTTTTTATCTTTGATGAATTCTGCGGCGATGACGGCGCCGGTGGCAAACCCTTTGCGGCTGAATGCTTCATGGCGCAGCGTGATTTCGTCGCAGTCTGACAGTGCCTTGACTTCGTGAATGCCGAAAGTTTCACCCTCCCTGATGGCGTTGACCCTCAACATTTTATCTTCGTCGCCTTGAGCGTCGTCGTCATCGTTAAGCATCCAATATTCATAGTTGTCGTTGTTATCGATGATGTCTTCAGCAAGCTTCACCGCCGTTCCGCTTGGCTTGTCAAGCTTATGGATGTGATGTGTCTCGGTGACATCTAATTGATAGCCGTGTTTCCGGGCGAAGCGCGCCATTTCTTTGTTGAGTTTGAAAACGAAGTTCATTCCTATGCTGAAGTTGGGTGCGTAAAACAGGGTGTGGCCTTCGTTTTTGCAGCGACTGCTGATGTCGTCGAGGTGTACGTGCCAGCCGGTCGTTCCGATGACTATCGGTATGTCAAGTTCAAAACATTTCTCGATGTTCGCGATGGCGGTGGCTGGAGTGCTGAACTCTATGACAACGTCGCAGTCGGCGATACCCTCGATGTTGCGATACCAATCTTGTTCTGTGTCAATGCGATACGCAACCTCATGACCGCGCTGCAAAGCCACCTGCTCCACCTCGCGACCCATCTTGCCGTAACCAAGTATGACTATTTTCATAGTTAAAAATTCAATTTTAATGTCAATCCTATATCGTTTCCATAGCCCAATGTTTTATCATATTGTAATGTATTCCATTGAGGCTCAATGTGTAATGTTAAGTTGTCATTGATGTCGTAATAGAAAAAATGTGCGTCCACGTTGGCATCGATGATTTGTATGATGTACCACGCTGCGGTAAGAATCCAGCTTAACTCCATATTGCTGCGATAATAGTCGCGCAAGGTGATGAGGTTGTCCTCGGTGTATTTCGCCGATTCATCTTTGGCGTGTTGACTGACGTTGGTTTTAACTCCCGTTTTATAGTCATAGGCATCTCTGTACAGATGATAGTCGCTGCCGTTTGTGACGGCGAAATATGTCGTGGCGCCGAAGCCGGCGTAAACTATCGGCATCTTCCAGAATTTACGATTGTAGGCTTGTCCTGCGCCAGGGATAAGAGCCAGCAGAGTGGCTTTTTTCGGACTGTGACTGTTTTTGATATTGGCTGTCTGGACAGGTAGGTCCTGCTTCAAGATAAGAGTGTCTTGTGCTTTTAGCCCCTGCCATGCAAGTGTCAGTAATATCAGCAACAGTCCTAATTGTTTCATCGTTAGTTGCCTTTGTTTATGAAGTCGAGCAGACGCTCAAACTCTTCGTCGTTTTTAAAGTTTATTGTCATAGAGCCTTTACCTTTGCTGTCGCGGCTGACTTTTACGCCCATTTTAAGTGCTTTCGACAGTGTCTCGGCTTGTATTCTGTGACTTTCCGGAAGTATATTCTTCTGTTTTTTTACTGTGGTTTTTTCTCTTGTCAGCATCTCGACTTGCCTGACACTCAGTTCTTCGTCTATGATGCGTTTCAAGATGATGAGTTGCTTTGACTTGTCGCTGACATTGACAAGTGCTTTGGCGTGACCCATGGTGATGTATCCGTCGCGGATGGCTATTTGAATCTCTGCCGGAAGCTTTAGCAGTCTCAAGAAATTGGCCACTGTCGAGCGGTCTTTGCCGACTTTCTCCGAAAGTTTGTCTTGTGTGAGTTTGCACTCTTCGAGCAGTCTTTGATAAGATATCGCCACCTCGATGGCGTTGAGGTTCTCGCGATGTGTGTTTTCTATTAGTGCCATCTCAAGCATTTGTTCGTCGTTGGCCACGCGAATGAACACCGGAATCTTTTTCAGCCCTGCCATTTTCGATGCTCGCATACGGCGTTCACCCGAGATGAGTTGATATTTGTCATAACCCATCTTGCGCACTGTTACCGGTTGTATAACTCCTTGGTTTTTAATAGATTCCGATAGCTCTGTGAGTGCGGTCTCGTCGAAGTCGGTGCGAGGTTGGAAGGGGTTTGTCTCTATTTTATCTATTTCGATTTGTGCTACGGCACCTGCCACGTAGTTGCCGGAGATGTCAGCCGATGTGATGTCGGTTTCCGGGCTTTGCAGTATGGCGTCAAGGCCGCGTCCGAGTCCTCTTTTCTTGTTTGGTGTTGTCATTGTTTAACTGTTGCGTTCTAAAATCTCACGTGCGAGGTTGATATAGTTGACGGCTCCGCTGCTTGCCGCGTCGTGCATGATGATAGGCTGTCCGAAACTCGGAGCCTCGCTGAGACGTGTGTTTACGTTGATGATAGTGTCGAATACCATGGTCTGGAAATGTGTCTTCACCTCGTCAACCACTTGTTTCGAGATTCGTGTGCGACTGTCGAACATCGTCAACAGTATTCCTTCGATGTCGAGGTCGGGGTTGAAGCGCGACTGCACTATCTTGATGGTGTTGAGCAGCTTGCCCAGGCCTTCGAGGGCGAAATACTGGCATTGCACCGGAATGATTACCGAGTCGGCGGCCGTCAGCGAGTTGACGGTGATGAGGCCTAACGAGGGCGAACAGTCGATGATGATGAAGTCGTAGTCGTCTTTTATCGGAGCGAGGCAGTTGCGCATCATCTGTTCGCGCTGATGTACATTGATGATTTCAATCTCGGCTCCAACGAGGTCGATATGTGCGGGCAGAAGGTATAGGTTCGGCGTCTCCGTCTCCTTGATGATGGCGCGCGGGTCGATGTTCTCTATGATGCATTCGTATATGCTCGCGTCTATGGTCTTGGGGTCGAAGCCCACGCCCGACGTGGAGTTGGCTTGCGGGTCGGCGTCGATGAGCAAGGTCTTGTGTTCCAACACCGCTATGCTCGCCGCCAAATTTATTGCAGTGGTCGTTTTGCCTACACCGCCTTTCTGATTTGCTATCGCGATAATTTTTCCCATTGTAAAAATTCATGTGATGTTTTAAACGTACAAAGATACGGAAAATTTTGGAATCACATTAATTTTTGAAAATAAAAATGCAGAGAGACGCGCGACCGCGCGTCTCTCTGCATTTTTATTTTTTCTCAATTTCGTCGAACCAGTCATCGACATCGTCTTTAATACCGGAATCGTAGCGACTCTCGTATTCCCCCGGCTCGTCGAAGTAATCCTCCGGATATTCGCCGGTCTCGATGAAATTCAAGGTCTCTTTCAAGGCATTGGCGAATTTCTCGAAATCTTCCTTGTAAAGGAAAATCTTATGTTTCTCGTAGAAGAAGCGGTTCTGCTCATTGCTGAAGCGACGCTTGCTCTCGGTGATAGTGATGTATTTCTCGTCACCCCTTGTTGCTTTCACATCGAAAAAATATGTGCGTTTTCCTGCACGTACCGGTCTCGAAAACAATTCTTCACGATTGTTCATCTTTTCATTTTCTTCCATACTAATCCTGTTTTGATGTTAAAGAATTCGATGCAAAAGTAAATAAAATTTCTTATTGCAGTTGCTATTTTTGAAAAAAGTTTAGTTGTTTTTGCAAAATTATCATTATATATTCGGTTTTCCGACTTGATTTTGTTGATATGCAGAGGTGTTTGCGGCGTTCTGTCTCACAAGTCGCATGAAACGACGGCTAATAATCATCAAGTCGTAAGCAATATCTGGCAAAAACAGGCGAAAAGCACTTGAAAACGCTTAAAAACTAATGTTTTTATCCGGATATTTCAGCCTTGTCACCACGCGCTTGGTGTATTCCGGGAAGTCGCTTTTCATAATCCAATCGTAATATTGAGGTTCTTTACGGAAAACGTCTTCAACGCGCTCGTCCTTGTGTTTGCCGAATTTGAAGACGGCTTTGCCTTGCTCGTCGTACACTATTTGCCCCATCAAATCGGCGTTTTGGTGATGCGATGAGAAATGCGCCAACTCGCTCATGTCGTTGACGATTGGTTTGGAGGTGACCCCTTTGAAGTCAGTGTATTCAGCGTCTTTGTAGCGGTCGAGCATGGCGGTTAGCACTTCGTATGTGGCGTATGTGTCGGCGTTGGCGGAGTGTGCGTTGTCGAGTTCTTTGTTCAAAAAGAAACGATAGGCTCCTTTGAGCGTGCGCGGCTCCATTTTCATGAAAATGTTCATCACGTCGATGAGCTGACGGTCTTTCGGGTCGAAGTTGACACCGGCGCGTATAAACTCTTCCACGAGCATCGGGAGGTCGAACTTCAGCATGTTGTAGCCGGCGAGGTCGCAGTTGCCAAAGAATTTTGAAATCTCCGGGGCTGCTAATTTGAATGTCTTCTCATGTGCCACGTCAGCGTCGCCGATGCCGTGAATCGCCGTCGTCTCCGGAGGTATCGGAATGCCTGGGTTGATGCGCCATGTGCGCTGCTCCTGAATGCCGTTGACATTGATTCTCAAGATACTAACCTCGACAATCCTGTCATGTATTATGTTTAACCCTGTCGTCTCCAAATCGAAAAACGCTATCGGACGCTTCAAATTTAATTCCATCTTTTTAATTTTTTAAAGTGTAAAATCACGATTTTTTATGATGTAAAAAAACAATTCTGATGACAATCAGGGCGTGTGCGTCAACAATAGCTCCGACTTCGCTGAACGAACTGACCCCTTTAATTACTGGCAAAAATGAAAACTGTCAGCAGAGAAAGACATAATCCGACTTGAATGATGTCGTTCACTTATATTCCCGATTAGAACGGGAAGTCGAAATAAGGCATTGTTCCCACATAGTGCAACTGCGATGTGCCTGTCATGCCGTTGAATACCAATTCTGTGATGTCAACGGTGTAATTCTCGCCTTCTTTTGAAATGGTAATTTTGCCTGCCGATGCGAACTTCATCGCGTTGATGTTCATCGCTTCAAGCAGAATGATGGGATAGGTGCTGTTTGTGAATGTGCCTGTGGGAAGACCGTTTGCAAATGACGTTGATTTTGATGTGAGGCCAATCATATCGCCGTTTTCAGTGATGAAAGCAGCGATATTTGTCTCTACTATGATTTTGTGTTTTGTTGTTCCTGCCGTCACAATTTGGGCGTCGTTGAAGTTGCCCTCTACGACTGTAGCGAACATGTAGCTTGACACCTCGCCTTCATAGTCAACTGACGATGTCTCGATAATAATCGGATTTTTAATCAGGTTGACTTCAATGCCTTCTGTCGTGATGGTAAAGACATTGTCGTTTATTTCGAGGGTGAAGGAACCGGTGCTTGCGACATACACTTCGTCGTGTTCCATGATGTCGTCGATGCTAAAGTTCACAATATCTTTGACTTCAAGTTTTGTGAAGAAATATTTCGGGAAATTATCTGTCGGATGCAGCGGGTCGTATGACAAGTTGTATGTGCCGGCTGCGATGTCGCCTTGGAAGAGGAGTACCACGCCGTTGTTTTCATCGCCGCTGCTGCCGACCATCTTGCCTTGTGAAATCACGATGGCGTTGTAATCATGAGCCCCGTCATGCTGAATGTTTTGGATTTTGGTGACATTGTCGATGTCGTAAGAAGCCTCGCCCAAAGTGAATGTCTGTGAGTGCGGGTGTGACTCGCCATCTGTTTTGTCGCAGCTTGTGAAAGCAAAAGCGAGCGATGCGATGAGCGTCAATGATAAGAATAATTTTTTCATATTTTTAATTCAAGATTCAAAAACTTAAGATTAATCGTGCAAAATTACTAAAAATATTTAAGAATGCTCGAAAAAAACGAGTTTTTTTTACAAATTAAGTTTCAGTTGTATGGTTTGAACCTGTTTTTTCAAATCGTTGATGGTGTCGATTAGCTGTTGTTCCCGGGGCATGTTTTCCGGCATCTCCGAGCTGATGTAATGCGTGAATTTCCATACTTCTTTTATCTCGTTGAGCGGAATATCGAAAGGGTTGTACGCCGGATTAAGTGAATGAAGTCGCAAATATCCGTCGGCGATGTGGTTTTCAACGATTTTGAAAACGATGCCGTCGTCGAGAGTGAGTATTATATACGCTTGTTTGTCGTGTATGTCGTGCCAGTTCAGGACATATTCGCCAGTGACGTATGACTTGTCGGGAATGGGCAGCATGGAGTCGCCGCTGATTTGGAAGGTGCGGTATTTTCTCTCTTTCGACAGAAAAGGGAGATGGAATGTCGGGAGCACGCGGATATAGTCGGGGTCTGCGTAGCCTGTCGTATATCCGGCCTTCGCACGCTCCGAGACGAGTTCGATGTTTTCGTTGTTGCCGCTGTCAACGGTGGTCGCGAGCACCCTGATTCCGCTGCCCTTCAAATGTACGTCGTATCCTCGCTCCAACTGACAGAGCTGAAACTCGCCGAGCTTCGTCAAATCCACCTTTATGAGCGTGTCAATGGCGACATTGAAATATTTCGACAACGAGACAAGCGCGTCAATGTTGGGCTCCGACACTTCGTTCTCATATCCGCTCAGCGTCGAACGCTTCATGTTTATCGCCGTGGCGACATCGTCTTGCGTCTTGGAACGTCTTTTGCGTAAGAATTTTATATTGGTACTGAATAACATAGCAAAAATTAAAAAAAAATCTTTCTTGACACGTGTTAAAACGATGACTAATTTTTCGTCATGATTTTTGATTAAAAACACGGCAAAAATACAAATAATTTTAATATGAAAACTAAAAATTTAACAAAAAAAATCAAAAAAACGTCATGTCGGCTGAAATGGAGAGAGATGCCCGCTAAAAGAGATTGACGAAAATGTCGGGCGCGGATATTCCAACCACCGTTTTATTTTATTCTGGTTTTGTTTAAAACGGCATGAATATCATGGAGTTGCGTGGTTGCCGCCCATGACTGGGATAATCGCCGACAGAGCTCCGATTGGTAAAATGCTTTGAGGTTGGTCTGATGATAAAATTTCAAACTTAAATATCGAATCCAGGAGCGTCCACGTTGAGCATGTTGAAAAGGTCGTCAATCCCCATGCTGTCGAGGGTGCGCTGTATGAATGGGGCGTGCTTGCCCGCCTCTGGCGTAAAACCGTCGTTATGAATCTCGTTTTTCAAGAAATCGTTCAGCTTCTCGAAGACTTGTTCGTTCAGTTCCCATCGGAAATAGTTGTCGCTGTCGGTGAAGAAATCGAAGATGTCCTTTCCGTGCTCGCGGCGTACACCGTGGAAATTGTCGGCCACGATATAGCGCGTCAAACCAAAAGGGTACAGGTCTGTTATGAGCTCGCACTCGTCCTGCAACGATAGCGAGCAGACACCGTTGTCGTTGATTTTGAACTCGCCGCCTATGCGTGGACGATGTTTCTTATAGTAAAAATCTCTCGCCCTCAACGCGTCGTCCTCGCTCGGAAAACGCATGTAAAAATCATAATATTTATGCTCCATTTTATGGTGTTTTCATTTTTTGAAATGCAAAAATACAAAAAAAAATAATCATTGTATGAAAAATTTTTGTATTTTCACGAGCTCAAAAATCTGTGATGCCATTAATATGGCGATTATAGAATTAACCGTTTTAAATAACTGATAATAAACGATATAAGAATAGTAAAACGAATAAAATAACAATTAAGAAATAGAAAAAAAATGAAGAAATTGGCGTTTTTTGTATCTGTGACGCTGCTTTGGGCCGCACAGATGTTTGCTGCCCCGGTCGATGTTGACACGGCGAAGGCTCTTGGATTGAAATACTTGAAAAACAACGTGCTCTCGGCGAAGAATATCAATGCTGTCGAGCATGTTTACACTTTAAATGACGAAAATGAGGTTCCATGCCTTTACATATTCAACTATGATGGCGGTTTTGTCGTGTTAGCTGCTGATGACCGCGCATATCCTGTTTTGGGGTATTCAAATGAAAGTTGCTTTGACGCTGACAATATCCCTGACGGTATGCGATATTTTCTTGGCCACTTTGGAAGACAGATTCAATATGCAGTTGATAATGAATTGGTTGCGGAAGAAGAGATAGCCTCTCAATGGGAGCTTCTACGTAAAGAGGGCGTCACGACGAGAACAAGAATGAACAAGGCTGTCAGTCCTCTTTTGGCAACGACATGGAATCAGGATTATCCATACAACTATTATGCTCCGGCGTGCAATAACTCTTGGCTTGGCAATCACTGCTACGCTGGCTGTGTGGCTACATCAATGAGTCAGGTGATGAAGTTCTGGAACTGGCCGGAGACGGGTGTCGGAGAGCATTCATACAACACCAGTTCATATCCGGGCAATGGCGCTGCTTTGTCGGCTAACTTTGGCGAAGCCACATATAACTGGGCAATCATGCCGAACTCCCTCGGCTCTCAAGCCAATGACGCCGCAAAGGCTGTCGCTCTCTTGATGTATCACTGCGGAGTGTCTGTGGATATGGACTTCTCTCCAAACGGCAGCGGCGCACATACAGAAGATGTCGCCCCGGCACTTATCAACTATTTCAGATATGGTCTCAACGCCAGCGTGAAGTCTCGCGACTCCTACACCAAGACGAAATGGGAAGACATGCTTGTTGCACAGTTGGACCGAGGTCTCCCGATGGTTTATGCCGGCTATGGCAACAATGGTGGACATGCGTTCAATTGCGACGGATATAACGACAGTCGTATGTTCCATTTTAACTGGGGATGGAGCGGAATGGGAAACAATTATTTTCAACTTGATGCTTTGAATACAGCGAACGGCTCTTTTAATGATTATCAGAGAGCGGTGTTCGATATCATGCCTGATTATGTCTATAGCGCTGTGGTTCCGGCTATTGAGACATTGAACGCCGAAGTGGAAAATGCGATTACTAAAACCGTGACACTTAGCTGGGTGGTTCCTGCAACATCTCTTTCTGGCGACGCTCTCGCGTCTGTCCAACGGATTGTTCTGAAACGCAATGGCACTACAATCCAGACTTTCAACAACCCCCAACCTGGCGATTTGGTCGCTTTTGAAGATGAGGTAGCCGATTACGGGGCATACGAATATTCAATTGTAGGTGTCAACAATGACCATGAAGGTGTGTCGTTTTCACAGGTGGTGGTCGTAGGGCCAAGTTGCACATGGCGACTCATCTGCCAGACGACAAACTTCCAAGGCTGGAATGACGGCATATTGCAGATAGTTTGCGCCAATGGTGTGATATTTAAGGAAATTACCATGACATCATCATCGCCTTTAAGTGAAAAAATACGTTTGCCGGAAGGTGATTTCTCGCTCAACTGGGTGGCTCCGATGACGACAGTGTCATCAATCACTATTACTTTGAAAAATCCGGCAAATCAGACAGTTTACACATTCTCGGGTTCGTCGGCACAGCTCAACGGTACTGTTTTCTCCGGCAATAATGATTGCCCTGAATGCACCGCGCCTACGGGATTTGCCGGTGAGTTTGTCTATCAGAATGGCGTGAGCGGAACGCTTCTCTCCTGGAACTGCGATTATTCTCCTTCAAAATTCAAGATTTACAGAAGCAATGACGGTGTCGAATATGCCGAAGTTGATAATGTTGACGGTAGCGTCCATGAGTATTTCGACGACATTGAGAATGGTACATATTATTATAAGGTGACGGCCTACAACTCGGCATGCGAGTCCGATCCGGCACAAACACCTGACAACGTTGATTATGTGACGGTGACAGTGGCATCGGTGGCCGAAAACTCAATCAATGCGAGGGTGTATCCTAACCCGACAACGGGTAATCTGAAGATAGAAGCCGACAATTTAAACAAGGTGGCTGTATATAATCTCGTCGGTCAAAAAGTATATGAAGAAAATATTAATGGTGACGAGAGCGTTATTAATATGAAAGAGTTTGGAAGTGGTGTCTATATGGTGAAAATCACGACCGCGACGGGCTCGATAACACAGAAAATTTCAGTAGTTGAATAAAATAACAAAATCAAATTATTAATCCAATTTTAATCAAAATGAAAAAACTATTAACATTAGTAATTGCTGTAATCATCGGAATGGGCGCCTTATATGCGAACCCGGTCGATGTGAATGCGGCGAAGTCGTTAGGACAGATGTTTGTCCAGGCTAATTTTAAACAGACAAGAAATGCTGATTTGCAGTTGTATTACACAGTGACATCGGACAACGGTCAGCCTTGCGCCTATGTTTTCAACATCGGTAACGAAGGCTTCGTGATTGTTGCTGCTTCCGACAATGTTCGTCCTATACTCGGTTATTCGGAAGAGAGTGCATTCGATGCAAGCAACTTGTACAATGGTGCTATGTACATGCTTGAGACCTACCAAAACAGTATCGGCTATGCCATAGAGAAAAACATAAGCGCAACACCTGATATCAAGTCGGAATGGATAGCGCTCGGCAACTGCGGTAAGTTAAACAACAGCAGAGTGGAAACAGTCGGACCACTTGTCAAGACCAAGTGGAACCAGGACAGCCCTTACAATCTGTATTCACCTCCGACACAGGGCGGACACGAAGGTTCTGCCGGCCGCTGCTATGCGGGTTGCGTGGCAACAGCAATGAGCCAGGTGATGAAATACTGGAATTATCCTATCACAGGAACCGGCAGTCACTCGTATAATTGCGTTGGCTATGGTCCGACATACTATAACTATGGCACTCAATCGGCTGACTTCGGTGCGACAACATATCAGTGGGACCTTATGCCGGTGTCATTGAACAATGCTTCACAGGCACAGATTGAAGCGGTGGCTACGTTGATGTATCACTGCGGTGTTTCCGTCAATATGACATTTGACTGGGACGGCAGCGGCGCACATTCAGAAAGCGTTCCTCCTGCGATGGCAAGTTATTTCGATTATAACTATTGCCAGAAAAAGCACAGAAGCTCATATTCTCTCGCCAACTGGATATCATTGCTTAAAACGGAATTCGACCTCGGTCGCCCGGTGTACTATTCAGGACAAAGCAATGAGGGTGGTCACGCTTTCGTTTGCGACGGATATGATGAGAACGACTTGATGCACTATAACTGGGGCTGGGGCGGCTCAAACGATGGCTGGTTCGCAGTAGATGCCATCGAATATGCCTCAAACGCCGCGGCTATATTCAACTATGTTCCATCGCACGTTTATAACAACACAGTTCAGGCTCCATCAAACGTGACGGCAACCAAGACAAACGACCTGGCTCAAGAAGCCACAATCACTTGGACCAACCCGACCAAGACAATAAACAACCAAAATGTCTCTTCATACGAGCAAATAGTTGTGAAAAGAGACGGCAAAGTCATCCATACATTTGATAACCCTACCCCGGGCGCAAGCATGTCGTTCGTTGACAGTAACGTGCCTTGCTACAGTACATTTGAATACAGAGTGTTCGCCGTGAAAGATGGTGTCAATGGAGTTTCCGGTTTGACTTCTGAATCATTCGGACCTACATGTGAATGGAAGATTGTCGCCACATCGGCGAATATGCAAGGCTGGAAGAGCGGTTACATCGTGTCATACGATGGCGCAGGTCGTGAGATTGACAGATTCACTATGACAAGTAGCAACCCTACAACTTATTCAATGCAGATGACTCTCGGCAAGGTGTCTTTCGCATGGAAAGCCGGCTCGGACAATATTACACTTACATTCAAGATTAAAGATTCAACAGGCGCAGTCGTTTATCAGTATGAGGGCAACTCATCGGATATTCCTGAAGGTGTTTTATATGAAGGCAACAACAGTTGCGGCAACACCGCTCCAACAGCGGTTCCGACAAATTTACAAGCCACAGACGATGGCAATAACATCGTTCTTACATGGGAAGGCTCTGTCGGGTCAAACTATGGCTTCAACGTTTATCGCGACGGTTTGCTTTGCGATTTAACACAAACAAATGAATTTATCGATGAAGCCCCGGCTCTCGGCGGTCACTGCTATCAGGTTTGCCTCCTCGGCGACGGCGGCGAGTCGGAACTTTCAAACGAGGTCTGTGGTACGGCAGGAGAAGGCTGCGACCCCGCTAAAAATGAATGGTACTATACCCAAGCAAACGGCAAACCTGTCATCACTTGGGAACTTCCTGATAACACAGAAGGTCTGGAAGCATTCTTCATCTACAGAAAAGTTAATGAAGACGGTGTGTATGAACGCGCGAAGATTGTCGGTTCAAACAAAACAGAATACAAAGAAACCAAGTCTCTTGAAATAGGAAACTGGTATTACTACAGAGTAATCGCTTATTATAAAGCCATCGATTGCTATTCGGCACCGGCAAAAAGCAAGTATGGCAATGAGTATTTTGTGAAGTTTTACTTCGGTCCTGAAGATGTTGCCGAGGATATGGCACAAGAAATTGAACTGTATCCAAACCCGGCGAAAGACGTCCTTACAGTGAAAGCCGAAGGCCTGGACAACGTGGTCGTTTACAATTCACTCGGACAAAAAGTGTTTGAACAAAAAGTTGATGCGGAAGAGACAACAATCAACACAAACAACTTCGATGCCGGTGTTTATATGGTTCGCATCATTGCCAATGGCAAAGAGATGACCCGCAAAATTTCGGTACTTAAATAGTTTGAAATTGAAAAGTCTTTAAGCGATGATGAGTTTTTTTTGTTGACTTTCCTGCTGACAGGTCTGGAACGGCCATCGTCACCGATGGTGAAAAAACCATCGTCGTAGATATTGACAAAGTCAATTTCGAAGACGGAAGTATAAATATGTAATACGAAAGGATTGTTCACATCGAAATTTGTGAACAATCCTTTTTTTTAGCAAATCGTGCTTCGACATAAAATATAATCTATCATGAAAAAGAAATCAATAGTTTTGTTATTCTTCTGTTTGCTGTTCAACATTGTGGAGGCTCAAATTGATCTCAACGAGATGGCAAACGCCAATTCATATCACAGAGTCGCGCAGATTAAAGGAACAGAAAAACTTTTGCAGGATTATTTTTCAGAAGTTTCAAATAACAACGACACTCTTTATGTTATCCTCTGTCCATTGATGTTCTGCCCTCGCTGCGAAGCCGAAATCAATGTGGTTCAAGAGCTTCTTTATATGCGTAATCCCGACAATCCTATGGTTTTTATAGCTTCTTTTCCCAATAAACAGGCGGCGCAAAAATATGTGTCCAAGAAATTCTATTGCGACGATGTCATATATGACACCAACTTGTCATTCAAGTCGTTTTTGGCATTCAGAACCGACGATCCCCGCATACCCTTCATAATGAAAATAGACAGGAAGTCAGGACGTTTGCTCACCGGAGGCGATTATCTCGCTATAAACAACGAATTTGCCGACGCATTGGTTCGACATACAGAGCCGATGCCATATTACGGCGAGTTGTGGGAAGGAATAATCACGTTCAAGCACGCAGTCTCAAACTGTGACGACAATAACTACAAGAAAGCCAAAATAATACGCAACGTGACGCTGCCACACGATAGCGCCACCATCGTGTCAAATATAGTTTCCCCCAAGGTAAGCAACGGTTATCTTTCGTTTGCCGATGAATTGGACAACAGCATTTATCTGTATTCACTGTCCGAAAATGCCGACAATATTGCTTTCGTCGGTAAATACTTCCTTACTGAAAGCGAAGAGTTGACGTTCGTGTCTATAAAACATGAACAGTATTTCCACTTGAGAGACAACAACATGGTGCTTGCAATGTGTTTGACAGGTTATATGATAAATCCAGACACACTCGTTTATTCGGTCTCTGTGCCAAATCTTGAATATG
>UQNO01000021.1 GCA_900542475.1 uncultured Bacteroidota bacterium
TGCGAGCTTCTGCATCGTATTTTTGATGAGCGATACAATTATGCATAGCTTCAAGAATACTTTCTGCATCATATTTCCATACTTCGGCAGGAATTAGTGAATTTTGAGGATATATTTTGAAACGATAGTTCCGGATACGCCCCAATAATTCGGTAGTAGAACGTATGAAAGGGATGGTATAGATGTCGCCAAAAACCTGTCCGTCCTGAAAACATTTCCAGACGATTTGTCCTATATGTCCCAGTTTGTAAGCTTGTTCTTCTTTGCCTACCAAGAGCAAAGTGGTGCGTGTCACATGTCCTCCATGAGTAAGACAAGCTTTATCCAGGAATACTTCATCCGTCCATTAATCACAAGCTGCGGCCAACTTAGGGTATCGCTGCTTGTACCCTTCGCGGGCTTTCTTGATGGCATCCGGGTCGAGGTCGGCTAATGTAGCATCCTCCACTACTTGGGCCGTCCAGTCGTAATAATCTTCCCTTTCTTCGAGTATGGTGTCACGGCGAGAGTCCGTCATTTCTATCAGCGAATCGTCTATCCGTTGCCAGGCTTTGCTATGTGCATATACAGGGCGGCGCATTAAATGCTTAGGCACATGTATCACTCAGACGGTCTTCTGTGTATCGTCTGTGACAAACTCTTCTACCTGCAATCCTTCCGACGGAAGGTTGGCGCATTGCGAAATAAGACGTAATCGAGCCTTTTCCACATCATAATTATGCGTATCGGTACCCACTATATCAAGTGTCTGATCCACTACGCCTACAATGAGCGTACCGCCCTCCATATTGGCAAGGGCAGACACATACGAGACGACATCATCTTTTTCTTTCCCGTTGAAATCGTTCTTCAGGTTTTTGAATTCCTTCCACTCGCACGCCTCGTTTTCTTTAGGATAGTTGGCGAGCAGATATTGTTGTAATTCTTTTTCTGTCATAGCTTTTATCATCCTTAATTCCGCAACGCTATTATAAATTAAACTTTTTAAATACCTGAACAATAAAAAGTTGCCCGGGATTTTGTCATGTCGAAGAATTCACTTATCTTAGTGTTACAAAAATAAACAAGAGAATCCAACGATAGACATGGCAAAGATACAAATAAAATCTGAAAAACTCACTCCTTTTGGAGGAATATTTTCGGGTCATGGAGCAATTTGACTCCATATTGTCATCTGTAATCGACTCGACCCTCGGTCTAAGGTGTAGATTGTTCGGTTATCGGTACAGCGAAATCATCCGTTCTCTCATGAGTATCTACTTCTGTGGCAGCTCATGTATTGAGGATGTATACACGCAAGAAGGACGTTGAAGGGATTAGTTGCGGATTTGAGGTTTTACTTTTTATAACAAAAAATTATTATTCCAAAGTATTAATTTCCCGCCACATTTCCGAGAAATTTTTCTCTGCAAACACTGGGATTTCATGATGAACGCCCCAGGTTTTCTTCAGCATCTGCCTAAACTCAAGACGATTTAAAAATTCTTTTGTCTTATACATTTCCTTACGGTTTCCAATACGTTTCATAATAAAGTTGAAAACACGTTTTTCTCCAAGTAAAGAGCCGTTTTCTTTCGCAATTTCCATTCTGTTTCGTAAAATCAAATCGCCTATTTTAATGTTCATCGGGCAATATTGCTCACATTGATGGCAGGAACAACATAGAGTTGCAAGATGCGCAGCGTTTTCATAACCGGTTGCAATTGCTTGTACCACGCCCACAGGCCCTGGAAAAGAATTTTCATACACATGCCCGCCTATTGTGTTGAAAACAGGACAAACACTGTTGCAGGCACCGCACTCAATACACGTCATGATTTGACGCTGCTGCTCCTTCGCAAGCATAGTCGAACGATTATTGTCAACCAACACAACATACAGTTTCTGGTTTTTCAACTTGCTTTTTTCAGGCTTGCTCAAAATGGTGTAATACGACTTTGCCTTTATTTTTGTAACCTCGTACAATGATGAAAGCGGTAACAAAACACTGATGTCATCTATGGAAGGAATAAGTTTGTCAATACCGACAACAACAATGTTGATATTAGTATTTGCTATTGATTTCAATACATTTCCTTCGTTTTCTGAAATAATAATATCTCCAGTGTCGGCAACAAAGAAATCAGCTCCAATTATAGAAGCACCAGCAGTTAAATATTTATTGTTCAATACTTTACGTGTAACTGTCATTAACTGTTTCGGACTAATTTCATCGCTAACACCAAATTTTTCAGAATAAATTTCCGCTATTTCTTCTTTTTTCCTATGCGCCGCCGAATGATTGGGGTCTGATGGACGCTCGTTGTACTGATAACATATAAAATCACCTGTGTCAGTCTCTGTGATGTCCACTTTTTTCATCTCTAAAAACGGCAGCAAACCTATTTCTTCACTTAAAATACTTTTTGATTTTACAACATTATTAACTTTTTCAGTACTTAAAATATTGTAAATAACATATTTAGCATCTTCGGCATCTCGAGCCCATTTCACAATGCCACCATTATCAATGACATTAGTCTCAAAATCAACCAAAAGTTTATCGTAATACTTGAAAGCTTTGTTTCTTATAGCAAAAGCACGATTTTTTTCAAGTTCTATGTTTGCGTAATGATTGGCACAATCTTCAGCCACGCACATAAAAAAGTCATATCGAGACATCATATTTTTCCGATGCTCGTCATTGAAAGCCACTTGTTTTACGTTATGGTTAAATATAGCGCCTTTTTCAGTCATTTTTTTTTATTATCCATTTCGCTCGTCAATCTCAAGTCGAAACGAAAGTTGTTTTATAAATCAATCTTTTTTACTCTTTTTAAGTGACGGCCTCCTTCAAAGTCAGTTGTCAGATATGCTTTGACAATATCCCAGGCAGTCTCGTTGCTTATAAAACGACCGGGCAGTGCCAAAACATTAGCATCGTTATGTTGACGGGCCAATTTGCCTAATTCAACATTCCAGCAAAGAGCGGCGCGAACATGCGGATGAT
Source organism: uncultured Bacteroidota bacterium (assembly GCA_900542475.1). Taxonomy (GTDB): domain Bacteria; phylum Bacteroidota; class Bacteroidia; order Bacteroidales; family F082; genus Limimorpha. The sequence continues at coordinate 2,990 of UQNO01000021.1, forward strand.
GGTTTGCTGTCATCTGTGCGCCATTCCCGCTTCCGCATAAAATAATTCCAAGCGGATATTTTCCGTCCTGAATATCCTGGGCTAAAGGATGTATCATGTCGGGATAATCGACACTATCCGACGAATAACAACCATAATCTTTCACTTCATAACCGCTATCTTTAAGCTTATCAATAAGATACTGCTTCATTGAAAATCCACCGTGATCAGATGCTATAGGAATAATTTGACTCATATCACAAATGTTGAAAATTTTTTACAAAAATAAAAAAAATATTTTTACGGATAACCTATTTTTTGTTAATTTTGAATAAGTTATAAAAACGTCGTTTTTTTGTCAAATTTTATATACATTTGATAATCAGCTTTAAAATTTTATCAACAAAAACAATGGCAGATTTGTTAATAAAATTTTAATAAAAAATCATAAAAAATTTTGTCTGTTGATAAACTCTAATTTTGTGGAGTTTTTAAAAGTTATTTCATCTTATTTAACAGTAAAATCAACACTTTTAAACAACTTATAATTATGATTTTAAAGTACTTATAAAGTTATCAACAAAGCATTAATTATCTTGATTTTTATTAATTTTTTTATTAATATTTAACAAATATTAATCATAACAATCCTAAATGCTCAAACAAAATTTTACCGCCGATTAGAATCAATATGGAGCCTCCAATGACGCTTGCTGTTTTAGAATATTTTGAGCCGAAAAAATTTCCGATTGCCACGCCTGAAAAACTTAAAGTAAAAGTTATAACTCCTATTATTAATACAGATTTCCAGATGTCAACTTTAAGAAAAGCAAAGGTGATTCCTACCGCTAATGCGTCTATACTTGTTGCAACAGCTAATAAAAACATCGTTTTAGCGTTGTTTTTTATAGATTTTTTGTCGTTTTCTTCGCTAAAAGTTTCACGAATCATGTTTGCACCTGTTAAAAACAATAGTCCGAATGCTATCCAGTGGTCTATGTTTATTATCAAACTTTCGAACTTAACACCTAAAAAATAGCCTATTACAGGCATTAAAGCTTGAAAGCCGCCAAACCATAATCCACATGAAATAGCAGTGAATAGCGAGAATTTTTTAGATGTCAGACCTTTGCATATAGATACTGAAAAAGAATCCATAGACAAAGCGATTGCTATGCTGAATATGGTGAAAAACGACATTATGACCTATATTTTTAATCTGTCGCAAAAATAAAAAATAATATTGTATTGATTTTATTATTATTTTTGCAGCGTAAAATGATGGGTACAACTCACCATACATATAATCATCTATCGGTGAAAACGCCGGAAACGGCGTTTTGCGGGACCGGTGTGAGTATGCCAAATAGGCGACGTGGGGGGGTAACTCGCTGATTATCAATAAGTTAAGCCAAAAACCAACCACCACCTTACCGCCCTTAAATGCCTTACCACCCTCGACACTAATTTATCACCTAAATACTATACAGATGAAAAAATCAATTAAATTGAAAGCCGTTGCGCTTTCTGTGGCGATGACATTGGGAATGTTGTCGCCGATGACAATGACGGCCCAGTGGCATCCTGAGGCCGAAATCGACATCAACAATGTGAAGACCACATTGTATGGAACGGGTAACTTCTTCAGACAAAGAGGAAACTGGCAATACGCCGACCATAGTTATTTTGTTCCAGCGACAGGCGATGCCTCTACAATCTACCAAAACACCTTGTGGATTGGCGGTCTCGATGCCGACGACAGCCTCCATGTGGCAGCAGTGCGTTTTAACCAGGTTGGCGAAGACTTCTGGTCGGGACCCTTGCGTGTTACCGATGCCTCGACAGATATCTTCAACGTGATGAATTATCACCATGTGTGGAAGGTAAGTCGTGCTGAAATAGAAGCACTTATTGCTAATCCAGGTGGTGAAATCCCAGAAGATATCCTTACCTGGCCGGCAGACCACGCTCCTTTTGTGGATGTTGATGGCGACGGTATCTATAATCCTCACAACGGTGATTACCCTGATATCCTTGGTGATATGACGCTTTTCTGCATATATAACGACAACTACGATTTTTATAATAATGGTTATGTTGTTCATGGTGAGACAGGTGGCGCACCTCTCGGAATCGAGATTCACTGTATGCTTTACGGCTTCAACGCACCAGATGATGAGATTCTTAACAACACTCTCTTCATGCGCCAGTGGATATATAACCGCTCGGCAAACGACTATCACGACACATACATCGGTTCATGGACTGATGTTGACATTGGTTTTTCCCGCGACGATTATATTGGCTGCAACGTCCAGAATGGCTACTATTATGGCTACAATGCCGAGGAAGTTGATGGTGATGGCGAACCTGGATCATACGGTGCTAATCCTCCAGCGCAAATCATAATGATTCTTGGTGGTCCTACAATGGATCCTGATGGTTTGGATAACCCGAAATATGATTCAAACGGCAATCAAATTGTTGACGAAAGTATCAACGGAATTGGTTTTGGAGACGGCATTGTTGATAATGAACGACTTGGCATGACTGGATTTTTATATCACAACAACACAGGCAGCTCTGTTAACGGCGACCCTTATGTCGCTGCTGAATACTATCTCCTCTTGAGAGGTATCTGGAAAAATGGCGCTCATCTCCAATACGGCGGTACGGGTGTGCTTGGTGCGCCTGGCACTGTGGGTCCTGAATGTAAATTCATGTTTCCATACGATTCAGATCCATATAACTGGGGAACAGGTGGAGTTATGCCTAATGGCGGATTTAATCAAAACGGTTTGTATTGGAGCGAAGAGACAGGCAACAATGGTGCTCCAAATACTCCTGAAGACCGTCGCGGACTGGCTTCATCAGGACCATTCACATTCGAAAGCGGCACTGTCCAAGTGTTAGATAGAGCTTATGTAACATGTTGGTTTACAAACGGTTTCGATAGAACAGAAATGGACAATTGGGCAACATATATTAAAGATTATTTCTTGAATAATTTGAATAACAAATAACAAATAAAAACTTAAGGCTATGAAAAAGGTATTATATATAATGTTATTTCTCATCCTGGGGATGAGTGCGACAGCACAAAGCGTTTGGAATGGCAAGCGTGAGGCCATCAGTAGCGGCTCGGGTACTGAAAGCGACCCTTATCTTATAGAAAATGCTCAGCAACTGGCATGGTTGGTCTATACTATAAATTGGGATTATTCACATTGGGCATCAGGCAAGTATTTCTTGCTCACAACTGATATCGACCTCGGCGGAAACGCTAATAATCAATGGATTCCTATAGGCGCTGGTTCATCGAACTCGAAAGATAAATATTTTAATGGTGTATTCGACGGCGGTTTTCATGAAATTACTGGTCTTTACATCGACAGCAATAATGCCGTTAATGATAATAATTCTAAGTGGTGGGTGTCAGATTTTGTTGGATTTTTCGCTGCACTCGGTACTAATGCGGTAGTAAAAAATCTTTATCTGGAAGGTTCGATTGTTTGTGTTAGAAACATAAAAGTGGGCGGTTTCTCAGGTAAAGATGGTATTTTTGAGTATTGCACCTCCAATGTCAATATCGAAACAAGCCAAAGCACGAATACAGCAGGTATAGCAGCTTTTGGCAATCCTAAAGTCAGATTTAGTGCAAATCTTGGAAATATCAAGGGAAGAACTTATGTTGGAGGAATTATCAGTATGAATGGAACTGTTGAAAACTGTTATAATGTCGGTAATATCGAAGGCGTTAATACTATTGGAGGAATTGCCGGAGCATCTAATAAAATAAAGAATTGCTATAATGTCGGAAATATTGTTTATGACGAAGGAGCAAAGTATAAAGGTGCCATTGTCGGAAGGAAATCGTCGGGCGCAAACAACATAGATAATTGCTATTATTTAGAAGGCTGCATAGCTGAATCGAACGAATATGGCGAACCGAAATCAGCGGAATTCATGCGCTCGCAAGACTTTGTGAATCTGCTCAACAATGATATAACCATCTGGACAATGGATACCGAAAATATCAATGACGGTTATCCGATTTTCGATGAAGAATATATGAATGTATCGGAGATTACCGAAAACACCGATATGGTTGTGGTATATCCAAACCCTGTTATCGATAATGTATATGTTGTGGGTGACGTGATTTCATGCGCTATTTACGACCTTGTCGGAAAATGCGTAAAACCCGTATGGACAAATGTGGACAAAATCTCTGTAACTGATTTAAATCCAGGGATTTACATGATGCGATTTATAACAAACAACGGAAATGTTGTCACCAAGAAAATCGTGAAAAAATAATTATTCCGTGTAATACTTTATCATACGTTCAATGGCGCGTTCGCAAACCGGGCAGAACTTGTCGCCATTGAACGTATTCATTAAGCAGTCTATCATCGGACGGTAGATGCCATTTAACTGATAACCAGCGCCTTCGTAAACACCGACTGTCTTTTCATATTTCTTTTCAACAGGAGTAGGGACTGGCGTTTTCTTGCCAATCATATCTTTCCATTTTGCTTCAAAATTTACCAAAGTGGTGATATTCGGCTCCCAAGGCTCAACTTCGATATTGTAATTTTCGGTTCCATCGTAGGCGTATTCATCGGCCAAACCTGCGAAACCGTGACCGAACTCATGAATAATGACGTCTGAAGAGTATGAATTGCCTGTAGTGCTTACGCAATATGAGTTAAAAATACCTCCCCCACCGTATTTTTTGGTGTTTGCGAGAATGTAAATCTGGTCGTAAGGCACCTGTCCGGCAAGAGTCTTTATGGTTTCGTTGTCATACGTCATGCAATAACGCTCGCTGTCGAATGTCCAAAAACTGCAACCGAGTGCCGTGTTTCTGTAAAGTCTGTCGCCGGGCATTGTGATGTCGCTGTCTTGTGACGGTATCATTACGGCGCGAACATTAAAACGGTCTTGATAACGATTATAGGGTTCGTAACTGAACAGACTTTTTACGAAAAATTGGCAGTCTTGCACAAACTTATCCATCTCCTGTTCGGTGTAACCATCTGGAAGAAGGACTATATCAACAGCTTTATCGACAGGATAGTCACCATAAACATCATAAATATCATAAGGTAGTTTTGGAGTTGGTTTAATAAAATAATCGTTAGGATTTATCGTGATTTTCATTTGCTCAATAAGTTCGAGATTATTGTTTTTGGAATAGAAAGTCACTTCAACAGATTCTTTTGGAAAAGGAATAACCACCGATTCATGAAATCCCTTGTTTATTTTTTTTGCTTCGTCGGAAGTCTGCCACTCGCCGAAAAGCAGGCAGTAGCTGTGAGAATACAGTACCATGTCTGAATTTGGCAATGTAACCTCAAAACGATATTTTCCATAATTCATATTATCGATAAGTTGTGTTCGCGGGCCACCCCATACAGGCTCTTTCACGAGTTTATCGAGAACATATATTGTTGTATCGGCATTTCCGAAAAGATAATAATCGATTCTTAACTGATTATCTGTAAAATATTGGTCGTATTCCACTTGAGCTTTTACTTTAAACCCTGTAAAAACAAGGATAGTTGACAAGATTATTGATAAGGTCTTTTTCATGTTGATAATTTTTTTGCAAAATTAACATATTTTTTTCTATTTTTGCGGGTTAATATAATATGGAAAGCAAAAAATCATCGACGAAACGCCGTCTTTTCGGTTCATACCTTATCTCTTTGATGAGTGTCATGCTCGTACTTTTTGTATTGAGCCTATTTTCTTCGTTGATGCTTTTTGCGAATAAGATTTCCGATTATATCAAAGAAAATATCGGTTTTGAAATTGTGATGAAGAAGGGCGTTAAAGAGAAAGATATTATTGATTTTCAACATATTTTGAATAAAAAAGAATATGTTAAATCGACAGAATACATCTCTCGGGAAGAGGCTACTCGTCGTTTGACTGAAGATTTGGGCGAAGATATTTTGAAATGGCTTGGCGATGTTGAAAATCCGCTTCTGCCCTCAATAGACGTGAGATTTAAGTCGGAATATGCCAACAACGACAGTATTGCAAAAATAGAACAATGGGTTTTGAAGAACAAAAATGTGAAAGAAATATATTTTCAAAAGTCGCTGATACATTCTATTGATAATAATGTCAATAAGATAGCAACTTTAATACTTCTTGTTGGAATAGTGCTTCTCATAATGGCGGTTACACTTATTAGTCATACTGTGAGGCTCTCTGTTTACTCGAAACGTTTCATAGTAAGAAGCATGCAACTTGTAGGCGCAACGGAAAATTTTATCATAAAACCATTTATTAAATACTTTGTAATTCAAGGAATTATAGGCTCGTTATTAGCTTTGGCATTGCTTACAATATTTTTATCGACAACAATGAGACGAATTCCTGAACTTGCAGTATTGATAAATTCCGGCAATGTGGCGGTGATTTACATTTCAGTGATGGCTATAGGTATATTACTAACCATTTTATCAACATTTTTCGCAATCAAGAAATATCTCCGCGCTGATATTGACGATTTCTATGAGTAAAAATAAAAAAATGATGGATATGAGTACAAAAAAAGACATTAAAACAATTGAAAAAGAAAAGAAAACCATGCCGTTTGGACGTGATAACTACAAATGGGTTCTTATCGGGTTGGCTTTTCTTCTCGTAGGTTTTTTATTGATGATAGGCGGCGGTTCCGATAATCCTGATGTTTTCAACGAAGGGATTTTCAATTTCAGAAGATTGACACTGTCGCCGATACTTATCTTGATTGGTTTTGGAATACAGTTTTATGCGATAATGAAAAAGAACAAAGAATAATGGATTGGTTACAAGCTTTATTATTAGGAATTCTTCAAGGTTTAACAGAGTTCCTTCCTGTTTCGAGCAGTGGACATCTTACCATTTTATCGAACATTTTTGGTATGAATGGCGAGGAGAACCTCACTTTCAACGTGGTGCTGCACGTAGCTACGGTTTGTGCCACTTTAGTAGTTCTTTGGCATGAAGTTGTGTGGATTTTAAAGGATTTGTTCACTAAACAGCGGTGGAACTCATATAAAAACCTTAACGGAGGCACAAAATACGCCATCAACATCCTCATCTCGATGATTCCGGTGGCTATCGTGGCGTTGTTTTTCAAAGAAACCATAGAAGAAATTTTCGGTTCAGGTCTTTTGATAGTCGGGATAATGTTGCTGCTTACCGCCATTTTGTTGACATTTGCACATTTTTCAAAACCACGTCAACGCGAGGAAATCTCCGGTTTGCATGCTTTCATCATCGGTATCGGTCAGGCTTTCGCCACCATGCCCGGACTGTCGCGTTCGGGTACGACCATCGCGACCGGGCTTTTGCTTGGAAACAAAAAAGATAAACTTGCGCAATTCTCTTTTCTTATGGTCATTCCTCCGATTTTAGGAGAGGCGTTGCTTGACGCGAAAGACGTTATAGATTTCGGTTGGCATACAGCGATGGCAGGGATATCGCCTTTGACACTTGTAATCGGTTTCCTGGCGGCGTTCATCACTGGATGTCTCGCCTGCAAATGGATGATTAATATTGTGAAAAAAGGCAAGTTGATTTATTTTGCGATATATTGTGTTATTGTCGGTATTCTCGCAATTTGTTTCGCATGACGATATTGCAAAATCATACGGATTCTGATGATATGGACGCTATGAATCGGGTCTATACCACTGATTTTGAGAAGGGAGAGGTGTTTTTGATAGATAAACCCATTGACTGGACATCGTTTGACGTTGTCAATCTGGTCCGTGCTGTCATCAAGAGATACCACCGGATTCGTAAACTGAAGGTTGGACATGCCGGCACTTTGGATCCGCTTGCAACGGGTCTGTTGATTTTGTGCACAGGACGTATGACCAAGCAAATCGATAACTTTCAGGCGCAGGACAAAGTTTACACTGGCACTATGCTTATAGGTCGGACTACGCCTACCTTTGATTTGGAGAGCGAGCCAGATCAGTTCTTTCCGACGGATAACATCAGCGCCGAGGCGTTAGCCGAGGCGCGTAAAAAGTTTATCGGCGATATAATGCAGCGTCCTCCGAAGTTCTCGGCAATCAAGATTAAAGGAAAAAGAGCCTTCGACTATGCCCGCTCCGATGAAGAACTGGAACTTAAGGAACGATTAGTGCATATCGAAGATTTTCAAATAAATACAACAAATTTCCCGAAAGTGGATTTCATGGTGAAATGCTCTAAAGGCACTTATATCCGCTCGTTAGTCAACGACTTCGGACGAACTCTCGGCAACGGCGCCTGCCTCATCTCACTTCGTCGCACAAAAATAGGCGACTTCGATGTGAAAGACGCCTGGGACTTGATGGAACTAAAGCAAAAAATTATCGAAACAGCTTCAGAATTACCAAAAGAAGAATGAAAAAACGTTACAATTTCCATCTTGAAACGTTTTATCGCTTAACATCAACAATATGTTGAAAACCATGAATATGTCGGCACTTTGCTGCTTTCTTGCCAGAGAGAATGGAGACAACTATGTTTGGAAAACAAAAACTAATTGAAAAAGTCAAAATTTGTTGTTTTGCAAATAATTATAAATCAACATATTACATTTTTAATCCCAAAATATTAGCAAATTTTTGTTGTCAATTCAAAAAAATACCGTACTTTTGCAAAAGTTTTTCTTTAGAGCAGAAAAAAGATTTATTAATTAAAAATTATCGAAAATGTCAGAAATTAAAGAAAAAGTTGTATCAATCATCGTTGACAAATTAGGTGTTGATCCATCAGAAGTTGTTGAAACAGCAAACTTTACACAGGATTTAGGTGCCGATTCTCTCGACACAGTTGAGTTGATTCTCGATTTTGAAAAAGAATTTGGCGTATCAATCCCTGACGATCAGACAGAAAACATCCAGACAGTCGGCGACGCTATCAAATATATCGAAGAACACAAGGCATAATCATGGAATTCAAGCGTGTAGTCATTACAGGCTTAGGTGCCATTACACCAATAGGCAAAAACATCTCGGAATACTGGGAGAGTCTTTGTAAAGGCATTAGCGGGGCTGGTATGATAACGCGTTTCGATGCAGCGAAATTCAAGTCACGCATCGCCTGCGAGGTAAAGGATTTCGATTCATTGCAATACTTCGATAGAAAAGAAGCACGCAAATTAGACTTATTCGAACAGTTCGCCATAATTTCGGCTGACGAAGCGATTAAAGATTCAGGTATTAACAGAGATAACACTGATTTCACTGAAGTCGGTGTTATCTTTGCGTCTGGTATCGGGGGTATAGAAAGCCTTTTCCTCGAAAACGTTGATTATGCGAGGGGCGACGGGACTCCTCGTGTGAATCCTTTCACAATACCAAAGCTCCTTCCCGACCTTGCTTCGGGCAATATCTCCATAAAATATGGTTTTCAAGGTCCAAACTATTGCACTGTCTCGGCTTGTGCTTCTTCGGCAAACGCCATTATCAACGCATTCCGTTATATCCATTACGGCAGAAACGAGGTGATGATAGCCGGCGGTTCTGAAGCTCCAATTTGCCCAATCAGCCTTGGAGGTTTCGAGGCTATGAAAGCTCTTTCTACACGTAACGACGACCCTGCCACTGCTTCGCGTCCTTTCGATGCCGACCGCGACGGGTTCGTCATGGGTGAAGGCGGAGGATGCCTCGTTTTAGAAGAGCTTGACCACGCCATCAAACGCGGAGCCAAGATATACGGCGAGATAGTGGGCTGCGGCGAGTCAGCCGATGCACATCATATCACAGCACCGCATCCAGAAGGACAAGGTGCGGCATTCAGCATGACACGCGCACTGAAAGAAGCAGGTATCACTCCCGATGTCATAGACCATATCAACACTCACGGAACATCAACACCAGCCGGCGATATCCCTGAAATTCTCGGTATCAAGTCGGTGTTCGGCGAACATGTTTACGATATTTCTATCAATTCAGGCAAATCGATGACAGGTCACCTCCTCGGAGGCGCCGGCGTGGTGGAGGCTATCTCTACAGTCCTCGCCTGCAAAAACGATATCGTGCCTCCAACAATCAACCACTTCACCGACGACCCTAATATCGACCCTAATATCGATTTCACATTCTGGAAACCGAAAAAAAGAACCGTTAACTACGCCTTAAGCAACGCTTTCGGTTTCGGTGGCCACAACTCAAGTATTATCTTCAAGAAATTTTAACAATGTTAAGTCTTTTTCGTTATCATAGTAAAGCCGAAAAAGATTTGGCCCGCTATATAAATAATGTGTTCGGATTTTATCCGCGCAATATCACTCTTTACCAACTTGCTTTTACACACAAGTCGGCGGGTAGCAAGAAGTTAAACGGCATCACTATCAGCAATGAACGACTTGAATATCTCGGAGATACAGTCTTAAGTACCATAGTGGGAGAATATCTATTCAAGAAATTTCCTACAAAACAGGAGGGTTTTCTTACCGAGATGCGCTCAAAAATAGTAAGTCGCGCCTCGTTGAACAAGCTTTCTATGAAACTTGGGTTCGACAAAATGGTCATGTATGCGAAATCGCACGATAAACATACACAATTTCGCTCTATAGGTGGCAATGCTTTCGAAGCTTTCACAGGTGCTGTTTTCCTTGACAGAGGATATAACTTCACATATAAAATCATCGTTAACAACGTCATTTTATTGCATATCGACATCGATGACATCGAAAAAAACGATGTTAATTACAAAAGCAAACTCATCGAGTGGTCACAAAAAGAAAAGCATAATGTGGAATTCAGACATGCAGGTATAAAAGGCGAAGGCTTCGACAAACAATATGTCATACAAGTGTTTATCGATGAAAAAGAATATGGTCAAGCCGTTGATTATTCAATAAAAGGAGCCGAACAACTTGCGGCGGAGAAGACATGGCATGTCATGGAAGAGGAGATACAAATTATTTAAAAACAATAAGTTATGGTTAAGAAAAAAAACAAAATTGTCGTTGAGCCTTTCGATGACATAAAAATCATAGGTATCTGCACACATCTTGAGGATTACAAACTCGCCTGGCACATCAATAAGTTATTGAATATCAATCTTGCAAAATATTCCGACATCGTCAACGAGGACGGCATTGAGTTTTCGTTTTATCGTTATGACGGAGGGGAAAACTACAACACCTTCAATCTTGTGGAGATTGTGAACACTGAAGGCCGCTGGGTCAATTTTTCTCCCGCCACAGACTATCTCATCGTGATTCGCAATTTCATCAACGATGAAGACCTTGCAACCATTCTTAATAAAATAAAACATATCACAGACGTTCCGTTTGCCTATCTCATTGATTTAAATACGAATAACAAAATAGATACCCTTCTTGAGGATATCGAAATGCACGAGATGGAAATTATCAATGATTAAGCGTTTTCAAATTGTTTCAAGAATCTTAAATCATTCTCGAAGAACATTCTGAGGTCGTTAATTTGATATTTCAACATAGTGATACGTTCCACGCCCATGCCGAATGCGTAGCCGGTATATTCTTCCGGATCGATATTGCTTGCCTTGAGAATGTTCGGATCGCACATACCACAGCCCATAATTTCAACCCAGCCTGTGTGTTTACAGATGTTACAGCCTTTTCCGCCGCATATATTGCAAGAGATATCCATCTCTGCCGATGTTTCGGTAAACGGAAAATATGAGGGACGGAAACGCACTTTCGTGCCTTCGCCGAAATATTCCTGCACGAAATGATAGAGTGTCTGTTTAAGGTCGGCAAACGACACGTTTTTATCTATATAAAGTCCTTCAATTTGATGGAAGATACAGTGTGCTCGGGCAGAGATGGCTTCATTACGGAAAACACGACCCGGAGCTATGATACGGATAGGCATCTTGTTTGTTTCCATGGAGCGTACCTGAACGCTTGATGTATGGGTACGAAGGAGTACATCGATGGGTTTGTTCTCGTTTGGCTCCTTGCTGATGAAGAATGTATCCTGCATATCGCGTGCCGGATGGTCGGGAGTGAAGTTCAAAGCCGCGAAAACATGATAATCGTCTTCAATTTCCGGACCTTCGGCTATCACAAAGCCTAATCTCTTGAAGATATCATTTATTTCGTTGCATACTATTGACAGCGGGTGTCGCGCGCCTTTCATGGCTTCGACAGGCAGAGTGAGGTCGATATCGGTCTTGCCTTCTCTTTTTGTCTCAAACTTTTCCTGTTGTTCGTCAATAATATCTTGAATAGTGTTTTTCAGCTCATTGAGGTGCATTCCCATCTCTTTGCGCATCTCCGGAGCCACTTGTTTAAATTCGGTGAAAAGCTCCGTGACAACGCCTTTTTTGCTAAGATATTGAATGCGAAACTGCTCCAAAGCTTCTTTGCTCTCGGCTTTGAATGCCTTTACCTCGTTGAGTATTTTTTCTATTTTCTCTTTCATTTTACAATTTCCATTGAAATAATTGTAGCCGGTTCAATTGGAGCGTCCATGTAGCCTGTTTTCACCGCGGCGATTTTATCCACAATATCAAGACCGTCTGTCACTTCGCCGAACACAGTGTAATCGCCGTCGAGGTGCGGGGTGCCGCCGACACTCTGATATGCCTGGCGTTGTTTTGCGCTGAACACTTTGCCATAGCGGCTTTCAAACATATTGAGTTGCGTCTCGTTCAGAACTTGTCCTTGCACGATATAAAACTGTGAGCCGCTCGACTCTTTCTTTGGGTTCACCTGATCCGCTTGACGGGCGGCGGCGAGAGCGCCTTTTTTATGATAATGATTTGATTTTATTTCCGCTGGAATACGATAACCCGGGTCAACGCTGCCGTCGGCGTTTTGTCCGCCTTGAATCATGAAATTCTTGATGACACGGTGGAAAGGCGAGCCGTTGTACCAACCTTCGTTTACTAATTTGATGAAATTGTCGCGATGCAGCGGTGTGTCGTCATAAAGCATCACTGTGATATCGCCGTGGTTAGTCTTTATCAAGACTTTTGTTTCGTTTTGTGCTTGTGCTGTCATACCTAAAAAAACGCAAAGTATTAATAATAATTTTTTCATATTTTTTAATCATTAATTAGTGAATAGACAATTTCAAGACGGATTCGCTTGTCTTCTTCCGTACTTTGAGGACCATGAAATACCCAGCGATGGGGAGATGACGAGCCTTGGTCAACATAAATCAAAATACCGTCACAGTTTGTGGAATACAATCCGTTTTTAATCACGTTTTGAATATATTCCGTTATTCTAAACCAGACCTGTCCGTCGTTTTTGTTATAGTTTCCACCGAAATATTCCGCACTGATATATTGGTCTGGAAGGATTGCATAAATGGTATCTGCATCGAATTTGGCGCCTGCCGCCACTAATTTCGCTGGCGGGGCATACATCGCCGTGTCGGTGACGGCTCCGGTTAAGATAAGTTTAGCCTCATTGACAGCCACATGACCGTTCATTGTGTCGGCCCATTCCTGAAGATGCGGGAACTTCACCCAAACTCTCGTTCCCGATGTACCTTGAACGTATAGTTTCGGATTATTGAGCGTATCGAACAATATTATTTCAGAATTTGAATAATCATGAGTGTAATGATTGAATCTCACGTCTGCTGAAGTGACTTTGAAATCATAGCTGAGAGTGTCATTATCATTATGATAATAAACACGAAGATAAGAATAGCTATGTGTCAGGTTAAAGGAAATCGCCGATGCGGGGGTGCTGTTTTTATCGCATGTCACCCGCAAGCCTTTGAATTTTTCCTTAAAAGCGTCGTTTGTTGCGTAAGGTCCGTTTGCGACAAGCTTTTCGGCTATTGAGACATCTAACGGTATTTTCAGAACACCTCTGTCGATGACGGTGTCTATCGGAGTGAGAGGTCTTGGCACAAAAGTATAAGTTGCAAGTTCCGCAGGCTCGCAATCAAGCACCATATTCGACCTGTAAACCGAGTCGGCATACATATCATCAATAATTTCAAACACTTTGACTGTCAATTGTTTATCAGTTGTATCGCCATAATAGCCGTTATAAGTGAGGTTTAGAACCACGGAGTCGGCGACGGCGTTATCGCCCCAGTACAAGCTGGAAGTATTGAGAGAATATTGTGTGAAAAAGTCGTAGTTGGAGTTACCAAAAACAGGGTCGTTCAAGTTACCAACAAAAGCATATCCCAATTGTTTAGTATTCAAATAAGGCACGGTGAAAGTGCTTGAAACGATGTTATGTTCGTCATTAAACGCTACTTGGATATAGCTATTTGTCGGCTGTAAATCCTTGCCGATTTTCTCCGGATTTTTCCTACAAGCCGAGAAATTTATCAGTATGATGAAAAATATTAGTGTTAAAACACGTGTTTTTGTCATAATGTCATTATCTTATCATAAAATTCGTTATAAGCATCAACGTAATTTTCTTCTCCTTGGTATTCAAGAATCGGTTTATTTAATGTTCTTGCGTATTTTTCCACTTCAGGATTCACATTTGGGCTTGCTATCACGATGCCGTCCGAAAAGTCGAGTGCCGACTTCTGGATATTAGCGTACACAGGCTTTTTGAGTGATTTTATTTCTTTTGCGATAATTCCGGGCATTTTCAGTTTTTTGTCAAAGCCATTGCGGAAAGCACCCTCGAAGTCATCGTCATAGAGAGAATAAATCACTTTAGAGTCGCTGAATAAAGGGTTGTCTTTAAATGCGCGTTTGATATACAAAGGCACGAGAGAAGTCATCCAGCCGTGGCAGTGAATGATATCTGGCGGCCAGTTAAGTTTTTTCACTGTTTCGATAACACCTCGCGAGAAAAACACAGTGCGATCGTCATTATCCTTGAATAAAATGCCGTCTTTGTCGGAAATCGTTGTCTTTCTTTTCGTGAAGAAGTCGTCGTTGTCGATGAAATAAATTTGGATTCGAGCTTTTTGAATTGAAGCCACTTTGATAATCAACGGGTGATCTGTGTCGTTGATAATCATATTCATACCTGAAAGACGAATCACTTCATGAAGTTGGTTTCGGCGTTCATTAATATTACCAAAACGCGGCATAAAGATACGAATTTCCTTTCCTTTTTCCTGAATTCCCTGCGGTAAATATCTGCCAATCAAGGACATCGGGGTCTCTTTTAGATAAGGGGTGATTTCTTGGTGGATAAATAATACCTTCATTGTGTCGAAAATTAACCTACAAAATTAAGCAATTTTTTTTGAATAAAGCAAAAAAAATAAAAAAATTAATGAAAGTGTTTTACAAGGCGTTCATACCAATTTTCACCGAACTTACGAATCAAAGGTTCTTTAAGAAATCTATATAGCGGTACACCTTCTTTTTCGCCGAGTCGTTTTGCCGGCACACATACGCTCCACTCGTGGTACATTATATGCGTAAAGCCGTCTTTTTCAAGCAGTCTTATCGGATAAAGATGACAGCTGACAGGTTTTGGGAAGTCTATTTTTCCTTCGCGATAAGCTTTTTCGATGGCGCATAGAGCGGTGCCGTTTTCATGAAAATACACGAAAGCACATTCTTCCCCATTCACAAGTTGAGTTGTCAGGCAGCCGCAATCGTCGTAGTCGTAAACATCGTCGTTTTCGACAGCATTGATACCTTCAACACGCATATATGGTTTGATTTTCTCGATATTTTCCTCTAAAAAGCCCACTTCGTCGGATTCGAGAGGGGCGCCGGCGTCGCCGGCGACACAACATTCACCCTTGCAGCGTGCGAGTTGGCAGCAAAAACGGGCGTTTAAAAACTCGTCGGTTACTATTACGTTGTCAATTATAATCATGGCGCAAAGGTACGAAAAAGATTTTAGATGTTAGACGTTAGATGTTGGATTTTGGGGTAAGTGGTTGAATATGAATATTGTTGAAATTTTTTTTAATTTTTATTTCATTTTTAAAATAATAATGTAGTAATTTTGCGGCGTGAAATTGGAACGTCATTTTGATTGAGGCGAAACATATTTCTTTTTGCGTTCAAAACGATAGTTCATAGGTATAAATTTAAGAATTTTGTTATGGTAAAGAATCTTGTGATAGTCGAGTCTCCGGGAAAAGTGAAGACAATTGAGAGTTTTTTAGGGAAGGAGTTTACAGTAAAATCGAGTTACGGACATGTGAGGGATTTGAACAAGTCTAATCTTAGTTTGGATATAGAGCACGGTTTCATTCCGGAATATGAAGTGCCTGATGACAAGAAGCATCTTGTTGCGGAGTTGAAGAAGTTGTCGTCGGGTGCCGATATGGTGTGGTTGGCGTCTGATGAGGATAGAGAGGGAGAGTCTATTTCATGGCATCTTTTCGAGACTTTGGGTTTGAGCGAGGACAAGTACCGTCGCATTGTGTTTCACGAAATCACGAAGCCTGCTATTTTGCATGCCATTGACAACCCGCGTAAGATAGACATGGATTTAGTAGCCGCACAGCAAGCGCGCCGTGTACTCGACCGTCTTGTTGGTTACGAGTTGTCACCGCTTCTTTGGAAAAAAGTGAAACCGGCATTGTCGGCGGGTCGCGTCCAAAGCGTAGCTGTGCGTCTCATCGTCGAGCGTGAAGATGAAATAAAAAACTTCGTAAACAGCAGCGCATACCGCGTCACAGCCAATTTCTCATTCACTATCGACAACCACGAATATCAGCTTTTCGCCGAGCTTCCAACCCGTTTTGAGAAAGAAGAAGACGCATATAAATTCCTCGAAGACTGCAAAAGCGCGGGCTATACCATCAAAGCGGTTGAAAAGAAGCCTGTGTCAAAAAGTCCGGCGCCGCCTTTCACAACATCAACATTACAGCAGGAAGCAAGTCGTAAACTCGGCTTCTCGGTGAGCAACACCATGCGCATCGCCCAGCAGTTATACGAATCAGGAAAGATTACCTATATGCGTACCGACTCTGTGAACCTTTCGACTTTCGCATTAGGTCAAGCTAAAAAAGAAATAGAGAACCTTTACGGTGCACAATACGTCAAGACACGCCAGTTCACCACTAAAAGCAAGGGCGCGCAAGAGGCTCACGAGGCTATCCGCCCGACATATCTCGACCAGCAGACCATCAAAGGCACCGCCGATGAGCGTAAGCTTTACGACCTCGTATGGAAGCGTACAATAGCATCGCAAATGGCTGACGCTCAAATAGAAAAGACAGTGGTCAATATCGATGTGTCGAATTCCGACAAAGATTTTGTGGCATCTGGAGAAGTTGTTTTGTTCGACGGATTCCTCAAGGTCTATATTGAGAGTGGCGATGACGAAAGCGGCGATAGCGGCAACAGCATGCTGCCGCCTATGAGAGTGGGTCAGACGCTCGATCTCGACAAGATGGAGGCACAGCAGCGTTTCGCACGCAAGCCTTTCAGATATACAGAGGCTTCTCTCGTCAAGAAAATGGAAGAACTCGGCATCGGTCGTCCTTCAACCTACGCCCCTACGATTTCAACCATCCAGAAAAGAGAATATGTCGAGAAGAAAGACATAGTCGGAGAGACGCGTACATACAAGATTTACACTCTGAAAAAGAACAAAATCACCGAGAAAACCGGCAAGGAAAACATCGGTTTTGAAAAAGCCAAACTCGTTCCTACAGACATCGGAATTCTTGTTAATAAGTTCTTAATCAATTACTTCGAGACCATCATCGACTATAACTTCACAGCCAATGTGGAGAAAGAGTTTGATAAGATTGCCGAAGGTCGCTGCGAGTGGAACAATATGATTAAGGATTTCTATAAAGATTTTCACAAAACAATCACCGAAACATCTGACAATTCTGGCAAATTCAGCGGCGAGAAGTTTCTTGGTATCGACCCCGTCTCTGGCAAAAACGTTTATGTGAAAATCGGTCGTTTCGGACCTGTGGCTCAAATAGGCGACACCGAATCGGAAGAAAAGCCGAAGTTCGCTGGCTTGCACAAAGACCAGAGCATTGAGACCATCACCCTCGACGAGGTGTTGGATTTGTTCGCATTCCCGCGCTCGTTAGGTGAATACGAGGATGCGGAGATTCAGGTGGCAGTCGGTCGTTTCGGTCCATACATCAAACATAAGAACGTTTTCTACAGCCTCTCGAAACTCGACGACCCGTCAACCGTCAATTTCCAGCGTTGTATAGAAATCATAGAAAACAAACGCAAGGCCGATGCCGACAACATCGTCAACACATATCCTGAAGATGCCGATATGAAGGTGCTCAAAGGTCGTTTCGGAATATATATATCATATAAAAAGGCAAATTACAAGATACCACACAGTTACGACGCCACAAAACTGACGTATCAGGATTGCCTTGATATTGTGAAAGACCCGAATAATGCTTCGAAGAAAAGAAAAAAATAGTTTTTGAAGTAGAAGATTTTGGGGTGGTTTTTCAACCGCCCCAAATTTTTTTTGATTTTTTTTGTTGGAATTGTAACAAAACTATTATATATTTGCACCGACAAACTTTTAAAATTTATACACATGAAGAAACTTAACATTAAACAAGTGCTCACCGAAGGCATCAACATCGGTATTAAGAACATCGTTTCTTTGATTGCAGCGACAATTTTGTATGTCGTCACGGTTTGGATTCCTTATCTCAACGTGGGAACAACCATCGCAATGTGTTCAATTCCCGTGGAATTGAGCAAGGGCAAGATTATCAGCCCGGTTTTTATTTTCAATAGCAAATACCGCAAGAACATTGGTGAATTCTTTATCCTTGTCGGATTGCAGGCAATGGCAATGATTCCGGCATTCTTGATGGGTATCATTCCTGGTATCGTCTTGTCATACGCCTGGAGTTTGGCAATTTATCTGTTCATTGACAAAGACATTCATGCGCTTGATGCACTGCGTAAATCAAACGAATTCACATACGGCAACAAATGGCGCATGTTCTTCATTGGCATCATTTTAGGTATTGCGATGAGCATCCTTACAACTATCTTCGGTTTGATTCCTGCTGTCGGAGCAATCCTCAACATCGTTGTCATGTTGTTGTTCATACCTATCCAAATGGGATGCAAGGCTGTCATTTACAGACAGTTGACTACACCTGAAGAAACATCTGTTGAAGAAGTAAAAGCTGAATAACTTTCAGATTAGATATCAAAACAGGAGGTTTTATAAGTCCCCCGAAAGTTTGACAAAATTTTCGGGGGCTTGTCATAATAAGTCTTATCTTCGCAATTATAAGCATTGTCTGCTTATTTCAACGATTTCATCTTGAAGTATTGTTTAATAGTTTCTATTTTAATCGAATTTTCTTAAGATTTTTTCAAACGCTTCTTTCGGGTCGTTGACATTCAGACACAGCGTTTCCATCGGGCAGAGGCCGTCGCTGGTGCGGTTTGCGATGCGTGTGACTTTTTTATCGAAAAAGAAAGAAACATGATGGTTTTCAAATACCTGAATGGCCGGTTCGGAGATTATACGGGAATGCACTTCTTTTATTTCGCCAAGAACCAAGAGCAGTGCAGCGGCCTTCCCTATTACTTTGTCGGCAACGGAAGCGCCTTTCAGAAATCCTTTTTTTTCGGATAGAAGATGAAGAAGAGGTTTGACACCCCGTTCTTTGGAGGTGAAAACATCGTCGCCTGATACCGCGGCGATGGTGGAATTGTTTGCTGACAATATAGATACTGCGTATTCAAGACTATGCATATCAAAGAATCTTGCCTGTTCTTTTTTCAATATAAATTTTTAATTCATCTTTATTCATGGCCGTATTCTATTGTTGGTTCTTGAAATAATAAATATTGGTTTTCTTGTCTTGGATATTCAACGTTGCCGTGTTCCAAAACATCTCTTAATGATTTGGCGATTTCGTATGCCATTAGTGGAGGAACTGCATTGCCAATTTGCTGATACTGACTTAATCCTTTTTCCCAGCTCATTTTAGTCCTCATTCCCTCAAAAACGAAATTATCCGGGAAAGACTGGAGTCTTGCTCCTTCACGAGCAGTAAAGTTTCTGTCCAATGTCGGATGAATAAAGTTGCTTTGGAAAGATGCCGCAATTGTTGGTGCAGGTTTATCTCCATATAGGCGTTGATTGTTTTGACTGAATTTAACTTCTGACTTTTGTGTTGGATTGCCACGTTTTACCGCACCATGTGTTTCCCAAACATCCAGAAGATTTTGACCAGGTTTAATGGCTTTGAATCTCTCTATCAGACGTTGTGTATGCTTCATTGCGACATGATTATATACACCGTTGGAAATTTTTCTCATAAACTCCTGATATTCATTATGGGGTTTAGTATGATATTTTACAAATTCCTCTCCTTCTCCAGCATTAATTATTGGTAAATCTGAAATCGCTTCGTCAACGGTTATAAATCTTTTATACTTCGGTTCAGGATGCACTGGCGTTAAATCCAAGTCTTTCCTGATACCAAGTATTATGACCCTTTCACGAGCTTGCGGAACACCGAAATCACAAGCTCTCAATACTTTTATTCTGACCTCGTAACCCAATTCCCCTGCATTTTCAAATTCGTTTCTTATTATTTTGATTACCTCACCATTGTGCATTGACAACAATCCTTTGACATTTTCCATGACAAATGCCTTTGGATTATACCAATTTATGGTTTTAACAAATTCATAAAAAAGCCTGTTTCTATGATCTTCAGCTACTTTGTTTCTTCTTTTGTTCGCTAAACTGAATCCTTGACACGGCGGTCCGCCAATGATTACATCTACTCTTTGATCAAGAATTACCTTGTCAAAGTCTTCTTTGCTAAAATTTGATAAATCCCCACACAAAAATGGTGTTTCTGGAAAATTCCTCACAAAAGTTTTCTCGCAATTCTCGTCAATATCAGAAGCCAAAACCGATTTAAAGCCAGCCCATTCAAAACCGAGAGTCAACCCTCCGCAACCAGAAAAAAGATCAATAGTATTGAACATTATTATATTTTAATATTCTTTTTTGAAATTTATTTTATGTGTTTAATAAACAAATATCCTCCTATCCATTGTATGAGCATTCCGGGGATTCCGAGTCGGAAATCGTTGAATCCTGCCTCGAAAGAGCCTTCAATGAGCCATTCCACGAGGCAGCCGAACACTTGATAGGCCAGGACGACGACGATGATGGTCCAAAGCGACACCTTGTTTGTTTTTTCGGCAATCCAAGCAGCCGAGACGGCGAGGAAAATAGACTTTATTAAGATGCTTGGAACCACCGCCGCCGGAGGCATTCCAAAAAGCAGGCTGTTGACGACAGGCGACAAGACAGCCGTCATCAAACCGACTTTAATGCCGTATTTGTACGATGCGACGAGAGTGAAGAAATAAATCGGCAGGAAAATGTGACCGCCGTTAGGAATGAGGTGGCAGAGCTGCGGCAAAACGATATTGCCGGCAACGAACAAGGTGGCGAAGAGATACGTCTTGACCTCATCAAAATCAAGATTATAAAGCTTTGCTGTTGAAGTTGTTGTATTCATTTTTTTAGTTTTAAATGTTTAGAGTTAAGAGTGTAGTTATATGAAATCGCGACACTTCACTCCCAACTCTTAAAACTATTTATTAAGCCATTCCTTTATCTTATCCAATTTCATGTAGTCGATGTTATCGACAATCCACTCGCGCATTGCTTTGCCCGGCTCGGTTTGCTGCGGATAGCTGATATAGTCGAGTTCTACGTCGAGCGCTTTTGCCACCTTATAGCCCATCACCGACCAGAGTACACCGATATCGCCTATGACTGGGATTGACTTTTCGAGACGTGAGAACGCCGACATCTCCATTCGGAACGGTATTTTCGACATCTTTGTCTTTGGCAGGCCTTTGTCGATGGCAGCCTGCACATCGCCGGATTTCTTGTCCAAATCCCAGGCTTTCTTGAGGTTTTCATCGAGGTCGAAACGAATCAAAGTTTTGTCTTTGAGACTGTATGTTTTGTAGCCGTTCCAATGCGCCCAGATGCCGTGACCGGTGTAAGTCTCAAACGGACCATCGTGTATTTCTTGAGTGAGAGCCACTGCCGATTCTATGATAACGTCGGCTTCACCAAGCATTTTCGAGATACGGTAACAACGGTTGCTGACGGGGATACTGTCGGCGATGCTGATGCCTACCTGGCCGCCGCCGATTAGCTGCGGCACGCTGACAAGGACCGGAACATTATTCCGGACACCTGCACCGAGCATTGTTCGCTCATCGCAGCCCCAACCGGCAACCTCCTCGAAAGGAACGTGTTGGGTATGAGCCATCTCCATGATGCTTGCCGATAACGTCTCGTTGCGTAACCCCATCGGATATGCCATGTTAGCAGCCGCCTTGATGATGACGGTGCCTTCTTTCTCCTTGCAACGCCTAACCAAAGCGTCGTTGACAATCATCTCTTTTTTTATGTCAGCCCATTGAGCGTCAGAGAGTTCAGTGAGTTCAAAAATATCACCGCGAGGCATCTTGTCGAAATCGAGAAACTCCTCTCCTATATCCTGAATCTTGATACGTTTCACACGGTCGAGCACGCCGCCCATCTCATGTGATACCACGGCGGAACTCGTTGTTACTCCGTCGATTAAGCCTTTGTTGATAAACTCGGCTATCAAAGTGGTAACACCTTCGTGGATGTTAGGACCGCTACCGGTTACAACCACTATTTTGCCTCCTTTTTTCTTGGTTTCAACAACATTGTCAATTGCGATGTCAAGATAGTGCCTTGTCTCTTCCGGCAACGCAGCGTATAAACCTTCGATAAAATCGCCTTTTATGTTCATATTCGCTATTTTTTTCTCGTCATTTCGACCAGTTGTCTTTTAATCCGACAGTTCTGTTAAACACCAGGTGTTCTGGGGTGCTGTCTTTGTCAACGGTGAAATATCCTATTCTCTGGAATTGGAAGTGGTCAAGCGGTTTTGCGTCGGCGAGGAACTGCTCCACATAACAATTCTCTCTTATTTCCAATGAGTTGGGATTCATCATCTTGCGCATTGCTTCGACAGGTGTATTGCCTTCACCTTGCAGTTTGGCGAGTTCATCACGTGGATTTTCCACATTCCACAGACGGTCGTAAAGTCTCACCTCCGCCTTGATGCAATGACTTTGGCTCACCCAATGTATGGTGCCTTTCACCTTGCGGTTTGCATCAGGCATTCCGCTGCGTGTCATCGGGTCGTATTCGGCGTAAACCTCGACGACTTCGCCATTATCGTTTTTCTTGCAACCGGTGCATTTCACGATGTAAGCGTTCTTGAGTCGCACTTCTTTGCCTGGTGTCAAACGGAAATATTTGTTCGGCGGGCATTCCATAAAATCTTCTTTCTCAATCCACAGCTCGCGGCTGAATGTGATATTATGGCTGCCGGCGTTTTCATCTTCCGGGTTGTTGATAGCCTGTAGTTCCTCTTGCTGACCTTCCGGATAATTGGTAATCACCAGCTTAACGGGATTGATGACAGCTGCCACACGTGTTGCGCGAGCGTTCAGGTCTTCACGGATAGAGCTTTCGAGCAATGCAAAATCGTTCAAGGCGTCGTAGGTGGTGTAACCGATTTTATCGATAAACAGATGTATTGATTCCGGAGTATAGCCACGCCGGCGGAAGCCGCAAATAGTAGGCATACGCGGGTCGTCCCAGCCATTTACGATACCTTCTTTCACCAAAAGGAGAAGGTTGCGCTTGCTCATCAAAGTATAGTTGAGGTTCAGTTTGTTGAACTCTGTCTGCCGTGGACGGTTGTCGTCCATGTTGTCGTCTTCGCCGCGGATTTCCTTGAGCCAGTTGACAAACAAGTCGTAAAGTGGACGATGTACCACAAATTCCAGTGTGCAGAGCGAGTGTGTCACTCCCTCGAAATAATCACTCTGGCCGTGTGCGAAGTCGTACATTGGATAAGCGTTCCATTTGGTGCCTGTACGATGGTGAGGAGTCTTCACCACCCGGTAGATGATGGGGTCACGGAAGTGCATATTCGGGTTCGCCATATCGATTTTTGCGCGAAGCACCATCTTGCCTTCCTCTATTTCGCCGGCATTCATTTTCCGGAACAACTCCAACGACTCTTCCACCGGGCGGCTGCGATACGGGCTTTCAATGCCGGGCTGTGTGGGCGTGCCTTTCTGTGCCGCAATCTCGTCTGACGACTGCTCGTCGATATACGCCTTGCCGCGTTTTATCAATTCGATGGCAAAATCCCAAAGCTGTTGGAAATAATCAGAAGCGTAATATTCGCCACCCCATTGATAACCAAGCCATTGAATATCCTCTTTGATGGCATCGACATACTCCATGTCTTCCTTTGTCGGATTAGTGTCGTCAAAACGGAGGTTGCAAATGCCGCCGTAACGTTTGGCGATGCCGAAATCCAGGCATATAGCCTTGGCATGGCCTATATGGAGATAACCGTTAGGCTCCGGAGGAAAACGGGTCTGCACACGACCTCCGTTCTTACCGTTTTTTAAATCTTCTTCAACTTTCGCTTCGATGAAATTAAGCGATTTCTTTTCTTCTTTGTCAGCTTCCTCGGAAATCATAATTCAAAAAATTTATTCTCGTCGTTTTGACTGAAGCGAAATGGGTAAAATCCCCGCTCTTGAACTTTCAATCGTTCTTTTGCATAAGACTTCTCGACTCCGCTGCATTTCGCTCGAAACGACTGTATTGAACGTTTTTAAACCGCAAAAATAATTATTTTTTGGAAAAAAATCCATACATTTTTTTTATTTTTTTGTAATTTTACACCGATTTTTAACGTTAAAAAGCAAAAAAACCATGAATTATTTAGACATTGTCATTGGTATCATATTGATAATCTTCGCGATAGGCGGAATGAGAAGCGGTATCGTCAGGGAGGCTTTTTCACTTGCAGCTTTCATCGGTGGCATCTACGGAGCCATAAAACTTGCGGATATGGTTGGCAAATGGCTGTCAAATCTGATAAATGTCGGTCAAGAATGGCTGTCTGTGATTTCGTTCATAGTCGTTTTTATTGCTTTGGCTTTGTTAATCAATTGGTTAGGAAATATATTGGCAAATTTTATCGAATCGGTAAACCTCGGTTTTATTGACAAAACAGGAGGCATTGTTTTTGGAATAGCAAAAGGTTTTCTGCTTGTCGGAGTTCTTATTTTACTTCTTGATTTCTTTGGGATTAAAAACGTTTTGGATAAAGAAACCCGTGATGGCTCAACACTTTATAAAAACTCGGAAAAGGTTGCCGAATGGATTTTCGACAACAAAGACAACTGGATTAATATAATTGACGAAGAGTACGAGAAAATAGAGAAAAAGTTCAAGAAAGACGCTGACGATGTCGAGGAAATATTAGATGATGTCATTTAAATTTAAAACATAAAAATATGAAAAAAGTAGCGGTTATTCTTGCCGGATGCGGCACCATGGACGGCTCTGAAATCAACGAGACCGTGACGTTATTGTTGGCGTTAGACCAACACAATATTGAATATCAAGCCTTTGCGCCCGATGAGTATCAAGCCGAGGTGTTTAATCACGCGGCAGGCAAATGCACTGAAGAGCGCAGGAACATAATGGTTGAGGCGGCACGAATTGTGCGCGGCAACATCTTGCCTGTCACCAAGTTTAACGCCGATGATTTCGATGCCTTGCTGTTCCCTGGCGGTTTCGGAGCTGCGAAAAACCTGTTCACCTACGCCTACGACGGCATCAATTTCAAGGTCAACAAAGATGTTGAGAAAGCCATCAAAGACATTCACGCCCAGGGCAAACCCATTGGTGCCATGTGCATCGCTCCATTGATGGTGGCGAAAGTGCTTGGCAATGTCAACGTTACGATGGGAAGCGGCGATTGCAAACAAGCCAAGGAACTGACACAAATCGGCTGCAAACACACCGAGACAACCCACGGCGGTGTCGCAATCGATAAGGAAAACAAGGTGTTTTCAACGCCATGCTTCATGCTCGATGCGAGCTTAAAAGATGTCTATCAAGGAGCCTGGAATCTGGTGGAGGAGATAATAAAAGGATAATTTATCTCCTTTAGCGAGAAATTAAACACGGTTTATTCAAAATTTTCCAAAATATTGCAGTATTGTTTCAGAATCAAAAAATAAAATTTTTGGGAAAATAACATTATTTTAGGTTACTATATATTTTTTTACACAAAATTTGTTTGTATGTGTAAAATAATTCGTATATTTGCAGCGTAAATGTTTTTGCGTTATGGTTACAACAAATTTCAAGTCTGTAGTTGAATTATTAGACACGTTCAAGGACGAGCAAAGCTGCATAGACTATTTGGAGCATTTGCGTTGGAATGACAATGTTGTAAGCCCTTTTGACCCTAATTCAACAGTATATAAATGCAAGGGCAATAAATACCGCTGCCGTAATACTGGCAAGTATTTTAATGTAAAAACTAACACGTTGTTTGACAATACAAAAATTTCATTGAGAAAATGGTTTGTGGCTATATACATAGTTACATCGCATAAAAAAGGCATTTCATCGGTTCAACTAAGCAAAGATATAAATGTCACACAAAAGACAGCATGGTTCATGCTCCATCGAATCAGAAAATTTTTCGGTATAGAAAATGATAATAACTGAACAACACCGTCGAAATGGACGAGACCTATGTGGGTGGCAAAAACAAGAATCGTCACGCAAACAAGAAAGTCAAACATTGTCAAGGACGAAGTTCAGCCGACAAAACACCAGTATTTGGAATGATTGAGCGTAATGGAAAACTGAACGCCAAAGTGGTTGGGGACACTTCCGCCGACACACTTACGCCTGAAATATTAAAGCATGTCAAAAATGCCACGATCTATACAGACGAATATAAGGGTTATAATGAGGTTAGGAAATATTACCCACACGAGATAGTAAAGCACAGGCAATATGAATATGTGCGAGAGAACATTTATACAAATACTATTGAAGGTTTTTGGGCGTTATTGAAGCGTGGAATAATTGGCATATACCATTATGTTTCAAAGATACATTTGCAGAAATATGTTGATGAATTTGTTTTCAGATACAACACAAGAGGTTGTTCGGAATGCAGCAGATTTAACTTGTTATTACAAAATACGGAATATAGATTAACATACAAACAACTTATATATGGTTAAAACATCTATTTTAACGGTTCAGGGAATTGATATTGCCATGACAGTGATTAACGACAATGATTACATTTCGTTAACTGACATGATAAAAGCAAAAGATGGAGATTTTTTCATAAGCGATTGGCTTCGTAACAGAAATACGTTGGAATACATTGGCGCATGGGAAAGCCTAAACAACCCAGACTTTAATTATGGCGAATTCGCCATAATTAAAGAAAAGTCAGGTCTTAATAATTTCAAAGTTAGTGTAAAAGAATGGGTTGAGAAGACTAATGCTGTGGGTTTATATGCCAAAACAGGTAGATACGGAGGAACGTATGCTCACAAAGACATTGCTTTCAATTTCGGAATGTGGATTAGTCCTGTATTTCAGCTTTTTATAGTTAAAGAGTACCAACGCCTAAAGGAAATTGAAAATAACCAATATAATCTTGAATGGAACGTTAAGCGAGTTTTATCAAAGGCTAATTACTCTATCC
This sequence comes from uncultured Bacteroidota bacterium, assembly GCA_900542475.1. Taxonomy (GTDB): domain Bacteria; phylum Bacteroidota; class Bacteroidia; order Bacteroidales; family F082; genus Limimorpha. The sequence continues at coordinate 30,475 of UQNO01000021.1, forward strand.
ATACAGATGCTATAAAGCAATATGTATTACCAAATAAAGACAAAGGATTAAAAGACGATTGGGTTTATGCAAGCGAGGCTGACATGTTAAATATTATCATGTTTGGATGCACGGCTAAAACATGGAGAGGGTCAAATGTTAATAAGGCGAATAGCGGTGAAAATATTCGTGATACAGCGAGTATTAACGATTTAGCAATTTTGTCAAATCTTGAGTCGTTAAATGCAACGCTAATAAGACAAGGTGTTGACAAGGAGAATAGATACCAAATATTAAAAGAAGCTGCAGAACAGCAACGCAAACATTTGGAGCAATATGACTATATAAAATCAGTAAAGAAACTTAGTAAAACAACTTATATTGAGGCTGAAAGTAAAAGCGACTTTGACAAGTCATTAACAAAAGCACTTAATTATAATCCTAACGAAGAAAAATAGGGTGACAAAAAAGCCACCCTATCTCCAAACTATTTTGTAACGTGATTATTTGATTAATTCTTTTAAAATAGCATCCAGGTCTTCTGTATATGCGTCTTTTTTGTCGTATGGATATATATTGACTGACTATAGTTTGAGTTGTATTGTCCGTAACCTACTATCATGGTAGCAGTACTTGCAGAAAGGCTGTTTATGAATAAATACTGACCATCGCTGTATGTGACATATACATATCTCTCTCGTATGAATGTGCTTAATTCTGATGCATAGGTTGAATAAATCAGAAGACTGTATGCGCTTACGCAGTTATTATTGTCAAACAACACTGCCAAGATAGGTGCATTCGCGGAATAGCTGGTATAACCAATAGCATTACTTGTCGTTGATGCAGGAGTGCCGAGTTTTGAAATCACAGAGCTTCTCGTCTCGCCAAAATTTATATTTGGTTTGGGATAAAGATTGCTGCGTGGTGACACGTTGACACTAAAAGTCTTGGTATCATCTTTGGACTTAAGAGTAATGGTTGTGTTGCCTACGTATTGAGCAGTGACGACACCAGAGCTGGATACTTTGGCATGGTACTCATTACCCGAAGAATAGGTAATCGTATTGTCGCATTGTGCTTGGATTTTGTAGGTTTCGCCATTGTGCAGTGTGGCCGAAGTCGTTGAAAGTGTGATGAGCTTCTTTTGAGAAGCCATGTCCTCGTTCTTTGAACATGATGTTGCCAACATAAACAATGTTGCCAACAAGACAAACAGTAACTGTTTCGTTTTCATGGTGTGGTAATTTATAAGGTTGTTTTGCAATATTGCCAAATTAAACGAAAAAAGGTACAAGTAATTCCGCCTGCCTTACTGGTTTACCACAACCATCTTTCACAACGGACACTTATACCTCTATGGCATAATACGCCAATGTGAAAGAATGGACTCGAAAATTGCTTCAAGGTGGTAATTTGTAAGGCAACTGAGCACATTTTGGCTTACGCAGAAGCGCATGGCAGAAATTTTTGGAGTGGATGTTCGAACTGTGAATTATCACCTAAAGGAAATCTACAAAAGCCAAGAATTGACAGAGATGACAACTATCCGAAAAAATTCGGATAGTTCAACATGAAGAAGGACGAAACATGGAACGCGAACTGGATTTCCACCATCTTAAAGTTTTTATTGCTCTCGGTTACCGCGTAAACAGTGAAGAGGCTTCACACTTTCGCAAATGGGCAACCGATACTCTCGACGAATTTGTTACGAAAGGCTATATTCCGTTTGCTATATTAATGATTTTCAAATTCTTTTGCCATAACCATCTATTATTAATGATAGTTTGTAAAGATAAGCATTGTTTCTGAAACCTCCAAAAAGACTTAAACCCAAATCGGTCAATAGAAGTGGAATAATTTGTGGCCAAATCTGTAATACGTTGACAATGAGTTGTTTATAAAACCTATTTTCTAATGGCGGTCATTAGAAATTTCTATTAGCAAAAGGCTTATAATCAAGTAGTTACAAAGTCAACCACAAAAATGGCCGTACTAATGACCGATTTGGGTTTAATCGGTACCGATTTTAACGGGACACCAATGATCTAATTTTTTTACTCTTTTAATTATTACAAGGCAAAGATGCAAATTTTTTATTGTTGACTGATTATTTCCACCTAATCTTTGAAAAAAATCCTGCAAATGCTGAAAACACCACGTAAAACGGATAAACAAACTCCAATGGGAACATCCAGTGGAGAAGTTTATGTTGTTTCATAAAGTGAGTGATTCTCTTTAAAATAGGGAAGTCGATGAGAGTTTTCATGATGACATAAAGCACGTAGAATACCCAGAAAACCGGCATGAAACAGCCTGCCACGAAGAAGAAAACAATGCTGAGATTGAAAAGCAAAACGATGAGTGCTGTAGCAATGATTTTCCAGTTGGTGTAAGCCTTCGTCTTCGAGGTCCAACGGGCGCGTTGACGGAAAAACGTTTTCAAGTCCGGCATTGTCGCTGTCTTTACAATCGCTTCGCAATCAAGCAAAAATCCTATTGATTTGCTTCCATAATGCTTGATGAACCGCTCCATCAGGAACATGTCGTCACCTGAAGCAATGTTCATGTCGGTGCGATACTTCGCCACATCGAGGGCGGCCTGGCGGTCGTACATCATGTTGGCTCCGTTGCACATCACCGGCATACCAATGGCGGCAGAACCTGCGGTACTTGCGATAAGACTCAAGTGCTCAAGCACTTGCAGTTTCTCGAACAAGGTGTTTGCAGGCGACAGAAGCACCGGTCCGAGCAGCATCTTCAGGTCTTTTTCAACAAAATAACCAACCATCGACTCTATCCAACGCCAGGGAAGCTCGCAATCGGCATCGGTAACCATAACTATCTCATTTTCAGCGGCATGCAAGGCCTGAGAGATTGCTTGCTTTTTCCCTTGACCCGTAGCTTTTAAAAGTTTAAGGTTCATTTCAGAATGAGATTTTTTAAAGCCTTCCGCAACAGAAAATGTATCATCAGTTGAATTGTCATCAACAAGAATTACCTCAAATTTTTCTTTATCAAATGATTGATTATAAAGCGATTGTAAAAGTTTTTCGATGTTTCTGCCTTCGTTGCGAGCAGCAATCAACACAGAAACATTCCTTCTCGTTATTTCGGGCGAAATCGGGAAATCACCGCCTTTTAAACCTTGTCGGGATTGCTTGCCTGAGATTTCTCCACTCCTTTCGCTTGCTCGAAACGACATCAATCCACAGGTGAACGCACCGATGCAAATTAGATACAATGCTGCGAATATCATAATGATATTCAATAAGATATGTATTGTCTCAAGGCTCATAACTGCTCCTTATAAATTTCAATTTTCTGATATAAAACAAACCTATAATAGCAGGGATTGCCAAATTATACAGCCAAAGCATGGTGCTGGCGGAGAACACCATCATTGTAAACGACGCACTTATGCCTTGCATCGTGAGCCATTTCTCGAAAACGAAAACGCACACCGAGCCGCGCACAGCGATTTCTGTAATTGTGATAAACGGTATCACCGTCATAAGCAGATAAGTCATCATGATTGGAACCATCGCCTCGAAATAGTTCAGGGGTACGTCGAAGGCCCATATCAATAGCACAAATTGCAGCGAATAAACGACATATTTCGCCAAAGCAAGAAGTAAAATCACCACCAAATTCTTTTTTGAAAAAGCACCGAAGATTTCCATATATTTCTCGGCTCGCTGCCGCCATTTATTCGGAATCACTCGCTGAAGATATTTCAAAACATGGATATTGAAATAAAGCAAAAATCCTAAAACAATGATTATCAATGATAAAATCAACACGTACCAATAATATTCTTCACGTGTGAAAAATATCCATGCGATGCAGCCAAGACCCACAGTGACCAGCATTTGTGCTATGTTTCCCACAAAGGTGAGCATTGCCGCCTTGATTCTGTTGCCTTTTTCAAGAATGAAAATACGGCCGAGAAAATCGCCTGTTCTGTTAGGAAACATCATTCCCGCTGTAATTCCGGTGAAAATCGCCGTGAATGCTTTTTTAAATCCCACGCTTTCGACAGGAAGTACTGCTTTCTGCCATTTTCTTGTCTCAAAAGCCATGTTGACGGGCATTAAAATGAAAGCCAACGCCATCAGCAACACATTTTTCAGCGAAGAGAATGAAAGTTTTACAGAGTTCCACATCTCCGTAATATCTTGATTCTTAATGATTTTCACATAAAGAACCCAGCATCCTGCAAGTACAATGACAATTTTTATCGCCATTTCAGCGATTTTCATTATTTTTGCGTTATCGGAATTAGTATTCATTTCGACTGCAAAGATAATAATTTTTGAAAACTGACAGAATAATATTAGGTATCGACCCGGGAACTATGGTTATGGGTTACGGTCTCATTTCCCAGAGAGGCAAGGAGTTGAGTATGCTCCGTATGGGTGTTTTGAAGTTAAACAAACTTGGTAATCAGGCACTTAAGTTGAGAAAAATTTTTGAACGCGTGCTTGAGATTATCGATGAGTATCATCCCGACGAGTTGGCCATCGAGGCACCTTTTTATGGTAAGAACGTGCAGTCGATGCTGAAGCTTGGGCGCGCACAGGGTGTGGCAATGGCAGCTGCATTGTATCGTGACATACCGATTTTCGAGTATTCTCCAAGAAAAATCAAACAGTCGATAACAGGCAACGGCGCCGCCTCAAAGGAACAGGTCGCTGCCATGGTTCAGAAACTATGTAACTTCACCGAGCACCCCGATTATCTCGATGCCACCGACGCCATGGCAGCGGCAGTGTGTCACAGCTTCCAAAAACAACTCAATATCGTTGGAGGTACCAACGACCCGAAATTGCCGAAAATCCCTAAAGGAAAAAAAACATTCAACAGTTGGGAGTCGTTTCTGCAACAAAATCCAGAAAAAAAATTGTAGAGACGCGACACGTCGCGTCTCTACAATGAAAAACATCAAAATTATTTTACAACGAATTTTTTCGATTGAATAATTCCGTCACCGTAGATTCTGATGACATAAATGCCAGCAGGCATGTCTCTAACGTTGACCTCGAATGTCTCTGCGTTGACCACATTGCTCATGATTTCAGAGCCGGCGATGTTGTAGATGCGATATTCGTTCACCAAAGCCTCGCTTGTGAAGACAACCTTGTCATACGCCGGATTAGGATACACTGAAAGCATGTTCGCTTCTTGTTCCGGAACAGCGTCGTAATCTGTCAATGTGATATCGTCAACATTTAAAATGAACTGGTCGGTGCAGTTGAAGTGACGGATGGCGACCCAGATTTCCT
>UQNO01000022.1 GCA_900542475.1 uncultured Bacteroidota bacterium
GTACTTCGCGATAAAGCACATAAAGAGACATCGCAGCAGCGTAAGGCCGATGCCTTGAAACGCTTGAAGGTGTTCGAGGCTTTCCGCGAGGCTAACAAACACATTGAGAACCGTCCGGAGTGGATGATATTGAAGGTCATTCCTGTGACACCGCCTGAATTGAGACCTCTCGTCCCGCTCGATGGCGGACGCTTCGCGACATCAGACCTGAACGACCTCTATCGCCGTGTCATAATTCGAAACAATCGTCTTAAAAGACTCATCGAAATCGCGGCTCCAGACGTGATTATGCGTAATGAGAAACGTATGCTTCAAGAAGCTGTTGACTCGTTATTAGATAACTCGCGTAAGTCAAGTGCGGTGAAAACCGACTCTAACCGTCCGCTTAAGTCATTGAGCGACAGCTTGAAAGGCAAGCAGGGACGTTTCCGTCAGAACTTGCTCGGTAAACGTGTCGATTATTCGGGCCGTTCGGTTATCGTTGTGGGTCCGGATTTGAACATGAACGAGTGCGGTCTTCCCAAAGACATGGCGGCCGAGCTTTACAAACCGTTTGTCATCCGCAAGATGATTGAAAGAGGTATTGTGAAGACAGTGAAATCAGCAAAGAAGATTGTTGATAGAAAAGACCCGGTTGTGTGGGATATCCTCGAGAACATTTTGAAAGGCCACCCGATTTTGTTGAACCGCGCCCCTACATTGCACCGTCTCGGTATTCAGGCATTCCAGCCGAAACTCGTCGAAGGCAAGGCTATTCGTTTGCACCCACTGGTGTGTACTGCTTTCAACGCCGACTTCGACGGTGACCAGATGGCTGTTCACTTGCCGCTCGGAAATGCCGCTATTTTGGAAGCCCAGATTTTGATGCTCGCATCACACAATATCCTTAATCCTGCCAACGGAGCTCCTATCACGGTGCCTTCTCAAGACATGGTTTTGGGTCTGTATTATATCACAAAACCGCGTAAGAGCACTCCGGACCATATCGTTAAAGGTGAAGGTAAGAAATTCTATTCAGCAGAAGAGGTTATCATCGCTTATAACGAGAAAAAGGTCGATATGCACGCCATTGTCTATGTGAAAGTGCCGGTTCGTAAGGAAGACGGCTCAATAGTTGAGGAAATGGTGGAAACAACAGTCGGTCGTGTGAAGTTCAACCAGGTTGTCCCCGCAGGATTTGGCTACATCAACCGTCTGTTGAACAAGAAAGCCTTGCGCGACATCATCGGTGATATGGTGAAACTTCTTGGTACAGCCGTGACAACCAAGTTCTTGGATGACATTAAGAACATGGGTTACTACATGGCTTACAAAGGCGGTTTGTCGTTCAACCTCGGCAACGTTTTGATTCCTTCTGTCAAAGAAGATTTAATCAAACAGGCTAACGAGGAAGTGAATGCTATCCGTGAAGAATACAATATGGGTTTCATCACGGGCAACGAGCGTTATAACAAGATTATTGATATTTGGGGTCACGTCGTCACCAAGTTGACCGACGAGGTTATGAAACTGTTGCCACAAGACGACCAGGGATTCAACCCGGTTTACATGATGCTGGATTCAGGAGCGCGTGGTAGCAAGGAGCAGATTCGTCAGCTTTGCGGTATGAGAGGTTTGATGGCTAAACCGCAGAAATCGACAGCCGGCGGCGGCGCTGAAATTATCGAGAACCCGATTCTGTCAAACTTCAAGGAGGGTCTGTCGGTGCTTGAGTACTTTATCTCGACACACGGCGCTCGTAAAGGTTTGGCTGATACCGCTTTGAAGACCGCTGACGCCGGTTATTTGACCCGTCGTCTGGTCGATGTCGCTCACGATGTTATCATCACAGAGAAAGACTGCGGTACTTTGAGAGGTTTGTCGATCGGAGCCTTGAAACGCGGTAAAGAAATCGTCGAGTCATTGTACGACCGTATCCTCGGTCGTGTGGCTCTGCATGACATCTACCACCCGCAAACAGGCGAATTGCTTTGCAATGGCGGCATGGAAATCACTGAAGATATCGCAAAGAAAATATGCGATTCGCCGCTGAAAGACCAGACCATCGAGATTCGTTCCGTGTTGACCTGCGAGTCGAAAAAGGGTGTTTGCGCTAACTGCTACGGACGTAACCTTTCATCAGGTAAGTTGATTCAGAGAGGCGAATCCGTCGGTGTTATCGCAGCACAATCAATCGGTGAGCCGGGTACACAGCTGACACTTCGTACATTCCACCAAGGCGGTACCGCATCAAGCACATCAGAAGACTCAATGATTAAGGCTGATTATAGCGGCAAGTTGATTATCAACGACTTACGTGCTGTGGATTATAGAGATAAAGACGGTAACAAATATCAAGTCGTGGTGAGCCGTGCATCTGAAATGAAGATTTTGGATTACAACACAGGTATCGCTCTCGTAACAGATAATATTCCTTACGGTTCAAAGTTGTACATTCCTACAGGCAGCGATGTCAATGCAGGTGATATCATCTGTGAATGGGATAAATACAATTCGCTCATTATTTCTGAACATGACGGCAAAGCTCGTTTCGACAACATCGTCGAGAACATCACGTTCCGTAATGAGTCTGATGAGCAGACAGGTTACAACGAGAGAGTCATCATCGAAGGTCGTAAGTTCACTAAAAACCCGTCAATTTCAATCGTTGACAAGTCCGGCGAGGTTATCAAGTCATACGACTTGCCTGTCGGTGCGCATGTCATGATTGAAGACGGTGACGAGATCAAGGCTGGCGATGTCTTGACCAAAAAGCCACGTGCTACCGGAGGTTTAGGCGATATCACCGGCGGTCTTCCACGTGTTACCGAGCTCTTTGAGGCGCGTAACTCTTCAGAACCGGCTATCATCTCTGAAATTGACGGTGAAGTCTCATTCGAGAAGAAACTCGTGCGTGGTAACCGTGTGTTGGTTGTCACATCCAAGACAGGTGATGTGAAGAAATATCTCATTCCTACAACGAAAGAGGTGCTGGCTTCGGAAAATGACTATGTGAAGGCTGGTCAGCCATTGTCGGAAGGTGCTATCACACCTGCCAACATCTTGGCTATCGAAGGTCCTATGAAGGTGCAGGAATACATTGTCAACAATGTTCAGGAAGTGTATCGTTCACAAGGTGTTACCATCAACGGTAAGCACTTTGAGGTCATTGTTCGTCAAATGATGCGTAAGGTTGAAATCGAGGATCCGGGCGACACAAGATACCTTGAGGGCGAGCTTGTCAGCAAGATTGCGTTCCAAGAGACCAACGACGACATCTTCGGAAAAGTCGTTGTTACAGACCCGGGCGATTCGGAGACATTGTTCGTGGGACAGATTATCTCGGCAAGAAGACTGCGTGATGAGAATTCATCATTGAAACGTCGCGACAAGAAACTTGTTGAGGCCCGTGACGCACAGCCGGCAACGGCACACCAGGTGCTTCAGGGTATCACCCGCGCGGCATTGCAGACAGACAGCTTCATCTCCGCTGCCTCATTCCAGGAAACAACGAAGGTCTTGACACAAGCCGCTATCAGCGCGAAGACCGACTACCTCGAAGGTATGAAGGAAAACGTCATCGTGGGACACAAAATCCCGGCAGGTACAGGTTTGCGCGAATACGACGATTTGATTGTCGGCGCTAAAGAAGACTTGTATCCTGAAGTGGTTGAAACCGAGCCGGTAGAACCGGTGGAGACAGCAGAAGCGTAAGAGACTTCGGTCTTTTGATATTAGTAGAGGCGCCACTATGTGACGTCTCTACATTTTAAAGTTGATAATAAAAAAATAGAGTTATTATGGAAGACAATAAGAAACAATTGAATATCGACATTCCGGAATCAGTGGCTGACGGAGTGTATTCGAATCTGGCTATCATAAGCCATTCTCCAACAGAATTTGTTGTGGATTTCGCACAAATAGCACCGCCTGTACAGAAAGCGAAGGTGCGTTCAAGAGTTATCATGACACCTCAAAATGCAAAGCGCTTGTATCGCGCATTGGCGGAAAATTTGCAGAAATACGAACAGAATTTCGGTCCGATTAAAGACATCAACGACACCGCGGTTCCGTTTACCATGGGAACAGCGGGAGAGGCTTGAAAGTTCGCCGCTTATTAATTTAAGATCGCCAACGCCCTTAATGCCCTTAACGCCTTTAAAGGCATTAAGGGCATTAAGGGCGTTGGCGGAGGCAATGTTATCAGTGTGTATATTTCCACCGAAACCAATTGGTTTCAGTAATATTACCCATATTTGCGAAATGAACAATAACGCTGAACGTTGGCATGGTTGCTCGGTGCGTCTTGTTCGTTAGTTTATGGTTTAGACTCACGTTGATTATCAAGAACTAAATAAACTCCAGTTTGTCCTGTGTTGTGTTCTTCTCACAATAGTGGCAATGGAGTTTTATATTTCCGTCTATATCTTTTATGACTGTGAATTTGGTGGGGATATTGTTTTCTTTGTTTGTGACGCAGTTAGGATTGAAGCATCTCACGATATGCTCTATTTTATCGGGAAGTGTCACTGTCTGTTTCTTAATCACCTCGAAATCTTTTATTTCTATGATTGATGCGGTGGGAGCCACCAGCCCGATTTTATTGTAGTCTTCCGGTGCGAAATACTTGTTGGAAACTTTTATGAATCCTTTTTTTCCATATTTCTTGCTTTCCGCATTGATGCCTAAATACACGGGGTTGCTGACGCTTTCCAAGTCCAGGATTTTGACTACCTGAAACACTTTGTCGGCTGGGATATGGTCGATAACTGTGCCGTTTTCTATTGCCGATACGATTAATTCTTTTCTCTTTTCCATGATTGTAATTTTATTTGAGTCCTAAAATTGTTGCGATTAAAGCCTCGCGCGCATAAACGCCGTTCTGGGCTTGTTGGAAGTAGTATGCTTTCGGGTTGCTGTCGACATCCACATGAATTTCGTTGACACGCGGAAGAGGATGCAATATGCGGCAGTTGGGCTTTGAGTTTTTAAGCATGGCGTCGCGAAGCACGTATGAGTTTTTCACTTTCTCGTATTCTTCAGGGTCCGGGAAGCGCTCGCGCTGGATGCGAGTCATATAGATGATGTCTGAATGCGGAATGGCTTCTTCAAGATCCGTATATTGATGATATTCGAGTTTGCGGTCTTTGATATGTTGTTTCACCACACTCGGCAGTTTTAGTTCGACGGGGGAGACGAGGTTGAACTTGGCGTTGAAGTTGCACATGGCTTCCACGAGGCTGTGGACTGTTCGTCCGTATTTAAGGTCGCCCACGAGAGTGATTTCGAGGTTTTCGAGAGTTCCTTGAGTCTTACGGATGCTGTAAAGGTCGAGCATACATTGGGTCGGGTGTTGGTTGGCTCCGTCTCCTGCATTGATGACAGGCACTTTCGACACTTCCGAGGCGAAGCGAGCCGAGCCTTCGATGGGGTTGCGCATGACGATGAGGTCGGCGTATGAGGCCACCATGGTGATGGTGTCGGCTAACGATTCGCCTTTCTGGACGCTGGTGCCGGCGGTACTGCTGAAACCGATAACGTTGCCGCCCAGAAGCTGGATCGCAGTCTCGAAACTGAGACGAGTGCGTGTCGAGGGCTCAAAGAAAAGCGATGCGATGATACGACCGTGAAGTAGGTCCTGATGCGGGTTCTTCTCGAAATCCTCGGCGATGTCGAGAACATGGCAAATTTCTTCAGGCGTGTAGTCGCTGATTGAAATCAAACTGCGGTTTTTTAATGAGATTGACATTGTGGATGAAATTTTATTGATTTGTTAAATATATGATTTTTAAGCAAAAAAAATGACGGTTCCAATTGACCGTCAGCTAATAAGAAATGATGAAAGTATAAGGAATCGCTTCCTTTTTTGACACCATCGAGGTGCGAGGCCGATAATGTTTTTCGTGCTATCATCGGAATGCAAATATACAACATTTTTTTAATTGTCAAGAAAAAAATAAAAAAAATATTTGGCAGAAACGCCTTGCCGCCTTTGAGACTGTTCCGTGAAAGAATTATAACACCATGTATTTTTTAATCAATAATTCGAACTAAATTCCTCAATGTGGTTGAAATAACGGAAGATGTTGCTTTTTTAACATTAATTTCATTTTTTTACAAGTTATGTTAATTTTTTTTAAGAAAAAAATTCTTGACAAATAAAAAAAATCATTATAATTTTGCAGCGATGATTAAATGTTAAAGTTATGAAAAGGAGAGTTCTAAAAACAATTTATCGGAGTCCGCGGTCTATGCACAAATGACCGTGGGCGATGACTGTCATGAGATTGTGCGCAATCATTAACAATTTATTATTAATTAAAAAATCACATTTATGAAACGTAGTAAAATTTTAGGAATTTCGTTGGTTTTGACGCTAACGGCAGGAGTGGCTCTATACCTTGGGGCATGTAAGAAAAAAAATATTGCACCTATTAATAATATAGCTGTGCAGAATGATGATTATTCTGGTTACACTGCCGAGGCGAGGCTTGTGGCCAAAAGTATCAATAAGTTCAGAGGGCAACTCGATGATAGGGAGAATGTGGCGAGAAGCGGGCTTTATATGCCAATTGACAGCGTCATTTGGAATGTCGAGGCGTTATTCAACGCAGAATACGCTTTCCCTGAAAGGAAATATCTTGAGACAGTGAAACAGGAGTTGGAGTTCTTTGTTTATGTAAATGACAACGACGAGGCGTTGTTCAGCGCTGTGGCGGATTTATATGATGATATCACAAACGCCGTGCGACAAGCATATTCTGATGACGGAATAACTGTTGACAAATCGCTGAAAGCAGTTGTTGTTGAGAAAGGTGATAAAGAAGGGAATAGAGTGAAAGTCAATGTTTATGTTATTTCAGGTAAAATGGCAAGTGTCTATTCAATGAATGAACCTCTTGATGGACCTTTTGGCCCCGGTGATTGCTGGTATTTCGGAGAATATGGCGGTACTTGCACAGATCCGTCCGTTTGGGGCGACGCCGCTGAAATAATCGAGGATTCCATAAACTATTATTATAGCGGAACAATAGTGCCTAATCCTGATTTCAGAAACTTGAATATCGGAATGTTCAGGATTTCTCTTGATGGAGGCGAATATCTTGATGAAAATGGAGAACCGTATATTTACTATTATCCTGTGACTTACAACGCTCCGCTTTATTTGAATTATGAATGGTTGAATTATTATTACCACAGAGAACTTCAGGTCTTATTGTATCTTTTGCCGACTGATTTGCAAAATCAGGGTCTATTGCCTGAAATTCCCGCTTTTATCGAGGTCGATATAGTAGGTATGCTGGGAACTGTAAATAATAATAGCTGCTACTATCACAAAAACTATGTTGTTTACGGACATCATGCGGCTATTCCTGTGCCGGAACTGCCTCCGGTGAGAGATTTGTTAAATTAAAGTTAAACTAATTAAACTAATTGAATTTTGTTATGAAAAGGATTGTGTTTTTGATATTAAGCTTTGGAATGATAAGTTTACAAGCGCAACAATGGGTGATCGCAGCCGCTGAAAGTGTAACGCTTATGGGCGGTTATGGTAACGAGGACGGTAATTTTATTGTCGGTGCTTGCAATTTTGAAGAAAATTTGGGTTACCGAGATGCCTATGCCATGTATGTGAACGGAAATGGTGAATTTGTTGAAAGAAAGTTCATCTTTGACGGTTATAAATCACATTTGTGTAGCGCCATTTGTTTGGAAGATGGCAATGCGTTTGTGGCAGGTCTCAAAGGAGGGACGCTGACAAACCACCTGTATGATACATTGTGGATCTCAATAATGACTCCGGAACTGGAGATTGTCGAGGAACATAATTATCCGCTTGTCGAGCCATATATTACCTGGAATGTCGATATCTATTTGGAATTCAATAATTATGGCGACATTATTGTCCTTGCTGATGTCAGTAAACATAATTTTCCTATAACAAATCAAGGTGTGTATGCTGTGTTCGAATGTGATGTGCATGGAAATATTCTTAAGAGCCGGTACTTTGCGGAAGGACACGGAGCTATGGGGGCTCTTCCCTCCAGTTTAATCAAGGTCCCCGGGAGCGATTATATGATGTTGTTAGGACGAGGTTTCAATGTATCCAATTCACATAGTATCTGTTATATCGACAACGATTTGAACAAAGTGGATGTATATCCGCTGCCATGGTTGGAAGATAAATGGAACTATACGGATTGTTGGAAAGAAAACGGACATTTTCTCATGTCGTCATTTTCGCATCACTGGGGAGTGGTTGAGAATACGTATTATGCTGCCGTTTTTGAAGTTGATGACAAAGGTCGTTATGTGGATACTCTGGTTTATGACAGAGCTGACACCTCTGATTATACAGCTCAATTCGGCAGCATGGCGTATGTTAACGATGATATTATTTATATCGCGACATATTGGGAAAACGGACCGAACGAGGATCCTTCCGATGCCGTTATATGTCTTATAGACAATAATTTAAATCTTAAAGGGACGAAAAAATTGAAAATCGAAAACTTGAAGATTAGAATTAAACATTGTCAAAAGACATCTGATGGGGGGTGCTTGGTGTATGGACAATGTAAAAAAAGTCATGGTTCAAGGATGCTGTATGTTTGGAAGTTGTTGCCAGAAGATTTTGTCATTCCATGGACTTTGAATGAAAATCCAATGGCTTCGCCCACTCACGAGGCGTTCCCGAATCCGACAAGAGATTACTTGAATATAATGCTTGAAAGCGTTGATGGCCAGCGCTGTGTCGTGAGTGTTGTGGATCTGAATGGACGAAAATATTTTGAACAAAGATTCGAACATGTCCGCGGCTTGCTGACTCTCGATGTGTCGTCATTGGATAACGGCGTGTATTTTTATGAGATTTTTGACGGACAACGTACACAAAAAGGTAAATTTTCAAAGTATTAACACTAAATTAATTGATTTATGAAACTGCGTATTTTATTTATTATGGTATTGTCGCTTATCGCAAATAATGTGATAATAGGACAGGAAAAAGGTGGCTGCGATTTGTGCGGGCCATCTGGATCGACACAGAATCAAGCCAGGGGGAGCTATTCCGCCACTATAGGAATGAGTAATAGAACAATAGGAGCGAATTCGCTGGCTGTCGGATTGGCTAACAAAACAATAGGTGCGACATCGGTGGCGCTTGGAAAATTTGTGTGGGCTAACGCCACGAACGCAATAGTCATTGGCTCGGGGATAGATAACAATGAATCCAAAGCCTTGATTAATGGCTATTCCGGAACATTGATGGTGGGCTTTAACAGTCGTCGTCCGACACTCTTTGTCGGGACATCTAACGGGGGCGTTACGACCGGCAAAATCGGCATCGGCAATATGACCAACCCTTTGGCGAAACTTCACATGTTGTCGGATTCAAATGAAGATGCGGGGATTATTCTCGAGACCTCAAACAAAACCTCTAAAAGCGCATTCTTGCAGATGTATGACGATAAACATAAAATAACAGTGTCGAAAGAAGGCATGAGAATAACAGCAACAAACAATGCCCTGGCATTAGATGCGAATAATATAAAAATGACAGGTAAAGTTGGAATCAATATAGACAATAATTATTCGGGTGACTATGATTATACACTCGCGGTCAATGGCGGAATCCTTACAACCGAAGTGTATGTGAAAGAAGTCACTGAATGGCATGATTACGTGTTTTCAAATGCTTATCAATTGATGCCTTTGAGCGAATTGAATGAGTTTGTACACACAAATGGACATCTGCCGGACTTGCCATCTGAAAAAGAAATTGTCGGTAATGGTTATAATATGGTCGAGATGGATGGACTGTTGTTGAAAAAAATAGAGGAACTTACGCTATATACTATCGAACTTCAGCGGCAACTGCATACTCAAAAAATCATTATTGAAGAATTGCAGAGTAAATAACTTTTTGAAAATATTATATTATGAAAAAGAAATATTATTTAATATTTCTCGCACTGATATTGTCGTTGGTTTTCCCAAATACGACACAAGCTCAAAGTTGTCTTGTGATGGACTATGATGCGGATGGGAATAGGATTAGCAGGCAACTGATGACAAATTGTGTGGAGAAGCGAGAAATTGTTGAAGAACAGGAAATAGAGATGAATGAAGAAGTGAAAGTGTATCCTAATCCAAATAATGGAGTGTTTAAAGTCATCATGCAAGGTTATGAAAAACAAGAGAATGCATACTATGAATTATATGATATCAATGGTGTGTTGGTGCAAACAAACAAATTGTATGCTGATGAAACCGAAATTGATGTTGGAACTGCGGTCGCGGGCATTTATCTATTAAAGATAAAAAACTGCGATAATGTGATTTCTAAAATAATTTTGATACAATAAAACCATAAGTTTATGAAAACTTTAATACTATTAATAATGTTATTGTTGGGTGTCGGTGCACACGCACAGAAATACCAGCAAGCGGAAATAGAGCTCGATTCCGAGATTCCCAAAGAAAAAAGTCTCATTTATGAAGCCTCTATTTCAATTAAAATGCTGAAAGGTTTTCATTGCAAGCCTGCTGGAAATAATTCAGTGATGTTGACCATTGACAGATACGGAGTGTTCCCTCCTGAAGAAGGTTTGATTGGGGGCGTGACGGCAGGGAGTCAAGGGGGTGTTGTCGGCGCCTTGCCAGGAGAATTGAATGTTGGTAATATGGGTGCTGCCGTGTATTCAATACCAATAATCCTGCCGCAAGGAATTGGAAATATGACACCGGAAATTTCCGTGACGTATAATAATCAGGCAGGGAACGGTATTCTTGGATGGGCCTGGGATTTGTCAGGGTTGTCGTCGATAGATAGAGTGGGACAAACTCTATATCATGATGATAATCATACAGCCGTGAATTTCGTTGATGACAGATTTATGATGAATGGCCATAGACTGATGTCGTGCCCTGACAATCAGTCTGGCAACACCGTCATATATAAAACCGAAGTCGATGAAATGAGCAAAATAATGGCATATTATGATGATTACGTCGGACCGGCGCGATTTGTCGTGCGAAAAAAGGACGGGACGATTTGGGAATATGGCTGTACCGATGATTCAAGAGTCGAAGCGCAAAATCAAAATAATGTGGCTCTGAAATGGCTGGTTAATAAAATCATCGACCCTGATGGGAATTATATCGCATTCAATTATATTGAAAATCAAAATACCGGCGAGTCGTACATCAATAGAATTGATTATACATTGAATGATAATGCAGGAATATCGGCGATGTATCAGGTGGCTTTTTCCTATGATGACAGAGAAGATTGTGAAACGGGATATGTTTGTGGAAGTCTTGTGCAAAAAAAGAAATTATTAAAAAATGTGACAGTCCGCAATATGAATGCCGGCACTGTCTTGTATGATTATACTTTTGATTATTTCGCACCAGGCACCTATTCGTCAGACATGAAATTCTTTTATCATAGACTGAAAAGTATTGGGCTGAAAGCAGGGGACATGAAAATAAACCCCACAATTATCAATTGGAATAAAACATCTCATTATAATGATAAGTTCCTGTCTTACTCGTTGAATAAGAATATGTTTAACAAAGTTCCTTTTGTGGGAGACTTCAATGGCGATGGCTTTTCAGATGTGATACTTGTGCCTTATAAATTGAGCAATGTGTATCCTTCAGATGTCCAAGCGACAGTGGTTATCAACAATGGAGACGGAACCTTCAATGATGAAGCGTATTACACTTTTAATTTCGACAAAACACTTGAATGGGTCTATGTCGCTGATTTTGACGGTGATGGATTAGATGATATCATACCTTGTTTTGCAAACAAAGAAGAAAACAGTGGCTGGAAATCGAAGTTTTGTGTTTATTTGAATAAAGGAAATTCTTTTTCTTATTTGGGAGAATACAGCTCTAATAGATATTTCACGTTATATCCGGGTAATTTTTTCGGAAACAGAAAGATAGGCTTTTTTATAAATTTTAATAATTCGAATTATTCAAGCACTCTATTCCCAGGAGTGGCTTATCATGGTGACAATAATACCATAACAATACAATCTCTTTATGATGTTACAATGATATATGACCCAGACTATGTCCTTGTTGAAGATTTCGACGGTGATGGCAGTTCGGAGATTATGTATTTGATGGAGGATTTTTCGGTGGTTGCCAGGTTGAATCTTGAAAACGGCAATTTCAGCATCTCGCGGCTGTATAAGGATTACAACTTCGATAGTGGCGATTTCCTTTTCCCGGGCGACTTCAATGGTGATGGATATACTGATCTGTTGAAATATGATGAAAAATCATATTGGAGTATTGCGACATTCGATGGCAGCAGATTCAAAACACCAGTGTCATGTATCAACAACAATCTTTTAAGAGGCTTGACATTGGCTCCGCAAGACCGTTATATGTGCTCGTTGCAGAATTTGTCAATGCCCTCGGAAACTATAAGAACCGCTGATTTTGATGGAGATGGGAAAGCTGATGTCGGAGTGTTTAAGAATACAGGTGGCAATTATTATTTGGAAATAGGTTTTAAACCGTACGAAAAAGCTAATAATAATTATGATTTCAGTGATATTAAAAGGTTTTATCTTAATATTAATTATTCGCATCAATATATTCATCTGGGAAATTTCCTGGGACGTGAAAATGTGAGTGTCCTTAGCAATGTCAAGAGAAATCCGGGAACTTATGAAATACCTAAAATAGTTTCATTAAACCCTCATTCATCGAAATTCTCTGTTGAGCGTATAACCGATGGAATGGGTAATGCGCGAGGTTTTAAATATGAATATCTGATGCCGAGAGAAGGCTTTTATGACTATGAATATCAATGGCTTGATTCAAAAGCCAGAACAATAGCGCTGCCAATTGCCGCCTTGTGTTCGGACACGGTTTATACAACAAATTCAAGTACAACGATAACAAAATATTCATATAAAAACATGTTGTATCATACCGAAGGCCATGGGTTGCTTGGCTTTATGCGGACGGAGTCTAAAGTATTGGTTAATAATGCTTTGTCGCAGTCGCACGTCTATTTGTCTGATATTGAGTCATTGGCAGAAAACTATATGATGTTGCCGAAATCACATGTTAAATATAATTGTTATAATCATATTGTATTAAAAGAAATTAATAATTATAAAAGATATGTGAATGTCAATAATAATAAAATTATCATGCCTTTGCTGACCAAGAAGCAAACTTTTGATTATGATTTGGATGCGCCTGGCTCAATTCTTAAATCAAATATTAAAAACATTGATTATACGAGTGATGTATCGGTATATTCGTATTCTGATATCGTTAATGTTGGCAAAGTAATAGAAGGTGTCGATGATAATTATATGGGAGATGATGCCATGGCATGCTCTTTTTGGAGTGAGACTGATTATGTTTATGATAATAATCTGCCAAAATGGGTGGTGGAACGTGTGAAATGTTTGAAAAATTCAAAGCATTATGGTGATAATGAAAGCGTTGGCACCTGTGAGGTTTTTTATTATTGGAGTAGCAATCCATATCAAATTTCAAGGAAAATATCTTTGCCTAATTATAATATGAATTACTCGGATCCGTTAAAAATTGTCGCGGATTATTCGTATGATGCGGTCGGGCATGTGGTTGAACAGTCGATGTCGTCTCCATTGGCGAAGAATCAGAGGGTGAGGTCCGTAAATTATGGGCGTGAGTATAATTATCGCTTCCCGACCTCGACTGTCAATGAAAATGGCTGGGAAGTCAATATGGCTTATGACGATGATTACGGTAACATGCTTTCGATGCAGGATTATAATCAGTTTACAACGGAAAATGTTTCTGACCCGTTTGAAATAACCGTGGAAAAAACAATGCCGGACGGGACAAAATATGTTGAAGCCAAACGTTGGGCCAAAGGTAACAAACATTCTCCGAAAGATGCCGTGTATTATAATTGGACGAAAACGACAGGAAATGCGGAAAACTTGGTTTTTTTCGGTAAAACGGGCAAGAAACTTCGAGAGGTGTCTTTCGGCTTGTATGGTGAAGCCATATATGTCGATATGGTATATGACGATTATGATAATATGTCTTCAAAATCAATGCCTTATATGGCTGGCGACGACCCCAGGTTTTATTATTACGTCTATGATAAAAACAACAGACTGGTTGAGGAGGTTTATCCCAACGGACTGGTGAAAAATTATAGCTATAATAAACTTCAAAGGACGATTAATACAGTATCGCCAGACGGTGTTTCCCGTAATGTCGTGGAGTCTGAAAACCCAATGGGATGGCGCACCATGACGGTCGATGTCGGAGGCAATATCATTAAAAATGAATATTATAGCGACGGGAAATTGAAAAGTTCGATGATTGGTGATGATGTGCAAACCAAAGTGGAATACGAATATGATGGATGGCGCAACTTGTTGAGAATGAAAGACCCTGCGTCGGGAGAGTGTCATTATAGATATAATGCTTTCGGTGAGTTGATGGAGCAAACGAATGCTAACAACTGTGTCACAACATATAACTATGATAATATGGGTAATAAACTCGAACGTGTTGAATATGACGCGCAAGGACGGAATCCTGTAGTTACCTATTGGATATATTCTCAAAGTAAAGGTGAAATTGGTATGTTGTCAAAAACAATCTACGGTGATTCTCATGTCGTTACGTATAATTATGATGGTTTGTTAAGGCTTGTCGCGGTAGATGAGGTTGTCAAAGGTAAAAACTATACCACATCATTTGTATATGATAACGCAAATAGGGAAAATATGGTTGTTTATCCAAGCGGTATCGCAATTCATAAGCAATACTCGAATTCTGGTTATAACAAAGCAATTATCAGGCAAGACGACAAACGTGTATTATGGGAGGCAGAATCAATAGATGCCGTTGGTAATATCGTTGACTGTCAATATGGTAATGGTACAAAAACTACAAGAAGATATGATGCTGAAACTAATCTTTTGCGAGGAATATATTCAAGTGCCGACAAAAAAACATATCAAAACTTGTTGTATTCATACGATGGGTTCGGTAATCTTGTCAATAGAACTAATTTATATGGCAACAGATTGGACGAAAGCTTTAGTTACGATAAATTCAATCGTCTTGTGAGTGTAAAGTTAAATGACAAGCTAACAGGCTGGATGGAATATGATGAATACGGTAATATATTGTCAAAATATATTGATTATCAAACAGTTTTCTACGATGCACAGTATTTAGGTGATTGTCCGTATGCGGTAAGTAAGGTTAAGACAGATTTAGATGAAGAAATTGGTTTTGACCAAAATATTGAATATACGGTTTTTGACAAGGCGCATCATGTCGTTAGCGGACTAAAATCATTAGTAATAGATTATGGCTGTGATTATGATAGGAAACGCTCGGTTGAGATTGTTGGCGGGAAGATTAAAGAAAAAGTGTTTGTTTCTGATTGTGAATTTGTTAATGACCAGGGAAAGGATA
Source organism: uncultured Bacteroidota bacterium (assembly GCA_900542475.1). Lineage (GTDB taxonomy): Bacteria > Bacteroidota > Bacteroidia > Bacteroidales > F082 > Limimorpha. The sequence goes on from UQNO01000022.1 coordinate 15,451, forward strand.
TCGTTTATACATACTTAAAGTGTCCAACGGGAGTTTTTGCTGTTTGTCGTATCGACAATTATGGAAATGAGAAAATATTGTATGTGCACAAAGACCATCTCGGCTCGTGGTGCTTGATTACCGATGAAGACGGCAAAATTATTCAGAAAACCAGTTATGATGCCTGGGGTAATCCGCGGGACTATGACACATGGTCGGGAAAATACAAAGGAGAATTGTTGTGCGATAGGGGTTTTACCGGACATGAGCATTCGTTGGCATTGGGTATCGTGAATATGAATGGCCGAGTATATGATCCATTGCTGTCCATGATGATGAGCCCGGATAAATATATTCAGAATCCGGATTTTTCACAAAACTATAACCGCTACATATACTGTTATAATAATCCTTTATCATATTCAGACCCGTCGGGTGAATGGATTGAGTGGTTGTTGTACGGAATTTTCAACGGAGCAGTGAATCTCATTAGTAATTTGCAGTATATTGACAACTTCCAGGAAGGAGTGCTGGCATTCAGTGCAGGATTTGTCAGTGGTTGTTTGAGCCAAGGCTTGTCAACTTGCTCATGGGCTGTGCAAGTTGTTGGAAAAGTGGGTGGAACAACATTACAGAAAGGTGTTGGCAGCTTTGTTCAACAAAATACAGGGAAAGGACTTGATTGGAGTTTGCTTGAAAATAAAGATTTTAAGTCGGACATGATGTATGTGGTGGGCTCGAGCTTGGCAAAATCCGTGCTTACAGCATATATAGTCCAGCCAAACGGTGATGACGAAGGGAAAACAATTTCAAATATGATTTGCCGCGAGAAATATAATCAAAAAATGCTTGAGACTGCTTCGAAAAAAATTGTCGGAAATCTGTTCTCTGGTAGAAAAGTTTTTGATGGATTCGAAATTACCAAGAACAATTGGAAAGATGCGGTGCCGTACTTGGAATGTGCTTTTGATATTATCGCTGATAATGTTGAATTCACGGGACATTCAGAGACCCTCGGTAAAATCAACGACAGGCTGTTGAATTTTGATTTTAAAGGATTTATGAGCAAATTTGGCAATGATATGAATTATTGTTATAGCCAATTTCGCTCTTTATTTGTGAAAAATGGTGGATAATTAGTGTTTTTTTACTATTTTTGCGCTCAAATATTATTACTGTTTGTGCTATGTTGGAATTGATTTTGAAACAACTTTTTGTTGACGCTTTCAAGAAACTTTACAGTCAGGAACCTCCTGCGCAGAATGTGAGTTTCCAGAAAACAAGACCGGAATTTGAAGGTGATTTCACCATCGTGGTGTTCCCTTTCGTGAAGATGGCAGGAAAAGCTCCTGAAGTTATCGCCAATGAACTCGGAACCGAAATGACGAGGGAGAACGCTTTCATTGCCAAGTATAATGTGGTGAAAGGGTTCCTCAATCTGTTGATTTCCGACAGCTATTGGATTGATTTCATGGATAAGAATCACCGGAACGAGAAGTTCGGACGAAAAGAAGTTTCAGGCAAGCCGGTGGTGGTGGAATATTCCTCGCCGAATACCAACAAACCGTTGCACCTTGGCCATATACGCAACAATCTGCTGGGGTGGAGTGTGAGCGAAATACTTAAAGCCAACGGTGAAAACGTGGTGCGTGTGAACCTTGTGAACGACCGCGGCATCCATATATGCAAGAGCATGATAGCATGGCAGAAATGGGGCGACGGCTGCACCCCTGAATCAACAGGGAAAAAAGGCGATCACCTCATCGGCGATTTCTATGTGATGTTCGACAAACATTTCAAAGAGGAAGTGAAAAAACTGCTGCCTGCCAACTACGACGAGCTTGATGACAACGCTAAAGAAAAAGCGAAAGCGGAGGCAGAAAACGCATCGCCACTGATGCAGGAAACTCGCGAGATGCTTCGTAAATGGGAGGCTGGCGACAAAGAGGTGCGCCAACTGTGGGAGATGATGAACAACTGGGTTTACGAGGGATTTGATGTGACATACAAACGTCTCGGGGTGTCGTTCGACAAAATTTATTACGAGTCGCAGACTTATCTTTTAGGTAAGAGCACGGTGATGGACGGCTTGAAAAAAGGCGTTCTTTATCAAAGGGAAGACGGCTCGGTGTGGTGCGACCTCCGCGACGAGGGGCTGGACGAGAAACTTCTGCTCCGTAGAGACGGCACATCTGTTTATATGACTCAAGACCTGGGTACTGCTCAATTGCGTTATGACGAGTACCATCCGAAGAAACTGATATATGTGGTTGGTAACGAACAAAACTACCACTTCGACGTGCTTAAACGAGTCTTGTTGAGATTGGGCTTCGAATGGGGTAACGACATTGAACATCTCTCATACGGTATGGTTGAGTTGCCAAGCGGTAAGATGAAATCAAGGGAAGGAACGGTGGTGGACGCAGACGATTTGATGGACGAAATGGTGGCGACAGCGAAGAACGTGTCGGAAGAACTTGGAAAATCTCACGGACTGAACGACGAAGAGTCTGATAAGCTTTATCATGTGATAGGACTTGGTGCCCTGAAATACTTCATCTTGAAAGTCGATCCGAAGAAGACGATGCTGTTCGACCCAAAAGAATCGATAGATTTCAACGGCAACACAGGCTCATTTATTCAGTACACCCATGCACGTATCTGCTCGGTGCTGCGCAAAGCTGCTGAATCCAATGTGGCAATAGGCGACAATGTCGTGGCGAAAAGCATACAGCCAGGTGAGAAATTGTTACTTGCCAATATTCACACATGGCCTTCTGTGCTCGAACAAGCCGCGATAAACCGCAGTCCGGCTATGATTGCCAACTATGTTTACGACCTCTGCAAAGGATTCAACCAGTTTTATCAGGAATGCAATATACTGAAGGAACAGGACGAGAAACGCAGAGAGTTCCGTTTGCAGTTGGCGGCAATGACAGCGCGTCTGCTGCGTAACGCAGGAGAACTGCTTGGAATGCAGATGCCGGAGAGAATGTAATAGCAAAGTGTGGTATGAACGTTTTTTATCTACCGGACGCCATGGAAGGAATGGTTTCCCTTCCTGAAGATGAATCAAAACACTGTGTCAGGGTTTTGAGGATGCGGGAGGGGGACCGTTTCGGCGTCACCGACGGCAAAGGAGCGTTGTTCGACGCAGAACTCGTCGAGGCGCACCCGAAACATGCAGTGGCACGTCTCGCAAACAAACGTCAGGGATATGATAACAGAGCGTTCAAACTTGAGATAGCAATAGCTCCAACCAAACTAAACGAGCGCACAGAATGGTTTCTTGAAAAAGCCACCGAGATAGGCATCGACAAGGTGCGACTGTTCGCCTCTTTTCATTCGGAACGCCGCGCAGCCAATGTGGAGCGTTTCCGCAAGGTGATGATAGCCGCGATGAAACAGTCGATAAAGTCGAGACTGCCGGAAATTGACGATATCGCTGATTTCAACACCATGGTAAAACAACCTTTCGATGGACAAAAATTCATCGCATGGATTGACGACGATGTGACGGAACTGCTGTGCGATAAGTACGAAAAAGGTGAAAATGCACTTGTTTTGATAGGCCCTGAAGGTGACTTCAGTCCCGAAGAGGTGCAGGCGGCAAAAGACAACGGCTTCACACCTGTGAGTCTCGGCGATGCCCGATTGAGAACGGAAACGGCTGCAATAGTGGTTTGCCATACAATAAACCTGATAAACCAGATGTCAAAATAATGAAACGCTTGCTGACAATGTTGACGCTGATGCTGACGTTGGGCCTCTCGGCCCAGCAGACACAGATAGCGCTTCTGAAATACAGAGGCGGCGGCGATTGGTACGCCAACCCTACGTCATTGCCTAATTTAGTGAAGTTCTGCAACCATGAGCTGCACACAAGTCTGAATCCCGACATCGCGACGGTGGAGGCGGGAAACCCCGATATCTTCAACTATCCTTTCGTACACATGACCGGACACGGAAACGTGACATTCGATAAGACGGAAACAGAAAACCTTCGAAATTACTTGATGGGCGGAGGTTTCCTCCATATCGACGATAACTACGGACTTAAAGATTTTATCATGCCGCAGATGCGAAAAGTGTTCCCGGAACTGGAATGGGTGGAACTGCCTTACTCGCACGAAATCTTTAAAGAACCGTACGACTTTCCAAACGGACTGCCTAAGATTCACGAGCATGATATGATGCCGCCGCAGGCGTTAGGATTGATTTACGAGGGACGACTGATATGCCTCTTTACATACGAATGCGACCTCGGAGACGGCTGGGAAGACCAGAGAGTACACAAAGACTCCGACGAGGTTAGACGAAAAGCCTTGAAAATGGGAGCGAACATAATACAATATGTTTTCTCTCATTAACAAAAAACTAAACTGAAAATTATTAAAATGAATGAAACCAATCAGAAAAATAAAACAAAATGCCCTTATTGTAATAAACTAATCCTTGGACGGACGGATAAGTTGTTCTGTGACGACAGATGCCGTAATAATTACTACTATAAGGTGAACAACGAGCAAAAAACGTTTATTAGAAATGTCAACAAGATTTTGTTGAGAAACCGCGGAATCCTAAGGACTGTAAATCCTTGCGGGAGAAAAATGGTTCCCAAGAAATATCTTGAGAATCAAGGCTTTGATTTCGATTGTTTCACAAGTGTCTATAAAACAAGGAAAGGCAAGAAGTACTACCTCGTTTATGACCAGGCATATAGCTTTGAAGAACCTGATAAGGTGACTTTATTGGTTTTCTATCGTGATGCTTAACCCGTCGTAGGCAAGCATCATATTGGACGGCAACGTCTTGTTGACATGCTCGGCTTTCCCCATGGAATGACCGATATGGGTGAACCATGCTTTCTTTGTATTTAGCTTTTGGGCAACATCAATGGCTTCCGGAAGACTGAAGTGTGAATAATGCTTCTCGTGACGCAACGCTTCAATTATCAGATATTCAATGCCCTCGAGTTTCTTGAAACTTTCCGCGGAGATGTAGTTGAAATCAGTGACATAGGCGAAGTTGCCGATGCGAAAAGCGTAACACAACACGTCAAGATGTGCCAATGGAATAGGTTCGATAGTCAACTCGTTGATAATGATAGGTTTGTTGTTGACGATGTCAATGAGATTATATGTCGGTGCGCCGGGATACAACTCGTTTTTATCGACGAAAGCGTAGGAATATTCACGCTTGATTTCCTCCTGCGCCACCGGCGATGCGTAGATGGGCATTGAGATGTTCTGAAGGAAGTTGAACGAGCGAACATCGTCCAAGCCGCCGATATGGTCTTTGTGATGATGTGTGATGAGAATGGCATCGAGATGTTTGACGTTCTCACGAAGCATCTGCTGACGGAAGTCAGGACCCGCATCAACGCATATCGTGGTCTGCTCTGTCTGAATAAGAATGGACGTGCGCAAACGCTTGTCGCGAGGGTCTTGCGACATGCAAACATCACAGTTGCAACCTATTACCGGAACACCTTGTGAAGTTCCGCAACCTAATATGGTAATCTTCATCATTGTCGAATAAAAAACGATGCAAAGATAATAAAAAGACCTCGGTCTTTGAATTTTAAATATAGTTTTTGTTTTTTTTCATTTATTGTAAAAAAAAAATCGTATCTTTGCAAGTTTTTGATAAAAACAAAAATGAAGGCTATTGTTAGGTTTTTCAGACAACGTGCTGTCAGTGGTTTCATGAAACACAAGAAATCATGTGTATTGCCGGATATTTCAAAGTGTCTGTCAGTGGCTGTTATACTTGACAATGAACAGTTTGAGAACCATAAGGAAATTGAAAACACGCTGAAAAGGCTTTTTGAACCGAAAAAATATACCTTTATCGTGTGTGTTGACGAGCTTCCAAAAGATGTGGTGCAAACCGACCGCTATTTCTTTATCGGAAAAGATGACTTCAACTTTTGGGGACTGATGAAATCTGGCAAGAAAGAATCTCTGCTCGGTCTCGCATTCGATTTGGTGATGGATTTTTCGAAAAAATCAGACGGGTTGTTGACCAATGCTTATGTGCTGACATTGATAAACAATTCATTTAGAATGACATTCGGAAGTTCTTGCCCGGCAATATACGATATGGTGATTGATTCGAAAAACAACGATGATATATTAAACCGCATACAGATTTCGCAACAATATCTGTCAATGTTATTAGGAAAAAGATGAAAAAGAACCCGTTCATAGGCACAGGAGTGGCTTTGATAACTCCGTTTAACGATGACTTATCTGTTGATTATCAGTCATTAAAGAAGATTGTCGATTATACTTTGCAGAATGGAGCCGATTTTCTTGTGGCTCTCGGAACTACTTCTGAAGCTCCGACACTGACAACTGAAGAAAAGGCGAAAATAGTGAAAACTATCATTGAGACGGCCGACAGTCGCTGCCCCGTTCTGTTGGGAATGGGTGGAAACAATACCGCCGCCTTGTTAGAAAGCATTGAAAACCAAGATTTTGCCGGAATTGACGGCATTTTAAGCGTCGTCCCATATTATAACAAACCTAACCAACGTGGGATGAAAGCACATTTCACAAAAGTGGCAGACGCTTCGCCAGTCCCGGTGATTCTTTACAATGTGCCAGGTAGAGTGGGGGTGAACCTGCAAGCGGCGACGACAGTGGAACTCGCTGAACACCCGAACATCATAGCGGTGAAAGAAGCATCTGGCAACCTGCAGCAAATCATGGAAATCCTGCGTGATAAACCATCGGATTTCACTGTGCTTTCGGGCGACGACGGCATTACTCAACCGATGATGGCTCTCGGAGCAAAAGGCGTGATATCCGTGGCCGCTAACGGATACCCGAAACCGTTCTGTGAAATGGTCCATGATATGCTTGATGGCAAAGAAAAAGAAGCCCTCGCCTTGCATTATAAAATGTTGAGAATGAACGCCTTGATATTCGCCGACGGCAACCCGGCAGGAATAAAGGCCCTTATGGCTCACGCCGGATTGTGCAAAAATGTACTCCGCCTGCCTCTCTCGCCTGCATCGGATAATGTGTGCCAAGATATTGAAAATGAATATGATAATAATCTTAAATAACAACTAATTTTTTTATTTGATGAAAACAAAACTTTTACTTGTCTTTTTCTTGTTTGTTTCTCTGGGATTGACAGCGCAAGAAACAGAATGGAATTCAATTATGCGACAGCGTAATGAGTATTACTTCACTTTCAATTTGAATGGCAACGACAATATTCCTTTGATTGCAAATACCGTTTCTGTTGACCGTGTCGACGGGAACGTCGTTACGGCCTATGCAAACAACAAACAATTCGAGGAGTTTCAGAAAATGGGATACGATGTCACTTTGCAAACACCTCCCTCGATGATGTTCAAAGCCGAGATGTGGGACGGCAGCAACCGCGCGGAATATGAATGGGACCAATATCCTACATACGAGGCTTACGAAAACATGATGTATGCCTTTGCCAACAACCATCCCGACAAATGCGAAATCATCGAACTCGGAACATTGCCAAGCAACCGTAAAATTATGATTGCCCATATCAACAATGGCTCGGGCTCCGGCAAACCAAAGTTCTTATACACTTCCACAATTCACGGTGATGAGACAACAGGCTGGATCATGATGCTCCGTTTCATCGATTATCTCCTTGAAAATCCAACACTCCCGGAGTGTGCCAATATTCTCGACAACGTTGACTTGTATGTCTGCCCCGATTCAAATCCCGACGGGACATATCACGGAGGCAACAATAATGTGAACGGTGCCACGCGCGCCAATGCCAACGGTGTTGATTTGAATCGCAACTATGCTGACCCTCACGGCAGCGCTCACCCTGATGGAAATCCTTATCAGACAGAGACAGAATGGTTTATGCAGTTCGCACAGGATAATAATTTCGTGATGGCTGCCAACTATCATGGCGGAGCTGAAGTCTTGAACTATCCATGGGACAATACTTATACCCTTACAGTCGATGATGCGTGGTGGCAGTTGGTTTGTTTGGAATATGCCAATCTCTGCAAAGCAGTGAGTCCAAGTTATATGAGCGATATTTCGTCTAACGGTGTCATCAACGGCGTGGCTTGGTATATGATTGGTGGCGGTCGTCAGGATTATATGAACGGCTACGCACAATGCCGCGAGGTGACCATCGAGTGCTCATCGACAAAATGTCCAAGCGGCAGCCAGCTGCCAAACTTCTGGAATATTAACAAAAATGCGATTTTCGCGTATGTCAACCAGGTGCTGAACGGCGTGCACGGAACAGTTGTCGATGCAGAATCAAAGGCTCCTATAGGCGGCGCGACAGTCACATTGCTCGGTCACGATGACCAGTTCTCATCAGTATCGACGCAGTTTCCCGCCGGCGACTTCCACCGTCCCGTTAAAGCCGGGACATACAACGTGAAAATCACGAAAAACGGCTACGAGCCATACGAGACACAGGTGACAGTCGCTGATAATGAAGCTGTTACGATTGAAGCACAGATGGTGGCACTCGAAGGTGTCGTGGCTGACTTCAATGTTGATATGACAGCAGTGGCAGTGGGTGGCTCGGTGCGCTTTACCGATAACTCTTGGGGTGCTCAAATCACCAACTGGGACTGGGTGTTTGAAGGAGGAACGCCTGCTGCTTCAACAGAGCGGAATCCTATCGTGACATACAACCAGACCGGCACTTTCGGCGTGCGTCTCACAGTGACAAACGCTGACGGAGAGAACGCCACCAAATACATTCCTAACCTTATCTCGGCATCGGAAGCTTACAACATGCAGAACGGTACCGTTACCACCTGCAATGCAATGTTTTACGATGACGGCGGTCCGGATGCGAACTATGGCAATAACAAGGATTTGACAATGACTTTCATGCCTGCGACAGAAGGCGGAAGCATCGAAGTCACATTCCAGTCTTTCAATACCGAAAACAATTACGATTTCCTGCGTGTTTACGACGGAACATCAACATCGGCGCCGCAAATAGGCCATCAGTACTCCGGCAATGACAGCCCTGGCACAGTGACGGCTACAAATGCCGAGGGTGCAATCACATTCAGATTCACATCAGACAGCAGCGTCAACAAAGAAGGTTGGGTCGCTCATGTGAGATGTGTCGGACTTCCCTTGGAAGCAACAGCAAATGCCGAACACGATACGATTTATATCAATGAAAAAAATATTTTGTCAGTGGTGGCTACAGGTGGCTCGGGTACTTATACATATTTATGGACACCAGCCGACAATCTTGACGACGCGACATCTCAAACACCGGTGTTCACCTCCGCCGAGGCAGGTGTCTTCACCTACACCGTGACAGTGAGCGACGGTGACGAAACAGTTTCAACATCAGTGAGTTTCACGGTTGTGGACGATACAAATGTTGATGAAGTACTAAGCGATAAAGTTGCGGTTTATCCGAACCCGGCCTCTTCTGTCATCAATATCAATGGCTTGAATGATTTCTCAAATCTTGAAGTTAAAATAATGAATCTTCATGGACAAGTTGTGAAGTCTGTCGATAACTCATTGGAAATAAATGTTAAAGATATTAAATCGGGAGTTTATTTCCTCAATGTCAATTGCGATGGCAGTCAAATTATCAAGAGAATTGTTGTGAAATAATCGTTTACAATAAATTTCTTTAAAAAGACGTTAAGAGATAGCTAAAAAAATAGTAATTTTGCAGCATGCTAAAAAACAGGTTTTTCTTATCGGTGATAATATGTTCGCTGGGCTGCGTGTCCTGTAGTAAATACAGTAAATTGCTTAAAGGAACAGACAATGAGGCTAAATATAATGCCGCATTGGAGTATTATGAGAAAAAAAACTACGACCGCGCCTTGCAGCTTTTTGATGTCATGCAAGCATACTATCGCACCAAGCCCGAAGGCGAGAATATTTCTTACCTGACAGCAGAGTGCTATTACTATAAGAAAGATTATGTCATTGCAAGCAGTTATTACAAGCGTTTTGTGACGAGATACCCTATCTCAAAGCATGCAGAAGAAGCCTTGTACAAAAGCGCGCTTTGCTATTATAGGATTTCTCCGAAGATGACACTCGACCAGTCGGACTCTTATACGGCGATAAATGAATTTCAGAATTTTATCGACGTCTTTCCGAACAGCGACAAGGTGGACGACGCTAACGCCAGAATCGATACCTTGCGCATGAAACTTGAAGAAAAAGAATACGACATTTGCAGGCTTTATTTCAAGATGGAAGAATATCAGGCGGCAATAACAAGCTATGAGACATATTTGAGAGACTATCCGACGACAAAATACCGTGAGGAGATTCTCAACAATATGGTTATCAACTATTATCGCTATGCCGAAAACAGTGTCAAGGCAAAACAAAGAGAACGCTATGAGTTGGCACTGGAAAAGTATAATACCTTGTGCTACGTCTTTCCAGACAGCGAATATATTCCAAAATTGGAGACAACAGTTGCTAAAATAAAAGAAAATTTAGGAAAATATAAATCAAATTAAAATGATAGACTTTAGAAAAGTTAAGACGGAAACGACCGCGATAACACGTCAGAAAGACCAATTCTATGCGGGAACAGGCAATATCTACGAAACAGTTGCTATTCTTGCAAAGAGAGCCAATCAAATCGCAACAGAAGAGAAACAGGAACTCAATAAAAAGATGGAGGAGTTTGTTTCAAGCAATGATACTCTTGAGGAAGTTTTCGAAAACAAAGAGCAAATCGAACTCGCGAAATTCTACGAGAGACTGCCAAAACCCACTCTTATCGCTATTGACGAATTTTTGAACGACAAGCTCTACTATCGTAATCCTAACAAGAAAAACGAGGGCGACTTCTAAAAATGCTCACCGGAAAGAAAGTCCTGATCGGAATTACGGGAAGCATTGCCGCCTATAAAATCCCTCTGTTGGTGCGTCTGCTGAAGAGGCAAGGTGCTGAAGTGCAGCTTGTGATGACCGACGCGGCAAAAGATTTCGTAACACCACTCACGTTAGCCACGCTGAGTGGTTTGCCGGTTTTATCAAAGGGCTTTGACACCGAGACAGGCAAGTGGAACAGCCACGTGGAACTGGGTCTGTGGGCCGACGTCTTGGTGATAGCGCCGGCATCTGCCAATACCATCGCCAAGATGGCTTCAGGGGCTGCCGACAACTATCTGTTGACAGTATGCTTGTCGGCGAAATGTCCGATAATGTTCGCTCCCGCAATGGATCTGGATATGTACAAACACCCCGCCACGCAGGAAAACATCAGCACCCTTGTCAGCCGTGGATGCCTCTTCATAGCACCATCATCGGGTGAACTGGCATCGGGACTCTGCGGCGAGGGTAGAATGGCAGAACCACAAGAGATTTTTGACCGTATCAAAGAATTCTTCTATAACAAACAACGTTTCGCTGGCAAAAAAGTGCTTGTGACAGCCGGCCCTACATACGAAGCCATCGACCCGGTACGCTTCATCGGCAATCATAGCTCGGGACTGATGGGAATAGAGATAGCACGCGCCTTCGCCGACCAAGGCGCCGACGTGACACTCGTGCTCGGACCATCGTCAATACGACCGGAAAGAACTAATATCCAAGTGATTCCGGTGACATCGGCAAAAGAAATGTTCAACGCTGCAACAGCGGCTTTCAAACACGCCAATATCGCTGTGCTGAGCGCCGCCGTCGCCGACTTTCGTCCGGAAACGACCGCCAATCAAAAGATTAAAAAAGACCCGGACAAAGATGAAATGACGCTGCGTCTCGTGAAAACAGACGATATACTTAAAACTCTCGGCCAAAACAAAAAAGATAACCAAATTCTTGTGGGTTTTGCACTCGAAACAGAAAACGGCGTCGAGAACGCAAAGAAAAAACTGCATACCAAAAACCTTGATATGATCGTTCTGAATACGATGAACGAGGCTGGCGTGGGTTTCAAAACAAAAACCAACAAAGTCAATATCATAACAAAAGACAATGAGATTCGTGATTTCGAACTTAAACCGAAAAGCGAAGTGGCTCAAGATGTATTAGACGCTGTTTATCAACTACTTGCAAAATAAGCATTATGAAAAAAATCATTATCCCAATATTGTTGATACTCTGCTTCGTGACACTCAATGTGAGGGCACAAGAGTTTAATTTCCAGGTGACGGTCAATACGAAACAGGTTGCAGGTACCGACCAGCGTGTGTATGAAGCCCTGCAGGAAGCCGTGATAAACTTCATGAACAACCGCATCTGGACAAACATCAAATTTGAAGAGCATGAACGTATTGAAGGGACAATGGTGATAGTGGTTAAAAACAAGGAAGGCAACAACATCTCGGGAGAACTGAATATCGGTTTGCGCCGCCCGGTGTATAAGTCCGGCTACAACACCCCTCTTCTGAATTACGTGGATTCTGATTTTAACTTCAGCTATATCGAGTCGCAACCGCTTGATTTCAACGATAATTCATATATGTCGAATCTTACCTCTATGCTGGCATTTTACGCATATTACAGCTTGGGATTGTATTTCGACTCCTTCGGTCTTTATGGCGGAGAGGATATGTACAAGGCGGCAGAACAGGTGCTTACTCAAGCACAAAGCTCAACAGAAACAGGTTGGAAAGCTTTCGACAGCTATAAAAACCGTTATTGGCTGCTCGACAGCTTTACAAATACCGCCTATCGTCAACTGCGTCAGTTTATATATGAGTATCATAGACTTGGACTCGATGTGATGGGCTCTGGCAAGATTGATGACGGACGCATGGCGATTACCAAGTCGCTCGACTATGTGAAAAATGTGTATAGCAGCAAGTCTAATCTCTATTACTTGCAGATTCTTAACGATACGAAACGTGCCGAGTGGAAGAATGTTTACTCGATGGGTCCTCAACAGGAACGTACAAAAGCAGTGAACGTTTTTCGTGAAATCGACCCCACACACTCCGAAGAATATGAAGCCTTGCTGACGGCAAAACCAAGATTTTAAACAAATGCTGCAGCGCCTCACAATAAGTAATTATGCCTTAATTGATTCATTGTCAATATCTTTTGATGATGGTTTTAGCGTTATTACAGGTGAGACCGGTGCTGGAAAATCAATACTTCTCGGAGCATTGGGATTTGTGCTTGGTGAACGTGCCGATTCAAACATAATGCTTGATGAATCGAAAAAATGTGTGGTCGAGGCATCGTTTGTTGTTGATAATGAACCTTGCAGGAGGTTTTTTGAAGACAACGACCTTGACTTTGACACAGAGTTGATTTTAAGACGGGAACTCTCCCCGACAAAAAAATCACGCGCTTTCATCAACGATACTCCGGTAACAGCCATGCAACTGAAAGAACTTGGCGGTCAATTGATTGATATACACTCTCAACATGATTCTCTGCTGCTTAACAATGCCGATTTTCAACTTCAGATAATAGACAATGCAGCCGATAATAATTCATTACTAGTTGAGTATCAATATGTTTATCATAAATTCGTTTTATTGAAAAAAGAGTTGAAGTCTCTCCGTGAGATGACTCAAAAAAATGTTGCGGAAAACGATTTTCTGACATTTCAACTTGATGAATTGTTGAAAGCCGATTTGCAAGATGGTGAATATGATGAAGTTAGCCGACAAATGGAGCTTCTTGAAAATGCAGAGGAAGTGAAGACGTTGTTGGCTTGCTCGTTGAATAATCTGAATGACTCGGAGTTTTCACTTCTTGACCAACTGAATGATTTGAAATCGTCAGTTGATAAGCTGAGAAAATATATTCCTCAAGCTGAACAGTATCTTGATAGGATAGACTCAACAAAAATCGAGTTGAAAGACATAGCGCAAGACCTTGAAAATCTACAGAACAGCATACAGTTTGACGCGAGTTCGTTGAATGAAGTCCATGAGCGTTTCGACTTGATTCAGCGTTTGATGATGAAACATCATGTAAATGATTACTCTGATTTGCTGAATATCAGAAAGGATTTGCAACATAAAATAGGCGCTTTCGCAAATATTGACGAGGAAATCGCCAAGAAAGAGCAGGAACTTAAGAGATGCGGGACGGAATTGACAAAAATGGCGGATAATCTGTCGGACAGACGAAAGAGAGAGAAGGTCGCGTTTGAGAAATCGGTGACAGAGATTATTCGTCGGCTGAAAATGCCGCATGGTGTTTTCGCAATAGAGATTTCAGAGATTTCAGAGATTTCGGCTAATGGCAAAGACAAGATACGTTTTTTGTTCACTGCTAACAAAGGCATTGCTCCTGATGACATGAGCCGTGTCACGTCGGGTGGCGAGTTGTCGCGTCTGATGCTCGCTATCAAGGCAGTGGCAGCTGGGAGCAGCTATATTCCGACTTTGATTTTCGATGAGATTGATGCCGGCGTTTCGGGCGAGGTGGCCTCTAAACTTGGCGACATCATGAAGACAATGGGTGAGAAGCTTCAGGTTGTCTCTATCACGCATCTGCCGCAAATCGCCTCGAAAGCCAAAAAACATTTCTTTGTTTATAAAGATGAAAGCGCGCAAAAAACACGCTCGTGTATCAGACCGCTGTCTCATGATGAGCGCATTGCCGAGATTGCCAAGATGCTCAGCAACGATAAAATAACCCCGGAAGCTGTCAAAGCCGCCGAGGTTATGTTAAACGTTGATGGTTAGTATTGTTCTGAAGCCTATTTGAATATATCCTTGTATTTCAATTCTTTCACACTTCCGAATTTTCCCAGTTTCTTCATGTCGATTTTTTTCTTGTTGCCCGACATCATGATGATAATTGGACGATTATCGACGAATTTCTTGTAAAATCTGTCAACGTCTTCGTATTCAGTCGTCTTGATGATTTCAGTTGTTTCCATTCGCGGGTCATAATTGTAACCCTCCTCAACCCATGCACTTACTGAAGCCGGAATGTTTCTGAAACTCACATAGTTGGATGCGCGCGACAAAATCAAGGCGTCTTTTGAAGCGTTGAACTTCTCAATGCGCTTGGGCATGTCGGTAATCAAACCGCGCAGCACCTCGATACCTTCGTTGGTCTTGTCTGACTGCGTTCCAAGGAATGCTAAAAGGTTGCCCGGCTTCCTGTCTAAATAGTCATAGGAAAAGTATGAATAAGCACTGTAACCTAATGAACGAAACTCTCTAACCTCTTGGAAAACAATAGAATACATATCAGTGCCGAAGTATTTGTTAAATACCTGCGATACGGCTTTGTCGTTCTGACCAAGAATTTCGCTCGGAACATATATGTAAATGTTGCTCTGGCGGAATTTCTTGTTGTGAGCCATAAAGATTTGATTGTCAGTGTATTGCTTCTCTACTTTAAACTTCTTGTCAACTTTGACGACATCGTCCCTGACGAGATTGTGTTTCTTTAAAGTCTCGATGACTTTCTGATTATCGATATTCCCGACAAATAAAACCTCTCCACTGTGGTTGTGGGCTGTCCTTACTTCATTGATGAGTTCGGCACCCGTGCGTTTCTTCCACGTCTTCAAAGGTGTTTTGGCTTTATAAAATGATTGCTCGCCGTAAAGTGCGAGTTCGCGTACTGCAAGGGCCCATTCGGAAGCGTCTTCCTTGGAAGTCTGCTCATTGATTTTCTCGCCGTCGTATATGATGTCTTTCTTTTTTTCATCGTTGGCAGGATTGAAAAGCTTGTCCTCGCAAAGGGCTAAAATCTGGTCGAAATCCTTTTCAAAACCTTCGATTTTCACATAGTTTGTGTTGTCGTTGGAAACAAGGTAAAAGCTCGCGCCAAGTTTTTGAAGAGCAAGGTTGAACTCCTCGAAACTCATGTTTTCGGTGCCTTGCAGTTCATGATATGAAAGGGCTCTCTCGAGATCCGGGTTGTTGTTTAAACCGTAGTTGTATTCGATAGAAAGGTTGAAGATGTCGTTATATGGATTTTTTGTGGAAATCATTGTGTAACAATCGTTTATCTTGGTGATTTCGACATCTTTGCCGAACTCGATGATTTGTGGAGTGACCTGCGGGACTTCTTCAGCCTCAATCATCTTGGCAAATTCCGACTTGGCGTCGGTGTTCTTCGCCTCTATAGGTTTCCAGTTGGGTTTATCGACTTTGTCTTTGTCCGGAAATCCCATTTTTGAGCGTACTGCAAGGTAGTCATTGCCGAAGTATTTGTTTGCCATGGCAACGATTTCGTCTTTTGTGATGGTTCTAATACGTTCAGTCTCAACGAGATATTCATTATAAGTCATTCCGCGTTGCTCAAGCTCAAGGAAGAGAAGTGCCAAGTTGTCCAGGCTTTCGGTTTTTTGTAAACGTTCTTTCAGCATATTGACGCGAATCGCCTCGAAGAGATCGTCGCTGAAGTCGCCGTTTTTCAGCTTGTCCAAGCTCGCAAAAATGTAATTTTCGGCTTCTTCGTGTGACTGACCGATAAGTTTCGGGACATAAAGTATGACGTTGGCGCCATGGTCTTCGAGAGAGAGAGGCAAGAGAGCTGCCGTCATGATATTGCCGTCGAGTATATCTTTGTCCATGAGCCCTGTCCCTCCGTTGCTGAAGATGTTGCAAGCGATGCCAAGTGGCAGATAGTCGGTGTCGGAGATTTTCACGCCGCGCCAAGCCAACATGCCGATTTTGATAGGTGTCAGTTTTACGTCTTTGATAGTGGGACCGTTGAATTCCGGCAAGGTGAACTCGGGCTGGGCGGGAATCTCGCCGCTGCGCCAGATGCCGAATTTCTCGGCCACCATGGGCTCTATTTCCTCAATGTCGAAGTCGCCGACGAGGAGGAGTGTCATGTTGTTCGCAACGTAATAAGTGTTGAAAAACTCGCGCATCTTGCTTGTCTGCGGGTTCTTTAAATGCTCTGTCAATCCGATAATCGGACGGCCGTAAGGATGCTCTCCGAACACTTCTTTGAACATGTATTCCTGAAACGCGCTGATAGGATTGTCACCGTACATGTTCTTTTCCTCGTACACAGTCTCAAGCTCGCTCTGGAAGAGACGGAACACCGGATAGCGGAAGCGTTCAGCGTAAACGTCCATCCACTTGCCAATCTGGTTGGAAGGAAAAGAGTTGAAATACATCGTCTGGTCGTAGGCAGTGCCTGCGTTCAAACCTTGACCGCCCATCTTGGTGAGGATTACGTCAACCTCGTTGGGAATGGCGTAGTCGGTGGAAGCAAGTGACAATTCGTTGATTTTCGCCTGGATAGCGGTGCGCTCGTCGAGGTCGGCGGTCTCGTGAAGCCTGTCGTACATGATGTCGATGCTGTCGAGATACACCTTCTCGGCCTCCCAGTCGAGGGTGCCGATTTTATCGGTGCCCTTGAACATGATGTGTTCGAAATAGTGAGCCATACCTGTGGCGTCAAGAGGGTCGTTCTTGCTGCCGGCGTGTACATAAACAGCGCCGTAGGCCTTCGGAGAGGAGTGGTCCTCGCACATAACAACCTTTAATCCATTGTCAAGATACGTGGTCTTGACTTTCAATTGAGCGCTCATCGTGTTGACGCTCAAAATGATAACTAATGATATAAATAATTTCTTCATATTTAAACTTTTAAAATGTCTTCAATTTTAATTCCGTATAATTCCACTTTTTTCAGAAATTCAGGCGCTTCGTTTTCCAAAAAATCCTTTTTCTGTTCAGAAAGGATTTTCTCTTTCGCATCATCGCATACGTAAAATCCTATTCCGCGTTTTGTCGCTATGATTTCTTTCATCTGCAGCCGCTCGAACGCGCGCATCACCGTGTTGGGGTTCACTCCTAACTCAATGCCGAGCTCGCGCACCGACATCACCCTGTCGCCGCTGCGTAACCCGCCATTGAGAATGCGCTCGCATACGTGGTCGTAAATCTGCAGGTATATAGGCTTATGTCCGTTGAAAATCATAGTCAATATCTTTGAGTTTTAATTTTATGGAAAACGCCCCACAGCAAAACTGCTGAAATGATTATTTCAACATATAAAACCACATTCATGATGATTGTTATAAGGCGTTTTATGAATTCTGTGATGTTGTTGTCTTCAATAAATTGTTGGAATAACATCTCGTGATTTACTGCATAGTTGATGATGACAATCATGAAAATGATTGACAAAAGTATAAGTACACCAATCATTTTGCTCGTTTTGTGTTTCTTGAAAACCATGTTCCCAAACATGAAAATTGACGATAACATTAATATGCCGAGCATACTTGAAATTTTCATGAAAGTTGAGGATAAGTTGTTGATAAACAAAGGGAAGGTGTCGTCTAAAAACATGTTGTTACTTGAAATGGCATGATTGATTTGTGTTTGTGTGTCGAAATAATACGACACTGCGAAGCCGTCGTACGATCCGTTGAAGAGTGCGAGAATGCTGTCTATTGCGAGTGCGCCAGCTATATATATAATAGGTGTTACGATGGCGCAATAAATCACCATGCCGAGAAATTTCTCAAGTGTCGATGCAGGCAGCATGGCGTAACCGATGCCTTTGCGTGAGTCGTTGCAATATTTGTAAAGTCTTGCCGGCGCTATTATTAAAGAGATTTTTGCAAGATTGCCGATGAGAGTGATTCTTGAAAACACATCAAAAACATGTCTCTCATTTGTTGGCATGAGGAGGGCAAACAAATAAATAACCACCGGAATAGCCCATAATATGGCCAAAGTCAAAGTAAGGCTCGGAAAGAAATTCAGACCATCGTGTTTTAATACTTTGCCGAAACGTTTGATATTCAAGATGTTGTTCATTTCATTAAGTTTTTGATGATTTCTTTGTTTTTCATTACCGCATTGAAGAGCGCCTCGATGTTGACCTTGCTCTCAAGTCGGTCTTCATTAGGCATCACGTTGATGTAGCCGCCCGGCAGCATCTCGGTGTAATAAGCGTTCTGCAACCTCTCTGTACCGTACTCGAAATAAATCTTTTCAGTGATTTTGCTGAAACTGGCGTTGAGAAGCACGTCGTCGTGGTCGAGAATCACGATGGGGTCGATGAGGTTCTCCACGTCTTTCACCTGATGTGTAGAGATGATAACGGTGGTCTCATCGCTGCAATATTGCGAAATCACTTTGCGGAACAAGGCTTTTGAAGGGATGTCGAGACCGTTGGTCGGCTCGTCAAGGAAGAGATAGTCTGTCTTCAACGACATTGCGCAGGCAAGGAGCGCTTTCTTCTTCTGTCCGTGCGAAAACTCGTTGAATTGTTTTGTCATGTCAACTTCAAGCTCTTTCATGAGCTGGTTGAAAAAAACAAAGTCGTAACGAGGGTAAAACACTCCGATTTTCTGAATGAATTTCTCCGGTGTGCTGTCCTCGGTTATCACTTCCTCGGGAAGAAAAAACACGTTTTGCAAAAAATCAGGCTGTCTCATCGAAGGAGTGAAGCCATCAACAGTCACCGAGCCGTGCTGTGGCTTCTGTAAACCGCATATTAATTTCAACAAGGTGGTCTTCCCAACACCGTTTTCGCCCAAAAGTCCGTAGATGTTTCCCTTTTTAAATTCTATGCTGATATTTTTGAATACACTCGTGTTTTTGTAGGCAAAGTCTAAATTATTGATTTTAATCATATTAGATAAAGTTTTTTTTGTTGTCACCTGTATTAGTCATCTAATACACTGCAAAAATACAATAAAAGTTTTACATGTCAAGAAAAAAATGAAAATTTTTAAAAATTTTCCTGAAATCTCCAAAATTTCAGTGTTTTAGTTGTTGCCATTCAAAAATTGCCTGCACTGTTGTGTAGTGAGATTAAAAAATCTTGATACTATGAAAAAAAGTGCTTGTTGTAATTGACATTTGGAGAATTCTTTTGCTTTCAAAAAGGAAGCGGCGTGTGAGGCAATGTCGC
>UQNO01000023.1 GCA_900542475.1 uncultured Bacteroidota bacterium
CCTCATGAATGGATGGTGATGGCGCAGTTTTCTTCGGAAAGTATTCTGCGATATGAAAATCAAATAGCACAACCTCGCCATCAGTCACTCCTCACGCTCAATGTGTCGAAAAAACTGTTGGACAGCACATGGCAGCTCTCCAACTTCACCTATTTCGACCTCAACCACAAGGGATGGTTCAGTCGCTTTACCTCCTCTTATGCACTGAATGACCACATCCAGCTCTCGGCAGGCTATGATTGGTTTGCAGGCAATGAGGGGATATTCGGCAGGTACAAAAACAATTCAGAAATATGGGCAAAGGCAAAATATAGCTTTTAGCCGTAAAGTAATAGAATTATAAAAAGAAAGAAGACAATGGACAAAGTAAACGACAGCAGCTGAAAAACACCATGACCGAAATGGGCGGAATCGTTTAAGTTAAACGATTAAGGTCGTTCCAGTACAATCGCCCGAGCCGTTTAAGTTAAACGGCAAAAAGAATTCAAAGTATAAACCTCAAAACAAGAAAAAAACATGTTACTATACAACGTAAAAAAAAGAAGTAATGCGTGTGGGTAAACACAAAGGCAAAACAATGTATTATGCCGCTCTCGTTGCGCAAGATAAGGTTACTACTCGTCAGGTAGAAGACCGTATTATCAATGCCACAGCCCTAAGCCGTGCCGATGTGCGTGCCGCCATCACCGCCTTGGCGGAGATTGTGCGTGAAGAAATGTTCAGCGGTCGAACCGTTGATTTGGCCGACCTCGGATCGTTTAAGGTTGTATCCAACGGCAAACGCATGGAAACGGAAAAAGCCGTTACCGCAGATACGCTCAAAACTCCTCGCATACAGTTCTTCCCGAAGCAAGAAATGCGCAATCAGGCGAAGAATGTACAGCGTGTGGTGATACGTGAAGGGGAAACGACACCGGTTACACCAAATCCCCCACACAATGATGAACCTTAAATACTCGATGCTGTTTTTACTATTCATAAGAAGAAACAATGAAACAGAAAGTAATCTATCTTTTTTTTATCACTGTCATATTACCAAAACCACCTTATTCTATTAGTGTTTCAGCACTTGCAAACACATCGCTCAAGTAAAAAAACAAAAAAAAATTTGCATACATAAAAAAAACACATATTTTTGTAAAAATTATCCTTGATATGAAAGAAATGGAATTTAAACACAACAACTTACACTCTCGAGAAACCACGGGAGCAATCCGCACCGACAGTGTTGCAAACGCCATATCAAGGACAATAATATCTGCCATTTCAGGCTTTCAAGACATATTTTTCATATCATCCACAATCGGCACAGAAAGCAAAACATACGGAATCGTCAATATACACTATTTGAAAAAGAACAAATTCATCTAAACCCGCCTTCTCATTCCGTATCAAATCAATTCAAAAAATGAGAAGGCTTATAACAAAAAAAACACTTAATAACTATAAACATATAATTATTAACATTCAAAATAAAGCATCATGAAAAAATTCAGTAAATTAGCATTTATCGCGGCATTCTTAATCGTATTAGCCGGCTGCAACAAAAAAGAAATCGTCGACGTAATAGCATTAAGCGATAATAACTATGAAATAATCGATAATATATTAGAATCAGGCGATGCTGGAATACCTCTGCCTGAAGGAAGCGAGGTAAGCAGAGGCGCGAATGACGTCTACACTATCACTTTACCGGAAGGGTACTCATACGTTGTCAGAAAACACGGCGAGCGTTCAATAACAGAGGCACCGGCAATAGGAGTGCGATGCTCATGCTCCGAAGGAACCGGTTGCCAGCCTGCCTCATACGGCAACAATTTCTATTGCATTCTTTCAGATGGTTGCAGCGTCTGCCAGAAAACATTAATAACGAGCACTAACAGGGGAGCTGACCAGGAAGTCGAGCTGCTTGGCCTGATAAACAGGAACGCAGGCATAACACTTTTATGTGAGGAAAGCGTGCCTGTGACAGACAACTCAATAATCAACGCATCTGACATCATCAGAGGCAAAGAGGTGATACACGGCAACGCTTTTATAGAACTATTTGAAATAGAAGATGTTGTGGAAATGTGCAGAATCATAGGCGAGGCAAAAAACGAATCAAAACTTGAACCGAACGTGTTTGCATACGTCAATTTTTACGGAAATGTCGCCGCCATTCCAATGTACATCGAGGAAGGGGAGAGCATTTATCAAGACGGTGACAAAGAATATTTTGCCATGACAAGTTCACCGAACAAGAAACCCCAATGTATATGCAACGACAACAGCAGAGGCAGCTGCGAACTGAAAAAAGTAAACATACCATTAGTTGGAACGGGGTATTTATGCGAGTCGAACGGTTGCAATTCATGCTCGCTGATATACATTAATAATTAAGTTGAGAAACAACAAGAAGTCCGGGACAAGCGACAGAATCAAAACATCATCGCGGCATCCTGCATCACGCCGGTCTTTGTCTGAACATGACGAGGCGGAAACGGCAGGAACAAAGTTGACGATGTCAGGCATCAAGCCTTGTTCCGGATTCCATATTAATCCGATGATTAAAGCAATCTGAAAAAGAGCGGTTGGTATTTAAACCGGACTTCACAGAGAATCAGGGAGCTGTCATTTCAGACCCGGCATTTGCGAATCACACGCACCAGAAAGCGACAAAGACCGTCAGGGCTTGTTTCCCGTCAGAAATGATTATCACTGCCAATGTCAATATTTTCAAGCAAACTTGCGTGGAAATGAGAGTCGTGTTGAGAATTTCAACAAAAAAAATCCGGAGCTTTCGCAATCCGCATCCGCGAATCCGCTACCGGCACCGGATTTCAAGGCGGTTAGCAACCGCTCGTTTTCGTTTGGCCGCAAGAAGCCAAACACGACATGGACATGTTTACTATGACGACACACATTCTTCATATTAAACTAATGGAAAACAATGCGGAAGCCCAGATTGTTGTTACGGTTGCCAGGAGCGTTGTTGTTGCGGTTCGAGCCTGATGACGCGCCTTTCGGGTTGTCGGTGTCATACGACAGATAGTACTCGTACCAGTCCTCGCTCCTCTCCCACACCTTTCAACTCACATTTCAGATCCCCAATGTGTTGACGCGTTTTGTGCCGCAAACACGTGTGGAGTCACCATTGTTTCCCGCATGCCCTGCGACATCGCCTATGCTCCATCCTCCGGCGTATTTGGCACCTTCACTGTTTTTGCCTCCCCACGCGGCATATTCCCATTCGGCCTCGGCAGGCAGATTGTAATTTCTGCCTGTCCGGACGCAGTGGCGGAAGCATCCCGGTTATCGCAAGATTCGAGAAAGTGTTGGGAATCAAATCAATCTTGATAGGATTCGGTCTGGGAGAAGACACCATTCACTCGCCGAACGAGAACTACAGACCCGACCATTTCTTCATGTGGATTGAGACTATTATACAGTTCTATCAGCATTATGCGGGGAAATAGATGTTAGACGTTAGAGTTTAGTCTGGATGAAGACAGAAGAGGGTACTCTGCAAAGGTCATCTTCTTTTTTTATCAACTTTGGAAATGAATTTCGACGAACGTCAAATGCGGATTGAAATTTTTCCCTCCGACCGGTCATTGGAAAGATGTCTGTTGCAAATTTCCAATGACCGGCTGGAGGTTAATAGCCAACAAATCTATCTATTCGTTGATGTTTCTTACTGAAACTCCGTTTTTGAAATTATCGAGACCTTCTTTCAGGAACTGCACGAAGCCGTCTTTGTCGAGGTTGTAAGCTCGCGGCTCGTGGAGAAGTTCTCCGTTATGCCCCATCAGGCAGTAGTAAGGCTGGGCGTTGGTGCCGAACTTGGTTATTTGGAAGTCGGCATATTTACGACCGATTGTTTTCTTCATCTTGCCATCGCCACCCTGAATCCATTCTTCCTCTGGAAGTTTGGTTTTATCATCGACATAAAGAGCCACGATGATAAAGTCCTCGCGCAACATCTTCAACACGCGCGGATCACTCCACACGTTTGCCTCCATTTCACGGCAGTTCACGCATCCGTGACCGGTGAAATCCACGTACAGCGGTTTGTTTTGCGCCCGCGCACATGCCAAAGCCTGCTCATAGTCGAAGTACCCCCTCAACCCATGAGGCAGGTGGAAAATATCGTTGAAGCGCGGCGATTCGCAAAGCTCTGCCGTTGGTTTAGCAGTGTGAGGTTCAACCTGACCGGCAGGCATCGCCTTTACATTTTGTTGAATAAACTCAATAACTTTATCTGCATTCTCTTGGTTGATACGTTTGAGGTCGAAATCAAGGGTCTGTTGTGGCGGCAGATAGCCAGAGAGAGCCTTCAAAGGCGCGCCCCACATTCCAGGAATCATATAGACGACAAAAGTAAACGTTATGATACTCAATATCAAGCGTCCGACACCGATTGACTCTACAGGGTCGTCGTTTTTAAATCTTATTTTGCCAATGAGGTAGAAACCAAGCATAGCGAAGCAGACAATCCAGATACCGAGATACACCTCACGGTCGAGGAGATGCCAATGATATGTCTGGTCGGCGACGCTCAAGAACTTGAAGCCGAGGGCGACCTCGATGAAGCCGAGTATTACCTTCACTGTGTTGAGCCAGCCGCCGCTTTTAGGCAGGTTTTTCAGCATTGCCGGGAACAATGCAAAGAGTGCGAATGGCAATGCGAAGGTACAGGCGTAGCAGAACATTGTCAATATTGGTGTCCAGAACTCGCCCGATGTCGATTTAATGAGTACTGTTCCGACGATAGGACCCGTGCATGCGAATGAGACCAGGACAAGGGTCAGAGCCATAAAGAACACTCCGGCGAGACCTTTTTTCTCTGAATTGGCATCCGATTTGTTGACGAGGCTGCTTGGAAGCACGATTTCGAATGCTCCGAAGAACGACGCGGCAAACACCATGAACACCAAGAAGAAGATGATGTTAGGAATCCAATGTGTTGACAGCCAGTTGAATATGTCGCCAGTGACACTGTCGCCACCGAAAATCCAAGTCACCATGATGATGATTGCAATCGGAAGTGTATAGAGCAGCACTATGAAGATGAAGTACATAATGGCTTTGAAGCGACCTGCCGCTTTATTTTCGCTTCCGTGGAGGAAGAACGACACGGTCATGGGGATCATCGGGAAGACGCATGGGGTCAGCAATGCCGCCAAGC
Organism: uncultured Bacteroidota bacterium; assembly: GCA_900542475.1. Classification (GTDB taxonomy): domain Bacteria; phylum Bacteroidota; class Bacteroidia; order Bacteroidales; family F082; genus Limimorpha. Next base: position 5,171 of record UQNO01000023.1, read on the forward strand.
CCCAAAGGATAGCCTGAAGTATCATGGAAAGCAGGCTGTCGTTTGCGGCTGCATCGGCATTGGCTATTGTTCCGTAATCAAGGTTGATTTCAAATTCCACTTGAGTAGGAGGCAAGCACATGCCGTCGTTGCACACCATAAATTCCAACTCACCTTTTACCGCAACCGGTTCTTTACCAAGCACTTTCACCTTTTGAGTGAATATAGCCTCATTTTCAAAATAATTCAAATCCACTCCAAAAGCATTGTCATAATGGACAATTGCCTCACCTTCCATAACGTCGCCGATTCTCTCATATTTAGAATCTTCCGCAAACAGGAATGTGGTTGGAATCGGGCCTTCTCCCTTAAGATTTTGTGAATAAATGTGCCAACCGGACTCAATATGCGCCTTCAAAATAACGTTATATTCGTTATTTCCCAACGATTCTGAAGAGAAACTCCACTGAACCGGGTCATAAATCTGACCTAATGATGTAAAAGGCACCAACAATGCGAAAAATAACGCAAAAAATAGATACAGTTTTTTCATAGTTAATTGATAATCAATAATTTAATATTTATACTGATTTAAATATTCGATTTGCAAAAATATGAAAAATTTTAATCACTGAATATTATTTGAAAAATTGTTTTAGTTTTTTCAGTGATTTTGAATCTGTCATCGATACGATGACCGACAATCCATACTATTTCGCCCTCATTATCGGTTAAAATAACGGTGTTTTTTTTCTGAAAAGCCGTGAAATCGTTGTCATTGAAAAAATCCGAGACAAGTTTTGTGCCATTCATGCCTAGAGGGCGGAAGCGGTCGCCTTTCTGCCAAAAACGCGTTTTCAAAGGAAGTTTCAGAGTATTGTAGTCCAATTGGGCAATATTAGAATTTGAAGTCCGGAGTTTAAAGTCTGGAGTTTTTGAGAAACAATCACATTCAAGACCATCGATGACATTGGGGGCATTAAAGGAATTAGGGAATATATCGATAGTGTTTTTCTCAATAACCAATTGATATTCATGTGAATAAAATTCTTTACCAGATTCTCCGTCAATGGCAGCGAATATCGATTCGCATTGGGAGAAAGAGAAGCCGAAATCACGAATCCATTCAAAAAGGAGTTGCTTTAAATGATTTCCCGACTCCGCCACGCTCCGTTTGAAGTGACATTTTGGAATTGAGTGCAAAACGCCGTCAACGGTTTCAATTTGCGAGAGTTTTTCTTTGACAAGTTTTCTATATAATTGATTTTCAGAGGCTAAACAAGTGATTGATTCAAGGATTTTCTCTCTTGCTTGAGGTTTTATTGCATCGAACTCTGTCATCAGTTCGTGGCGGATTTTATTTCTTAAAAAAACCGCATCTTTATTGGTGCTGTCTTCTCGCCAAGCGATATTGTTGTCTGCTGCGAATTTTTTGATTTCCTCACGCGATGCCCACAGCAACGGTCTGACATACACACCGTTACAAGGCTGCATGGCTTTTAGTCCTTTAATACCGGAGCCTCGTAAGAGATTGATAAAAAACGTCTCGATTTGGTCGTCGGCATGATGAGCGAGGGCTATTTTGTCGAAATGAAGATTTCCCCATTCGCCGCGCTCGTTTGGAAGCACCGATGTGGTGTTGGCGGCATTAGTAAGATTGTTAAACCAGGCGTACCGCAGTTCGCGAGCCGCCATCTCGACGGATACCTTGTTGTTTTTAACAAAACCCAAGGTATCGAACTGTCGTACGAAGAGTTTCACCTTTACTTTTTCAGCATATTTGCGAACGAACATTTCATCGTCATCGGATTCCTTGCCACGAAGATGGAAATTGCAGTGAGCGAAAGCGATATTGTATCCGCCCCGCCTTAACAATTCCGCCAGAACCATCGAGTCAACGCCGCCGCTCAAGGCAACGAGAATACGGTCACCTTCATTAATAAGGCGGTTGTCATTGATATATTCGCGAAATTGTTCTAACATGTTATTAATTCTTATTTGCCGGAGATTTCTCCACTCGTTTCGCTCGGTCGAAATGACGGCGGGTTATTTGCTTCGGTCGAAATGACGGCGGGTTATTTGTTTCGGTCGAAATGACGGCTTTATTTAAAAATACAGGTGAACCAACAAAAATCCTATGCCAAGTCCGACTATGGCGCAGATTCCATACCACATCAGTTTTTTCCATGGCGAGGCATCTGGCTCAAGCGACGTCTCTATCTTTTTCTTTGGTATGACATCGCCGACAAAAATCTCGTCTTTACCAGCATTCTCTATGGATTCGGGAAGTGCCGGCTCCAAGAAGACAAAGTCGGAATCCTTAATCTTACGAGCCTTGCCACGAAAATAGTACTCGACACAATAGTTGTTCTCCAATAGGATTATCACACCGGTGTTGTCATCGTCGGTGCCCTTTGCAACAACCTTTGCACGACGGCCATAGTTCTGTTTCAAAAGGATTTCATTGTCATCAACAGTGAGATATGCCACGACAGGTTCGACATCTTGCGAGTCCCGCGCCGCAGATGTCAGATAAATGACCAGAAGACTCACCGCCAAGGTGCTCAAATCGTCATGCAAGCCAATAATCACTTGATTATCATCAAGTTGATAAAACCAAAAATTCACTTCCGGGTTGAAAGAATGTGGATACAACTTTATCCATTCTTTCACAAGACCGATGATTTCGTCTTTAGGGAGACCGTTAACTTTGATATAATCCATTTATTTTTTTATTTTAGATTTCTCCACTCCGCTTCGCTCCGGTCGAAACGAGGGTGTGGAAGTTTTCCTTTTATGCTTGATTTTCTCCACTGAAAAGCCGAATTTGCCGATTTTCTCGCCCAGGGTGTAGTATTTACCGTGCGAATAGGCAATCAACTCCGCTTGATTAAGTTGAAAAAGACCCGTACTCTGGTCAAAATATTTCTCGTCACCATGTACGGCAACGATTTCCGCTACGAACATATCATGAGAACCCAATTCTTTTATTTCCATGACCTTACACTCTATATTCACGGGCGATTCGGCTATCATCGGGGCACTCACCCGTTCCGCTTGTTCAATGGCGAGATGCATTTCTTTAAATTTGTTGTAATCTCGTCCAGAACGAACTCCGCACCAATCGGTGGCTTTCGCCAAGGCATCTGTCGTAAGATTTATCACGAACTCCTTTGTTCTTGATATGATTGCATGCGAATGTCGGTCTTTTCTCACGGAGATGTAGCACATCGGCGGGTCAGAGCACACGATTCCAGTCCAAGCCACCGTGATGATGTTGTGGTTTTCGGGGCTGTCGCCGCACGACACCATCACCACCGGCAAGGGATATAGCATTGTTCCAGGTTTAAAACTTCTTTTCATGTTAATAAAATCAGTCCGTAAAACAATTGTTCTTGTAATATTTCAAGTATTTCCAATGTTCTTTTACTTGAAATATATCTTGAACATGAATAAATCCTTTACAATCAAATGTCATATAACTCATATCAAATAATTTATCCTAATCAGGCGACAACAGTAACCCGCCATACCAATCTCATCTTTTCATATTATCCGAATCCATCGACGCCCGGTTTATCATCAATTTGACAGTACGCAGATGAAAATCCGACAAACAACCAGAAAATCCATTCATAAAACCTCTATTAATCCCACATGCAAATTTAGCATAAATTAGCATTCAATTATTTGTTTTAAGGAAATAATTTTACAACAATTGAGACAAATCGCGACAAATCAAGCAAGTTTCATCATTTTTGACAATAATTCAAAGCATTATAAAGAGAACAATTGCAGCCTGGCCGGTTTATGGGAGTTGTTGGCGCAATATTTTTTGCAAAAAAATCCCGTCGATGACGGGATTTTTTTGATTTTTATAAAGACGCGACAAATCGTGTCTTCACAAGAAATTCATTGGTGATATTATTTGATATCCCATGTTGTGCCGCTGTTCAGCAGGTCGTCAACAGTTTTGATGTTCGACTTGGCTGATTCGCGTTCGATGACATCTGTGAGACAATTGTCGTATGTAGGAGCTTCCACATTGCGGATAACGCCTATAGCGACTGGATACGCCGGAGGCATCATAGAGGCGAGCAACATGTGGACACCTATATTTTCTTCTTTCTCATCGTGAACGAGGATATCTTTCTCTGTGATGCCGTTTTCGCCGATTGTAACGACTTCGAGTTTGAAGCCGTTGAGGCGGAGGCCCTTGTTACGGTCTTTACCGAAGATGAGAGGTTTACCGTGCTCGCACTTGACCTGCATATCGTCACGGACATCTTTTCCGGTGATGTTTTCATGAACACCGTTAGAGAAAATCATACAGTTTTGGAGAATCTCAATGACTGCCATACCGTCGTGTTTCTGGGCTTTCATGCATATATCCGTGAGTTCCTTGGTATTGATATCAACGCCACGGGCGAAGAACTTGCCGCCTGCGCCGATAACGAGCTCACCGACATTGAACGGATCCTCGTATGTACCTTGTGGAGATGTTTTTGTCACTGTGCCACGGAAAGTACATGGTGAGAATTGGCCTTTTGTCATACCATAGATACGGTTGTTGAACAAAAGGAGGTTCATGTCCATATTACGACGGACAGCGTGGATGAAGTGGTTGCCGCCGATAGCCGTGCAGTCGCCGTCGCCGGTGATAATCCACACTGAGAGGTCGGGATTTGCAAGTTTCACACCTGTTGCGATAGCGCAAGCGCGGCCATGAATACTGTGGAATCCGTAAGTGTTCATATAATGAGGGAAGCGTGATGAGCAACCGATACCGGAAACGACGCAGATATCTTCTTTCCTCTTGCCGATTTGCGGAAACACGTCCTGTAATGTCTTCAAGATAGCGTGGTCACCGCAACCGGGGCACCATTTAACTATCTGATCGTTGACAAAATCTTCTTTAGTAAGATTAACAACCTGATTATTTAAATTTGTGTTTTCCATGGTAATTTTATTTTAAAAGGTCATTAAACTTATTTTCCAACTCCGCTGTGAGGAATGGGAGTCCCTGAATCTTGTTGAATTGTTCGTATTTGAAGTCAGGCATTTTCTCTCTTAGGTAGTTTGCGAACTGACCGTTGTTATTCTCACAGACGATTATTTTCTTATGGCCGTTCAACACCTTTGCTGTATTCTTTGGCAGAGGCATGATATGGCGGAAGTGTGCATGTGCCACTGACTTGCCTTCTTCGAGCATCTTTTCGACGACAGAGAGTACCACGCCGTATGTGCCGCCCCAGCTCACCACAAGGAGGTCGGCATTAGGGTCACCAACGATTTCCTGTTCAGGAATGAAGTTGGCCACACGCTGCACTTTCTCTTCACGAAGTTTTGTCATGAGTTGGTGGTTTTGAGGGTCGAGCGAGATATTACCCTTGCCGTTGGATTTTTCGAGGCCGCCGATACGATGACGGAGACCTTCTGTTCCGGGCAGTGCCCACTGACGGTTAAGTTTTTCCTCATCACGATTGTATGGCTCATAGTCCGGGTCATTGGCTTTTGCGATTGGAGGAACTATAGACGGGAGGTCGGCGACTCTTGGGATTCTCAATATTTCAGAACCGTTACCGAGAGATCCTTCTGTAAGGAGGATAACCGGTGTCATGTGTTCCATTGCAAGTTTTGCGGCTTCGTATGCTGAATAGAAGCAGTCGGCCGAGCTGCGTGCCGCGAGGACGATAAGAGGTGCGTCGCCATTACGTCCGTAAACGGCCTGCATGAGGTCGCTTTGTTCCGACTTGGTCGGGAGACCTGTTGAGGGGCCGCCACGCTGCACATCGACGACGACGAGAGGAAGTTCTGTCATGACAGCAAGACCAAGGGCTTCCGACTTCAGTGAAAGACCAGGACCAGATGTTGTTGTCACTGCCAGGCAGCCAGCGAATGACGCGCCGAGCGACGAGCAGATACCTGCAATCTCGTCTTCTGCCTGGAAAGCTTTGACTTTCAAGTTTTTATATTTCACCAACTCTGCAAGGATATCTGTTGCAGGAGTGATAGGATATGAACCGCAGAAGATTTGACGACCCGAGCGTTCCGCCGCTGCCATCAAACCCCATGCTGTAGCGACGTTACCGGTGATGTCACGGTATTTGCCTTTAGCGAGGTTCGCAGGTTCTATACGATATGTGTTGGCGAAGATTTCCATTGTGTCGGCATAGCTGTAACCAGCAGCGACTACTATCTGGTTAGCTTTGATGACATCTTGTTTGTTCTTGAATTTATTATTGAAATACGCGTTCAGGAGAGTGATGTCACGGTTGAAGAGATACATCACGATACCGAGAGCGAACATATTCTTTGACTTGAGCATGGTCTTGCGGTCCCAACCGAAATCTTTCAAAGCCTCAAGTGTCATTGATGTGATAGGGGCCTTGACGACTTTATACTGGCTGAGAGTGTCGTCTTGTGTCGGGTCTGATGTGTAACCGGCTTTTTCGAGAGCCTTGTCGTTCATCGAGTCGACATCGAAGATGATTGTTGTGCCGGGCTTCAGCCAACGCATATTAGCTTTGATAGAAGCCGGGTTCATTGCGACGAGCACATCGCAAAGGTCACCGGTGGTGTGAACCGGTTTATGTCCAAAATGGACTTGGAATCCAGAGACGCCAGACACAGTGCCTTGTGGTGGACGAATTTCTCCTGGATAGTCTGGGAAGGTGGCAAAATCGTTGCCTGCCAGAGCTGTTGAGTCGGAAAACAGGTTTCCAGTCAGCTGCATACCGTCACCAGAGTCACCCGCGAAACGAATGACAACGTGTTCAAGTTCTACAACTTTTGTTCTGTTAGCCATAATAAATTGAATTTAATTTATTGTATTATAATTACTTAGATTATTATTCCTTTTTCAAGGATACCCTCTAAAATATTCTGCAAAGGTAAGGATATATTTAATATAAAGAAAAATAATCAAGTAATTTTTTTTCGCCAAAAAAAATTTAAAAAAAACGTGTGTTGTATTGTAAAATTTTATATTTTTGCAGAACATTTTAAACAACAAAAATATGGCATATAAAATTTTAGACAGCTGTGTGGCCTGCGGTTCTTGCATCGACGAGTGCCCGGTCGGCGCTATTTCAGAAGGTAGCATCTATTCAATCAATGCAGACAACTGCGTTTCATGCGGAACATGCGCAAGCGTATGTCCAAACGAGGCTATCGTAGAAGACTAATAGATACACACAGTGCACTGGAAATAGGTTCGGGCGACCTGCGGTCGCCCGAACCTATTGTTTTTGAGCGAACGATGCCGCCCTCGCATTTTTAAAGGCAACTCAAGATTTTATTGCTGACTGCCTGTTCATTCAAATCCAAGATTGTTTTTTAGTTGTCTCATAACACGGACAAAAGTGTCAAGGTCTTCATCATCGATATCATTCACAACATCATTCATGAAGTTAATGGCGACGTCAGTAGTGATTTTTTCCAAGGCGAAAGCCTCGTCAGTAAGTTCAATTTTGTTGATTCGACGGTCGTTTTTATCCACCACACGTCTCACAAGGTTCTTTTTCTCCAAAGAATCAATGATTTTTGTCACCGAATTTTTGTCTTTTTGAATAATATCGGCGATACTCTGCTGTGACAGAGATTGTTGTTCCCATAAAATATCCAGCACGAGATATTGTTCCGGCGTGATATTGATGCCGTGGTCTTGAAGTTTGTCAAAAAAACATTTTTTAATCCTTGAGTTAAGGATATTCACATTCACGGCTATTTCCTTGATGAGCATCATGATCTTTAATGATTTTATATTTTTTTTATTGGACTTTCAGGTTCGTTTGCCATCATTTTATACTCCATCCATTCCACGAATTTCGGCAAGGCGAAGGTGAAGAATTTCGTAATTTTGCCGACCGGGGTGAGAAGCATCTCGTTTTTACGGCATTTCAAGCCATAGGCCAGTCTTTGGGCCACACGTTCCGCCGTCATCATTTTTTCTTCATTACGAGGTGTCATGCCTTGCGGCGAGCCGTCGGCGAGCAGAGCCACATTTCTTATATTGGAGGCGGTAAATCCCGGAGCGAACACCATGACATGAAGGTCATCGTAACGATGTTCGACGCGCAGGGTGTTCAGGAAGCCTCTGATGGCGAATTTTGACGCCGAATAGCCTGTCCTTCCAGGCAACCCCAAATATCCGGCGGTAGAGATGACACCCACTACGCTACCCCTTGACTCAAGCAGATACGGCAGAGCGTATTTCGTACAATATATCGTGCCCCAGAAGTTGACGTCCATAAGTCTTTTTACGACATCAAGGTCAAGGTCTATGAACATTGCCCTCATGGAAATTCCGGCGTTGTTGACAAGGATGTCGATACGTCCGAATTTTTCGACCGTCTTTTCCATCAGGTTTTTGCAGTCTTCCTCTTTTGAGACATCCGTTTTGACGCACAGCACCTTTTCCGAATCGGGCATCTCTGTCTTGAGCTGTTCCAGTTTGTCGATTGAGCGCGCCGCCATCACCACATTAGCTTCTTTACCGGCAAAAAGTCTGACCGCAGCCAGCCCGATACCCGAGCTGGCTCCTGTCACGATAATCACTTTATCTTTAAAATAATTGGATTTCATTATTAAAGAATGGCCATTTGCGGCATTTCAGGATTATCATACTTACCTGCGGCGAGTTTTTCCTTGATTTCCTTGAAAGCGTTGAGTGTGTATTCCACATCTTCTATCGAGTGTGCCGCCGTCGGGATAATCCTGAAGATAATCATGCCTCTTGGAATGACCGGATATGTCACTATTGAGCAGAAAATCTTATAGTTTGTACGGAGGTCGCGCGCTATCCAGGCAGCTTGGATTTCATTGCCTGGCAGGAATATCGGTGTCACGCAGGCCTCGGCAGGTCCGATGTTGAACCCGAGGTTGCGGAATCCGTTTTGCAAGGTACGTGTAACGTTCCAGAGTTTTTTACGCAGCTCGTCACCTTCGGCACCGCGAATGATTTCGAGACGTTTGAGGCAGCCCTCGACTATTGGCATAGGCAGCGACTTGGCGTACATCTGCGAGCGCATATTGTATCTCAAGTAGTCGATGATAACCTTCGGACCTGCCACGAAGCCACCGATGATAGCCATTGACTTGGCGTAAGCACCTATATAGAGGTCAACATCGTCCATCACACCGAAATGCTCCGAGGTGCCGCGACCTGTAGGACCCATGCAGCCGAAGCCGTGTGCGTCGTCGATGAGGATGCGGAACTGATATTTCTTCTTGAGAGCCACTATCTGGTCGAGAATACCGAGAGCACCTGTCATGCCGAACACGCCCTCGGTGATGAGAAGGATACCGCCTCCGGTCTTCTTCACCACCTCCGTGGCGCGCTGCAACATTTTCTCGCAGCTGACAATATCGTTGTGTTTGAAGTGGAACGACTGTCCCATGTGCAGACGTTTGCCGTCGATGAGGCAGGCATGAGCTTCCGCGTCGAAAACGATGACATCGTTACGTGTGCAGAGTGCGTCAATGGTCGAGACTATGCCCTGATAGCCAAAGTTGAACTCATAAGCATCTTCTTTGTGTTCAAAGTCGGCCAGCTCGCGTTCTAAACGCTCGTGCAAACGCGTGTTACCGCTCATCATACGGGCGCCCATAGGGTATGCGAGACCCCAGCGGGCAGCGGCTTCCGCATCAACTTTCCTAACCTCTGGATGGTTTGCTAATCCAAGATAGTTGTTCAAACTCCAACACAAAACGTCAACACCGTTGAAACGCATGTGTGGTCCGAGTTCGCCTTCCAAGCGCGGGAATGCAAAATATCCGTGAATGCGATCCATATACTGTCCGATTGGACCACCAGAATCGTGAGCTATTCTTTCAAAAATTTCCATTTTATTACGATTTGATTTTTTTACTTCGCAAAATTAGTAAAAATATTTACAGTATATGCATAATTCTATTTTTTTATCTCAAAAAATCCGATTTTTTTATTGCTGTCCGCTAAAATGCGTATCTTTGTTCATCGTTATAAATGTTTTGCAGGCGTTTTTGCGCATTCACTTTTAGTTTGATTTCGGCAGAAAGTCCTTAAGTTCCAAATATGGTGTCTCGTCAATATATCTCGAGTCAATCTTGTTAATTTGGAAACAATATTCCTTTTTCACCGAAAAAGAGGAGTCCATCACAATGATTGACCAAGTGGGGACATGGCCGTCAACGAGTTTGCCATTGACGCCCATTTCTTTGGCGTACTCGGCCACTCGGCAGTACTCTCCTTTGGGTCGTCGAAAGGGACGAACCCGTCAATATACCGGCTTTTACACAAAAAAGCCTTTTCTTTAACGCCGTTTTTATAAAGATATACACTGTCGTCGCAGGCGAATGACATAAGGCAGAGGTTGTCCTCCCATGGGCAAATCACAGGGAACCAGTCATTGAAACCATAGTTGTTGTTTTTATAAAACACCGGGAACTCGCCGAAAACGGAAACATTGCGACTGCTTAAATCAACAACCGAGTTTCAGCCCAATCATCGAATCCATGCCAGCCACTGCAGGATGCAAGTCGATTTCATCATACACAACACCATTGTCATCATAAAACAGCAACGAGTTGATGTCTTTAGCAAAAGGAAACCGGATAATTGTATCATGGTTTTTGACACACATTTCAAATTCGCACAAATCATCACGGAAGTTGAGCTTTTCCATTCCAACAATCCCTAATGTATCGAAACTTACGATAGTGATATCCGAAAGATCAAGCCTCGACTGCAAAACCAAAACATTGTCGTCACTTTCGATGGCATTTGGTATGACAAAGACAGCGGCTGGACGCACCACATCCAACGGCATGTCTTTGATTTTCGGGTTCGTCCGCATTCCTTGTGCACGAAATTAGCAACAAAGAGGTCAATGCAAAAACAGATGCAAAGAACATTCAACTTGCATTAGCGGCTCGGAGGAAACGTGATAGTATTTCTGCTATACGTTTCATGGGTCGTTTTCGTTTCAGAGAGCAAAGATAATACAAAGAAATCAATTGTGCAAGTTTTTTCGTTTTTTTGTTGTTCTGCATAACTTTGCAATAATTTTTTTTTGAATAATCTTTTTTTGTATTTTTGTGGTTTATTTTGATGAAATGATTGACTTGAAAAATAAAAACGCTCTTGTCACAGGTGCCAGTTCAGGCATCGGGGCAGCGATAGCTCGTCGTCTCGCCAAGGAAAAATGTAATCTTTTTATTACCGGACTTGGTGAAGCACAGCTTCAAGAGACCTCCGATATATGTAAAAAAGAAGGCGTCAACGTTTATTTTAAGGAGTGTAACTTCGCAGAATTCACATCCATCGACGAGCTGGTTAAAGAAATAAAATCCATTGGTTTTCATATCGACTTGTATGTCTTGAATGCCGGCATATCTCAACGTGACCGTGGTTTTGATACTGATTTCGCCATCGACCGGAAAATCATGCAGGTAAACTATTGGAGCAGCGTATATTTGATAAAGCAGTTTAAAGACGAGATTTTGGCATCGGAGCATGTTAATATGTCCGTGACCACCTCATTAGCAGGGCTTTTCGGTTTTCCGTTAAGGACATCATATTGCGCTTCAAAGCATGCTTTATTCGGATTTTTCGAGTCTTTGAACCTTGAATATCCAAATATCCATGTCACCTTCCTGATTCCAGGACGCATCAACACGCCTATCAGCAAGAGTGCTTTGATGGGCAACGGCGAGAAATACGCAAAGATGGACGCGGGCCAGGCGAAAGGACTCGACGTTGACAAGGCGGCAAAACGCGCCGTAAAAGCCATTCGCAAGGAAAAACATCGCAAGCTCATCGGCAAAGGCGAGCTGCTCATGGCATACATTAATAGGTATATCCCATGGCTTTACTATAAACTTGCAAACAAAATATCCCCAACATAATGAACACGACAAAAGAGAAAGTTATCTGCGGCATCCAGCAGGTAGGCATTGGTGTTGAAGACCTCCAGACAGCATGGAAGTGGTATAACAAGCATCTGAACATTCAAATCCCTATTGTTGACGACGAGGGTGTCGCCGAGCGCATGCTCCCCTACACTGGTGGCAAGCCCCAGCCGCGTCATGCCATCCTTGCGATTTCACAACGCGGAGGCGGCGGCTTTGAGATTTGGCAACCCCAAGGTCGTAAAGTTGTTTATCCGAAAGAACCGTTACGTTTAGGCGACCTCGGTATCAACATTTGCAAAGTAAAGGCGAAAGATGTCCAAAGAGCTTACAACTATTTCAAAGACAATAATATAACCCTTTTAAGTGATATCAGTGTCTCCCCTCTTGGTCTTGAGCATTTCTATATGCAGGACCCTTGGGGCAACATCTTCGAGATAGAAAAAGACGATTACTGTTTCATCAATATTGACCAACACACGGGAGGCTCAAACGGTGTGGTGATTGGCGTGTCAGACATGGACAGATCAATTGAGTTTTACAAAAAACTACTTGATTATGATGTAGTTGCATTCGACAAGACTGATATTTTCGATGATTTCAGCAATCTCTTTGGCGGAAAATGCAAGATACGCCGCGTGGAGCTGCGACGCTCAAAGCCTGTATGCGGCCCGCTTAGCGAACTCATGGGCAACTCGCATCTCGAGTTAGTGCAAAACTTTGACATCGAAGCGCATAAAACTCTCGAAGGTCGCTGGTGGGGCGACCCGGGATTCATACACCTCTGCTTCGATGTGCGTAACATGGACAAGGTGCGTGAAGCCGCACTGTCACTCGGTCACGACTTCGTGTGCGACAGCGGCGACAACTTCGACATGGGCGACGCCAACGGTCACTTCACCTATGTGGAAGACCCCGACGGCACCCTCCTTGAGTTCGTGGAGACATTCAAAATTCCTGTGATAAAAAAATTAGGAATATCCATCAACCTGAAGAAAAGAGACGATTACAAACCTTTGCCGAGAATTATCACCAAGGCACTGAGGCTCATGAAAGTCTCATTTGATTGAACATAAAACGAGAAGAGGGGTCTTTAATGCGACCCCTCTTCTTTTATCCGTTATCTATTATCTTACAGTCCGAGTTTCGCCTTGACATCTGAAGTAACGTCGATAGCACCGTCACCTATTGAAAGAATGACTGTCTTCTCAAACACGTAGGCCAGACCTTTGGCTTTAACCACAGCGTCGATAGCCGCTTTAATTTTGTCGAGCATTGGCTTTGAAAGCTCTTCTTGTTTCGCCGCGAGGTCGTTTTCGGCATTTGCCTGAAACTCCTGGATTCTACCTTGAAGGTCAATGATTTCTTTCTCTTTTGACTGACGAAGGATGTTTGACATTGTAGCCGAGTTGGCTTCATAATCTCTCATCTTGGTCTGGTATTCTGTCGCCATGGCCTGCAATTCCGATTGAAGCTCGGTATAATAAGCCTGCAAATCCTGTTGGATTTTCGCACCTTCCGGCATCATATCAATGATGGCTTGTGAATCCACATAACCGATTTTCTGTCCCTGTGCGTTAGCTCCGAAACCAATACCAAGTGCTAACACCGTCAAAACTAATACTTTTGTCAACTTTTTCATCTTATTAAAATTAATTATTATCTAAATTTCTGCAAAAATACAACTTTTTTGTTAATCATCAAGTATTTTCACAATGATTATTTCATTATTGATTATTTTCTAACGCCGTCGGCGTTGCCTTTAACACCTGCGCCGCCGGTGCTTCCCGAGCGTTTTCTGTCTTGACGGCGCACGGTTTGCATCACGCTTCCAATCTCATCAAGAACGTCGTCGCTGATATCAAACTTATCGTTACAATACAGCAAGGTGGTTCCCGCGGATTTGTCGAACACAAAAGAGAAGTTCTTGACTTGTGCCACCTGATTGATAGCATTGTAGATTTTCTCTTGTATAGGTTGAGTCAGCTCGATGCGCTTGGTAAACAACTCGCCTTGCGGTCCGAAATACTGAATCTGACGCTCTGCCAGCTCCTGTTCCTTTGCTGCTATAGCCGCTTCTTTCTTGTTTTTCATGTCATCGGAAAGAAGCACCGACTCAGTCTGGTAATCACGTTTCATTTGCTCGACTTTGTCGCGCAAAGCCTTTAGCTCTTTCTGCCATGTCACCGACATCTGGTTTATCTCCTCTTGAGCGTCGCCATATTCCGGAATGTTTTGCAGGATATAATCCGTATCAACATAGGCGAACTTTTGATTTACTTGGGCTTTAGCAGTATTTACACCCATTAAGAAACACAAGACAAGCAATAAAAGTGATGTTGTTTTGTTCATATTATTAAGATATTTTAAGATATTTCAACACATTTTAACACATTTAATCAATTGAGCCTCCAATTGAGAAGTGGAATTGGCTTCCGTTAGCGTCAGGAGCGCCTGGCACTTCGTCGAAACCGTAGCCCCAGTCGAGACCAAGCATACCGAACATAGGCAGATATATTCTCATGCCAATACCGGCGGAACGGTACAAATCGAACGGGTTGAACTTATCGAAGCCGAGCCAACAGTTGCCTGCTTCCACAAAAGTGAAGGCATAAATAGTGGCAGAGGGACTCAATGTCAGGGGATAACGCAATTCCATCGTGTATTTCGCGAAGATATTACCGCCTTCCAGGTTGTTGTTCGTATAGCCCGGAGTCAAGGAGTTGTTAGCATAACCTCTCATGCCAATCAGCTCGCGGCCGTCGAAGTTATATGAGCCGGTAAGACCGTCGCCGCCAAGACAGAATCGTTGGAAAGGAGTAACTCCGATTTCAGGGTTATAATAGCCGAGCAAGCCGAACCTGGCGCGTGTCATAATGACCAGTTTGTCAGCCACTTCCGTAAATATCGCGGCCTTGAACTTCCATTTATGGAACTCGACCCAATGATACATGGCATCTTCTCTCTCCGCGACATTCGGATATTTCTTTTCATAATCGACAGAATTGAAAATAGAGTAAGGAGGTGTAACCTCAAGAGACAGGATAAATTCCGAGCCATAGCGAGGATAAATCGGGTTACTCGTGGAGTTACGTCCGAAAGTGACGTTATATCCGATAAGGTTAAAATCGCCGCCACCGGTGCCAAAATCAAAGATACCTTTATAATTATCCAAAGTATAACGAATCAGGTTAAGACCATTGTACAATGTGAAGTAATCGTCAGGCCATTTCAGACGTGTGCCGATACCCACCGACACACCGGTCTGCATAAAATGACCAGCCGGACTGGTAGCAGTGTTCTTGTATTTTGAATGAAACAGCGACATTGTCAAGGCGTTAGGTTTTTTCCCGCCAAGCCATGGCTCCGTGAATGAAACGCCATAGTTAACATAGGTGGTTCCATACGTCTGGATTCTGAACGACAGTTTTTGTCCGTCGCCTGACGGTATCGGGCGCCATGCGTCTTTCTTAAAGAAGTTTTTCAACGAAACATTATTGAGATTCAAGCCTAAAGAGAGCATCAGACGGTTGTAGCCCCAGCCGGCGGAGAGCTCCACCTGGTCGTTTGGCGTTTCTTCAACCACATAATTGATGTCAACGCTGCCATCTGTCGGGTCCGGCTTAATGTCAGGGACAAGTTTTTGAGCGTCAAAGTATTGCAAAGCCGACAACTCTCTTATTGTTCTGATAATATCGCTACGGCTATATAATTGACCGGGACGCGTGTACATCTCGCGAATGATGATGCGGTCGTTGGTCTTGGTGTTTCCTTGCACGGTAACACGTTTGATTTTCGCCTGATCGCCTTCGCTTATTCTCATTTCGAGGTCGATAGTGTCGTTTTCAACTCTAATTTCAACAGGATCAACACGGAAGAAAAGATAACCGTCGTCCATATACAAAGACGAGACATCGTAACCGCCCTCACTGTATGTCAGGTTTCTATCCAAAAGTTCCTGGTTATAAATATCACCTCTGTAGATTCCAAGCACCTTGTTCAGGACTGTCGTATCATATTTGGTGTTTCCCACCCATGTAATATCGCCGAAATAATATTGGCGGCCTTCGTTGATGTCAAGAGCTATTCCCATGTTTTTATCATCTATAACATAGATGGAGTCTTTGACAATCTTGGCATCGCGATAGCCTTTTTCATTATATTTTTTAATGACAAGCAGTTTATCCGTTTCATAATCATTCTCATCATAACGTGAAGACTTGAAAATTCTTGGGCGGATGTTTTCCGTCAGATACCAAGCCACTTCGTCTTCCGCCGCCATCGGGCGCAGCGTGACAAGATTCCACACTGTGTTGACCAGCGAGGCTCCGAGCGGACGCAGCGGGTCGAATTTACCTCTGCGTTTGGTTTCTTTCATGGCGGCGCGTATCTGCGAATCAGTGAGAACCTCATTGTTATTAACCACGATTTCACCGATTTTCACTTTATGTTTCTTATCGACATTTATTATGACCGTCACATAGTTTTCCATTGTGGTATCCGGCACTGGAGTCATTTCCACCTCCGAGTTCAGATAACCTTTGTTGGCATAATAATTCTTGATGATTCCGCTTGTTTTATTGAAGGTGTGCTCTGTCGCGACATCACCTCTTGTAATATTGATTTTCTTTCTCAGCTCTTCGGCTTCGGATTTTTTCACGCCTTTAAACGAGAACTTACTGATTCTCGGGCGTTCTTTCATATCAATATTTATAAAAATCTTTCCTCCAACTCTTTGAGTTTGAGTGATTTGAATATCTTCAAAAAGACCTTGCTCCCATAAATTCTTGATAGCTTGTGTGATTTTATCTCCAGGCACCTTCACCGTCATACCGACTCTAAGACCGGAGAGCATCACAACTACAGCCGGGTCAACATATTGGACACCTGTCACGGTAATACCGCCGATTTCATATTCTCTTGGTAAAGAATAATCAATCTCCGACAAATCGTTTCCGACTTGAATTTGAGCGTTCGCGACAAAGCTTGTCATGACGAACAGCCAGCACGACAAGGCAATTGCAAATATTTCAAACCTTTTCAAAAAAGTCATCTTTCTACTTTTTAATCTGTTCACTTGTCTTTCCGAACCTGCGTTCACGATTTTGATAATTGATGATAGCCTTGTACAAGTCCTCTTTTGAGAAATCCGGCCAATATTTCTCGGTGAAATACAGTTCCGAATAAGCTATCTGCCAAAGCAGATAATTGCTGATTCTCTCCTCCCCGCTTGTACGAATAAGGAGATCGGGGTCAGGCATTCCGGCGGTAGCCAAGTTGTTGCTAATCAATGTCTCATCAATGTTCTCAATATTGATAGAACCGTCTTTTACCTTTGATGCGATGGTTTTCACCGCCTCTGTAAACTCCCAACGGCCGGAATAACTCAAGCACAGAGTCAATGTCATGCG
Source organism: uncultured Bacteroidota bacterium (assembly GCA_900542475.1). Taxonomy (GTDB): domain Bacteria; phylum Bacteroidota; class Bacteroidia; order Bacteroidales; family F082; genus Limimorpha. The sequence continues at coordinate 22,453 of UQNO01000023.1, forward strand.
GGTGTTGTTTTTAGTGTTGTCGATGACGTACATCAGAGCGTTGTATTGTGATTTCGGAAGACGTTTCAAATCACCTATTGCGTTAAGACGTATATTGTTGTCGTTCAATGTTTTGAGTTCATTTTTCAAGGCAGTGGCGAGCAATGACATCAATGCGTCGATCTCCAAAGAGGAACGGTTCCAGTTTTCTGTTGAGAAAGCGTAAAGGGTAAGATATTTAACACCGAGTTCCGCACAAGCCTCCGAGGTGTTTCGGACAGCGTCAACGCCATGCTGATGACCGAAGATACGCATTTTCCCTTGTTGCTTCGCCCATCGGCCATTGCCATCCATGATGACAGCAATATGTTCGGGCAGGCGTTCAATCCTTATCTTATCTTTCAGGCTTTCCATCATCAAAAATTTTTATATTTGTCTTTTACGTTACAATCTTTCCCCTTTGGCAAAACGAACTTATACACCAGTGAAAAGTTAAGGTAACCATACCAGTCGTTGTTGTATTTATTACCTCTTTGGATATATACACTAACGTCGTCGCCCACAAAATTTGCAGGGTCACTATAAATTTTATCAGGATTTTTTGGATAATAGGCGTGGCAGTCGTCGAGCCAGTCGGTGAAAGCAAAGTCCCATCGCCATTCCAATGCGGCGCCCAATCTCTCTCCAAGGCTATATTTCACACCTATTCCGAAAGGTATTGAAGCGGTGATTTTTTTATATTTCGGGTCACCGTCGTTGAAATTATTCGTATAATTATTATTACCATTATCAATATAACCATCGACATCCGTCAAGATATTGCACAGTTCTTTTCCGTCATCTGCTTTGGGATTGAAAAACAACATCGAGACACCTCCGAAAAGATACGGCGACAAACCGTGGTGTTTGCTTCCCGTGAAGTAATCAAAGAAGTTAAATTCCGCCATAACGGCAAAGTCATGCACTTTGGTATTGAACGACAAGCCACGTTCGGGGCGGTAGCCGGATTTCTCATCGCTTCCGTTTAGTTGCAGATTTGAGTATGCGAGACGGAATGCCCATCTGGTGCCATCATAATATCTGACGAGTGCCCCCCAGCCCAGCTGACTTTGATTGAATGGTTTGTCAGGATTCACATCTCCCATATAATACGACAGTCCCACGGAGCCACCGACCTCAATAATTTGAGAATTGGCCTCTTGTGGAGCAAGAAATTGTCCTAATGACAGGACAATCAACGCAACGACAAAATAATTTTTACAATTCTTCATTCGTTTAAAATTTCTTACCTATTGATAGACAGTCGTTTAAATTTTTAGCCAATAAACTTACAAAGTTACATTTTTTTTGATAATGTTCATCAAAAATTTTTAATTTCTCACATCATTACCCCAGAGAAGTTTTTTTCTTATAGCTTCAAAGAAATCTTTTTCCGGCAGTTTCACCATATTGAATGAGAAATCGGCTTTTTTAATTTCAAGTTGCAAACCTTTGTCCACCAATTTAGTACGCGAGTCAAGGCTCAAGTCGTAGGCGTCGCAGCGTCCGTCAACCTTGATTTTCACGACACTTTTGTCTGATATAACGACAGGACGCACGCTTAAATTGTGTGCGGATATTGGAGTTATCAAAAAACTGTCGTTATTAGGGGCAACAATAGGTCCGCCCACGCTCAACGAATACGCTGTCGAGCCCGTTGGGGTTGCCAGGATAAGACCGTCCGCCCAATAGGTATTAAGCAATTTATTGTCAACGAAGACATGTATTACGATAAGGCTACTTCCATTTTTACGTATGACGCTCAATTCATTAAGGGCATAATTGATGCCGTTGAAGCGTTCTTCTTCTCCCACGAGTTTAAGCAACGAGCGTTCTTCGACCTCAAAATCACCGTTCAGAATTTTGTTCACGGTCTCTATCGTTTCATCAGCCGACACGCTTGACAGAAATCCGAGTCTCCCCATATTTATTCCGAGTACCGGTATAGCCGCGTCGCGCACATACTCGACAGAATCGAGCATAGTGCCGTCGCCTCCAAACGAGAACAATATATCTGCCTTGCCTTTCAGTTGTTCATACGAATTAAAAGTCTGATAATCAGCACTTCGAGCATTACATCTCCGGACATCATTCACAAGAGACGAAAACACCATAGTTTCAGCACCGGCATTTCGCAAAATGCGCAGGACTTCTTTCATAAGTCCATCGTAATCAGGGCTGAAGCCTCTGCCATATAATGCTATTCTCATATCAAATAATTTTCATATTAAATCGGAGCCACTAAATGTATAAAAAAACCAAACTCACCCAGAGCATTCACGCCATACTCAAACCTCAACACCTTATCGTAATAGGTAACAAAGTCTATACCCACACCTGTTCCGTAAATAAACTTGTTGGCGATTTTTGTTGTAAAGCCTTCAGGTACAATGACGTCCCATGTATAACCCACGTCAAAAAACAGGTTGGCATACAGGGCAAGATGAATTTTTCCAAATCTATCGTTCTTAATCAGAGGAAGATGTTTTGTTACAGGCTTTAGTATCTCGAATTTCAAGTTATTCTTAAAGATTCCGTATTTTAAGGCATCAACGACATAAAGGTCACAAGTTCTTACGTAGTCGTTGTTATAGCCAAATCCTTGCGACAAGAAATATGGTGCGGTTTGGCGGTCTGAAAATTTTGCTGTAATATTAGATGCCCAGTAAAACCTGCCATTTATCGGCGTGTACCAGTCAACCGTAATTTTTCCATAAAACAAGTCGGGAGAATAATTCATCATTCCCAAGCCGATTTTTGTCAGTTCAAGTTCCAGGTAGTGTCCGTTCAAAGGATAGTTATGGTCGTCACGGCAGTCGTTTTTAAAAACAGCCGACAAAGTAAAATACCGAAAACGCGTTCCGTCGGGATTGCCAAAATCGCTATTCAGTGCAGGCAAGCTATCATTAAATGTACGGTCGTCATATCTAAATTGCAAAAACAGTCTGTTCCGATAGCCGAAGCGACAGTATGGCGTCAAAAAAACGTAAAACGACTCATGAGCATATTGGTCACCGCCATTGAAATACGTTATTTTATCGTAATCAGTGATATATGCCACTTCCCTGTCGCGGGTATAACCTCCGGAGAGTTTTACTCCAAGACGTTGTCTATGAGTAAGATAGGGTATATCATACGACAGACCGAAATTTTGATTATAGCCAGCTATCACTGTCAAGTCGAGTTTATGTTTCAGTCCCCAAAGATTTCTATACACCAAGTCGAAGCCATAACTGAGGCGAGAGAAATCATTCGCCTCGAACCAAGATTTCAGGTTTCGGTCGGCATACGCCATATACGGTATCGGCCAGAGGTACCACCGTTCCACAACATTTATAGTCAAGACTTTACAGTTCTCTTTTTCAGCATCGTCGGTCCAATAAAAATCCACAAAGTTAAACAAAGCCGCATTGAGGAGATTTTCACGGCTCTCCACAATAGCCTCGACAGAGCAGACAGTGTCTCCTTCGTGGAAAAGCATCTCTCTGTTTATAGTGGACATTTTCGTCACTTTGTTACCAGTAACGTTGATTTTAGAAACCACGAAGCAATCGATTTCCTGTTGAGCAGATGCCATCAAGGGGCACAAAAACATCAATATGGCTATCAGTTTCCTCATATCAATCATTCATCATATTATGATAGTTTTCGTAGCGCCAGTTTGCGACACGCCCTTGTTCCACTGCTTCCTTTATTGCGCAATTCGGTTCATGCAGATGTGTGCAGTTATTAAAACGGCAGTCGTGCATCAAGGCTCGCATTTCCGGAAACCGCTGTGCCAGCGTTTCTTTTTCCATATCATAGAGAGCGAACTCCTTGATGCCGGGAGTATCAATGATATAGCCCCCAAAGCAAAGTTCATACATCTGCGCGAATGTCGTCGTATGCTTTCCTTTTTCATGAACTTCCGAGATTTCTCCGACTCTTATATCGAGATTCGGGTCCATTCTATTGGCCAAGGCTGACTTGCCAACTCCGGAATGACCGGAGAACATGCTAATCTTGTTTTTCATGACGCTCTCAAGCCTATCACAGTTATATCCAGTTTTGGCAGAGACCATAAATGATTGATAGCCAATACCATTATAAACTCTCATCAGTTCTTTGGCAACATTATTCTGTTCGTCATTATAGATATCACATTTATTAAACACAATAACGACAGGGATATGATAAGCTTCCGCTGTCACCGCGAATCTGTCAATAAATCCCGTCGATGTCCGTGGTTGTGCTATTGTCGCCACAAGAATTGCCTGGTTGACATTCGCCGCGATAATATGAGATTCTTTCGACAAATTCACCGATTTACGGACAATAACGTTTGTACGCGGCAGTATTTTGTCAATCACACAAGTATCTTTGTCGTGTTCTTTTTCAAAACTCACCAAATCGCCAACGGCCACCGGGTTTGTAGTACGCAGTCCGTCGAGGCGTATCTTGCCTCTTAATCGGCATGAAACGACTTTTCCGTTGTCATTTTTGACATCGTACCAGCTTCCCGTTGATTTAATAACTCTACCTATCGGCATTTTCGCAATAGAAATCCGATGCAAAAGTACAGATTTTTATTGAATTACGCTACAACTTTTGATAACGTTTTCCGGGCAATGCTGTCAAAACACCGTCAAACTCCAATGACAGCAGCACTGACGCTATTTTAGAAGCAGACAAATTCGTTCCTACAATAATATCATCGAGATGAACAACATTATTATTTTTGAAGATGTCCATAATTTTTTGTTCATCTTCACTGAAGTCGCGGAACATACGCATTTGTTTCGCGACAATTTTTGTATTCACGTCCCAACGCATCACATATCGGATATCCGCCGCGCTGACCAGGAGATTCGCTTTGTTTGTTTTTATGAGATGATTACAGCCCTCGCTATAAATATCACTCACTCTCCCAGGCATTGCAAAAACCTCGCGGTCATACGAATTAGCGATGTCGGCGGTTATCATGGCACTGCCTCTCATTGCGCTTTCGACAACCACTATACAATCGACCATTCCCGCGACTATTCTGTTACGTTTCGGGAAATTTTCCCTATCAGGTTTCGTTCCGCTGACAAACTCTGTCAATATACCTCCTTTCTCCATCATTTTTGTTGATAATTTTCTATTTTCCGCTGGATAAATAGTTTGCATTCCGTGTCCCAGCACACCGACGGTAGCAAGTTCATATTTCAAGGCAGCTCTATGCGCCACGGCATCCACTCCATACGCCAAGCCGCTTATTATCAATACATTATCAGACGACAAATCGTCGATTAATTTCTCCGCCACATATCTGCCGTAATCAGTAATATTTCGAGTACCCACAATCCCAACGGTTTTTCCCGCATTCAAATCCGCATTGCCTTTATAATATAACATCAGGGGACTGTCGTGACAATGTTGAAGCCGTTTTGGATAATCCTTGTCGAGATAGAACAAGGGTTTTATGCCATTATGCTCAATGAAACGCAACTCTTCCTCGGCACGTATCAAAACATCTTTAGATGCGATACTTTTAATAGCGTTTGCATTTATTCCGCCGATTTTCCCCAATGCTTTTTTGCTCTCACAAAACACCGCTTCAGCTCCACCGCAGTAAGCCACCAACTTCTTACCATAGACATCTCCAATATATGGAATAAGAGTAAGAGCGATTTCGTATAGTTTTTGTTCAGTCATAATGCAAAATTACTGACATTATCAATAAGTTCACCACCTTTTTTCTGCAATTTATATTAATTTTTTTTAACATTTTTACAAAAAAAATAACATTCAAAATATACTTTGCCATCAATAATATCGTTATATTTGCAAAAATATTTTTTTTGGGAAAGAACATTCTGATATGTCCGTTAAATTGGGGTCTCGGCCATGCAACCCGCTGTGTACCAATAATCAAATCCTTGTCCAGGCAAGGCCACAGGGTTATTATCGCAGCCGACAAAGGTCCTTTGGCTTTTCTTCAAAAAGCTTTTCCAGACTTGGAGTTTATAAAATTTCCAGGCTTCGAACCAAGATACAGCAAGTCCAACACCCAGGCTTTCAAGATGATAGCCTCTTTTCCAACTGCATTGAAAGAGTTCCGAAGAGACCACAAAACCGTTGAGACAATAATTAAAAACCACAGCATTGATATTGTGATTTCCGACAACCGCTTCGGCTGTTGGAGCAAACAGGCACATTCAGTTTTCATCACGCATCAACTGCATATTCAAACACCTAAAATCTGGCGTTGGGCAACCCCTATTATTAATATGTTCAACAACGATTATATCAAGAAATATGATGAAGTATGGGTGCCCGACGACGAGACGGAACCATCATTGGGAGGCAAGTTGTCACATCCGGCAATTAAACGTTTCAATATATCGTATTTAGGCATCTTAAGTCGCTTTAGCTCTTATAATCAAGGTAATACAGAAAAAACAAACAAGTATTTAGTCATCATTTCCGGACCAGAACCGCAACGGACAATATTTGAAGACATTGTTTTAAAACAAGCAAAGACAATTAAAGACAACACGTTGATTCTCAGGGCAAAGCCAGACTCAAACGACCTTCTCGGAGATGTTTCCCCAAACATAAGCGTGTTCAACCATGTCGATGACGAAATGTTTGTAAAACTTGTAAACAGTTCCGAAAACATTATTTGTCGTGGTGGTTATTCCTCATTAATGGATCTTGTAAGGCTAAACAGAACGGCTTACTTGATACCAACTCCCGGGCAGACCGAACAAGAATACCTCGCCGACCATCTTGAAAAACATGGACATTTCCGCTGGTGCAAACAGTCTGATTTTCAAATAGATAAAGTTTCAACACCAACTATCTCAATAAGAGACAAATACAACGACAACGAAAACAACATCGACATTTTTATACAAACTTGGATAAAAAACTTGAATTAAAATGATTTTGAATTACATTATTTGGGATGTAAACCCTTATATTTTCACATTTCCCGACGGTTTCCCGCTTTTAGGCGGTCGTCCGGTGGCATGGTACGGCTTGCTTTGGGCAATGGTTTTCATCGTCGGTTATTATATCATGCGAAAGGTTTACCGCAAAGAAAAACTCGGCGACGAGCTTTTGGACAAGCTCACCATATACATGGTGGTGTTCACTATTATCGGGGCGCGTCTGGGACATTGTTTGTTTTATGAGCCGGAGTATTATTTTGCCGAGCCGATTCGTTTTCTTTATATCTGGGAAGGCGGTCTTGCCAGTCATGGCGGTGCCATAGGCATTCTTATCGGACTTCTTTTATATTCAAGAAAAATCAAAAAACCATATATTTGGATTTTAGACAGGATAGTGCTTCCCGTATCCATCGGAGGAGCCTTGATTCGCATCGGGAACTTGCTGAATTCCGAGATTTACGGCAACGAGACGACTCTTCCATGGGGATTTAAATTCGTGCGCGACTGGGCGTCCGGAACACCTGTCGATGCGATTCCGGCTTGCCATCCCACGCAGATTTACGAGGCTATAACATGCGTCATGGTATTCGCTATTTTGATGTATCTTTATTTCAAGAAAGACATTGTCGATAAACGCCGGGGCTTTTTCTTCGGATTTTTCTGCACGGTGATTTTCGGTTCGCGCATACTGATAGAATTCATCAAGCAACCACAGGTTGAATTCGAAAATTCGATGATGCTTGACATGGGACAGTGGTTAAGCATTCCCTTTGTGATTGCGGGTATTTACTTTATGTTCCGCAAACAAAAAAAGGGGCAAATGAAATGATTCGCCCCTGTAAAGTTCAAGGTCTAATTACAGCAGATGGCATGTAACTGTCAGGCCTGCCATCACGATTGACACCATTGACATCAGCTTGATGAGGATGTTCAACGAGGGTCCCGATGTATCTTTGAACGGGTCGCCGACGGTGTCGCCAACCACTGTAGCCTTGTGATTTTCAGAACCTTTACCTCCGAAGTTACCTTCTTCAACATATTTCTTTGCGTTATCCCATGCGCCGCCCGAATTAGCCATGAACACAGCCAACACGAAGCCTGTGCTGAGACCACCTATCAACAGACCGAGGACACCCGGGACACCGAGAACCAGGCCTGTGACGATTGGGACAAGGATAGAGAGAAGGGATGGGACGAGCATCTCGTGCTGAGCGCCCTTTGTCGAGATACCGACGCAGCGTTCATAGTCAGGCTCGGCCTTTCCTTCAAGGATTCCCTTGATTGTGCCAAACTGACGGCGCACCTCTTCAACCATCTTCTGTGCGGCGCGACCGACAGCATTCATTGTCATTCCGCAGAACACGAAGGCCATCATTGCGCCTATGAAGACACCGACCAACACGACAGGGTTCATCAGGTTGACGTTGTACACGTCCATAAAATCGACTAAAGAGGCATTATTGATTTTCTCGACTGTCCACTGAACACCTTCACCCAATTTAGCGACACCGTCCGACTCGGCGATACGATGCAAAGCGATTTTGATTTCCTCGACATACGAGGCGAGAAGTGCAAGCGCCGTGAGTGCCGCCGAACCGATAGCGAAGCCCTTGCCTGTTGCTGCCGTAGTGTTTCCAAGAGCATCTAAAGCATCGGTGCGTTTACGGACTTCCGGGTCAAGGCCGCTCATTTCTGCGTTGCCACCGGCATTGTCGGCGATAGGGCCGTAAGCGTCCGTTGCAAGTGTGATGCCGAGTGTCGAGAGCATGCCGACAGCGGCGATACCGATACCATAAAGACCCATTGAAAGGTTCTGTGCATTAAACTGGATATTAAATCCGTTGGCGCAGAGATAAGCCAAAACGATAGCGCAACCCACTGTTACAACGGGAATGGCTGTCGAGAGCATGCCGAGACCGAGACCGGAGATGATAACTGTCGCCGGACCTGTCTTGGAACTCTCAGCAACTTTTTGAGTTGGCTTGTAACTCTGTGAAGTATAATATTCCGTGGCTTTTCCGATGATGACACCGGCGAGCAGTCCAACGACAACCGACAGTGACACTTGCCACCACATATTCGGAGTTGATTCTTCTTTTCCAAAGAGGAAGTACATGATGCAGAATGTGGCGACTGCGATGAGGATAGCGGCTGTATTCGTGCCGCGGCTCAATGCGCCGAGAAGTTCTTTCATTCCCGCTCCTTCTTTTGTGCGGACAAGGTAGATACCGATGATTGAGAGCAACACGCCGACCGCTGCGATGAGCATCGGAGCGAACACCGCTCTCAACTGCATGCCTTCTATCGCCGATGTCGCGAATGCCGACGCACCAAGCGCCATTGTAGCAAGAATCGAGCCTGCATACGACTCATAAAGGTCGGCACCCATGCCGGCGACATCACCGACGTTGTCACCGACGTTATCAGCGATTGTCGCAGGGTTGCGCGGGTCGTCTTCAGGGATATTGTATTCCGTCTTACCCACGAGGTCGGCGCCGACATCAGCGGCTTTAGTATAGATACCGCCACCCACACGGGCGAACAACGCCTGCGTCGAGGCTCCCATGCCGAATGTCAACATTGTGGTAGTGATAATAATCAAGTGATTCTCGGCACCGATGAAATAATCAAGAACGATGAACCATACCGACACGTCGAGGAGCGCAAGACCAACGACCACGAGACCCATGACAGCGCCGGAGCGGAAAGCGACCTGCAATCCGCTGTTTAATGACTTACGAGCGGCGTTAGCCGTACGCGCCGAAGCATAGGTCGCGGTCTTCATGCCGAAAAATCCAGCCAAACCGGAGAAGAAACCTCCAGTGAGGAACGCAAACCATACCCAGCCGTTCTGTAAGTCGAACAAGCTCATCACAAAAAATAACACCGCCAACACAACAAACACGATGGTGACGACTTTGTACTGTTGCTTAAGATACGCCATCGCACCTTTTCTGACGTGAGAAGCAATCTTTTTCATCAAATCAGTTCCCTCGTCTTCCTTTATCATGCTTTTATAGAAATAAAAAGCAAATGACAAAGCCAGAATAGATGCCGCGAGAACCAAATAAATTACAAAATTCATACGCGATTTTTTAATTAATAATTATTTTACTGTTATCTGTTTTTTCAATATTTTCAACCTGCAAAATTCCGAATATTTTTTTTCTTATCAAAGAAAAAAAATTAATTTTATTAAAAATAATTTTTAGCATTATCTGTCAAATATTTTTTTGTACTTTTGTAAAATGAATAAGATTGTGCTTGAAGAAATCGGATTATCTTATACGTCGTCACAAAACGGCGTGTATGCTCTTCTGTTGAGCGAGAAAGGCTCGAAACTGAAGATGCCAATCATTATTGGAAGCACCGAAGCCCAGTCGATTGCATTAGCCGCCGAGAATTACAAAGGCAAGCGACCGTTCACACACGACCTTTTCAAAGCTTTCGCCGACATATACCTTATTAATATCAGGGAAGTCTGCATCGACCGCTATCTCGATGGTGTTTTTTATGCGGAGATAGTGTGCGAGAAAGACGGAACAACCACCGTTATCGATGCGCGAGCCTCCGACGCCGTGGCCCTGGCACTGCGTTTCAAGTGCCCGATTTACGCCAACAAGGACGTCATGGCCGAAACCGGTATTGTTATAGAAGACAATGAGATAGAAGAAGCGAAAAACGGAAACGAGGGCGGCAAAGGCGAAGTGACATTAAGACAACTACAAGAACAACTCGACGAAGCGGTGGAAAACGAGGATTTCGAAAAAGCGGTAGCCTTAAGAGACGCAATTATTGAAATAAAACAGAAATAATTTTGATACCATACGGACAAAAACTTAATAAAATCTAAAAATATGAAAGGCATCAAGTTTCGTTTAATCGTGATGAACTTCCTGCAGTTTGCGGTGTGGGGAGCTTATTTGACATGTATGGGCAACTACCTTGGCACAGCAGGCATGGGAGCTGACATCAAATGGTTTTATGCAATTCAAGGCATAGTGTCTATTTTCATGCCGACTCTTCTTGGAATTGTCGGTGACAAATGGGTTCAGCCTCAACGATTGTTAGGATATTGTCATCTTGTCGCAGGTGTTGCCATGGCAAGTCTGTTTTATATGGGCCATCAAGCCGAGCTTGCGGGCGTGAATCCCGACAAAGTGATGTTTATAACCATTTACACGGTCAGCGTGGCTTTTTACATGCCCACACTTGCGCTTTCCAACACCGCGGCCTTCACAATATTGAAAAACAACGGCTTGGACACAGTGAAAGACTTCCCGCCAATCAGGGTTTTCGGAACAATTGGTTTCATAGCCATGATGTGGTTCGTAAACTGCGCATATCTTCACGAAGGCGGTTTCGGATTGACTTTTGCCAATAACGACTACAAATTCCAATACACTCATTACCAATTTTTAGTTTCAGGCGTTTTAGGTATAATCCTTTTCGTTTATAGTTTGACATTGCCGCAATGCAAAATCATACAGAAAGAAGCCTCGACGCTTTCCGACTCTCTTGGATTGAGTGCTTTCAAACTCTTCAAGGAGCGAAA
>UQNO01000024.1 GCA_900542475.1 uncultured Bacteroidota bacterium
AAGACCTTGCGGAGAAATGCGGTATGCTGAAGGAGGTGGTCGTGACGTCGTTGCCGGACAGAATGCAAATCTGGGCGAAGGAGAAGATGGACGAGAGCAACGCGCAGATGAGCGACGCGGAGTTCTCGCAGCTGCTTGAGGATAGGCTGGGAAATATTGATTTTGAATAAAAATTTTTGTGGAATGTATCATAATCCTGTGTTGTTGAACGAGTGTATCGATGGCTTGAACATCAATCCGGACGGCATCTATGTCGATGTCACGTTTGGTGGCGGAGGTCATTCGCGCGCCATTCTGGAGCGCCTCAAGGGCGGGCACTTGTATTCTTTCGACCAGGACGCCGACGCCGCCAAGAACGCTTTCGTGGACGAGAGATTCACGTTTGTTCCGCAGAACTTCCGTTATATGAAGAACTTCGTGCGTCTTTACGCAAATGCGAAAGTTGACGGAATATTGGCGGATTTGGGAGTGTCGTCGTATCAGTTTGACACGCCCGGGAAAGGCTTCTCCACTCGTTTCGAGGGTCGTCTTGACATGCGTATGAACCAGAATGACCCCGTCGATGCGGCGAGCATAGTGAACGACTATGAAGTCGATGCCATGGCGAGTGTCTTTTCGCGCTATGGAGAGCTCAAAAACGCCAGGACTGTCGCCAAGGACATTGAGACGGCTCGCAATATAAAACCGCTTGAGACAACGACTGATTTGAGAAACGCCGTGGCTCCGCATCTGCCGAAAGGTCAGGAAAACAAGACGTTGGCGCAGATATTTCAAGCCTTGAGGATAGAGGTGAACAACGAGATGGAGGCGCTCGAGGCGTTTCTGTCGCAATGTGCCGACGTATTGAAGCCTGGCGGACGTTTGGTGGTGATGTCGTATCATTCGCTGGAAGACCGTATTGTGAAAAATTTCATGCGTAGCGGCAAAGCCGACGGCGAAGTGGAACAGGATTTCTTTGGAAACCGTAACACACCTTATAAACTAATAACGCACAAGCCGATAGTGCCCGGCGAGGAGGAAATTGCGAGAAACAGCAGGGCAAGAAGCGCGAAATTGAGGATAGCGGAATTAAAGTAGGACCGTCGTTTCATCGGACGGCAAGGAGTGTGAGGCTCTTTGTGGCTGACAGCCAAGGAAAAAACCGCGGAAATATTCCAATAATGACAAAAAATAAAATATGAAAAAAGGATCCTTTTTTAACAATTATTTGGGAGGAGATGTCTTCTCGAAGAAAACGGTGATAAAGCAGATGCCCTTTGTTTTGTATGTTGTTTTTTTGCTGATGCTTTATATAACAAACACTTACATTGCCGAGGATATTAACCGCGAGGTGTTGACGAAGACAAAACTTCTTGAGTACCGTCATGTGGAATATGTTTACAACAAATCTGAAATAACAAGGTTGACGAAGCAGTCGGAACTTGCCAGGATATTGAAAAACAAAGGTATCAAAGAGTCGGTGGAGCCTTTGAAAAAACTGAAGGTAAAACAATGAATAACGTGGTGTTATGAGCAAGATTAATTTTAGTGATGTTTGGCGTGTTGTCTTAATCTATGTGCTAATGCTCGTAGTAGCTGTTGCTATTATTGCCAAAATCATTGTTATTCAAACTGTTGACCGCGAGGAGCTGCTTGAGAGCGCCCGCAAGTCTGACATAAGAATTGTCTCGGTGCCGGCTGTAAGAGGCAATATTTTTTCTAAAAACGGGACGCTTTTGGCCACTACTATACCTGTTTTCAACATATATTTCGACCCGGTGGCTGTGCCGCAAGACAGATTCGACAATGAGGTGGGAGCTCTCTCCGACAGCTTGTCGAGGATGCTCAAGGCACATACTAAATCGCAGTATGTGAATATGTTCACCAAGGCTCGCAACAATAACAAACGTTATGTGAAAATAGCAAGTAGGCTCAAGATAGATGAATATGAGAGACTTAAAGCGTTTCCTGTTTTCAGGGAGAAGTCCGGAACCGGCTTGATTGCCGAAAAACAGCTTGTAAGAGAGCGTCCATACGGTGATATTGCAAAGCGTGTGATAGGCTATGTGAATTACAACGACACCTTGAATCCTGTGAAAGTGGGTCTTGAGGGCGCGTACGACACCTGTCTCCGCGGCAAAGACGGTCGTCAGATGCGCCGTCGTGTGAATGAAGGGCGTTTCATCAATGTGCCTGCTTCAATAAACATCTCGCCGAGCAACGGCAAAGATATATATACCTCCATCGACGCCAAGATTCAAGATGTGGCAGAGGAGGCTTTGCGCCGCTGCCTCGTGGAGAACAACGCGCAACAGGGCTGCGTCATCATGATGGACGTCAAGTCGGGATTTGTCGAAGTGATGGCCTCGTTGAGATATAATGAGAAAAAGAGAAAATACGAGGAGTCGTATAACTTCGCCATAGCAGAGAACGTGGAGCCGGGCTCGACATTCAAAGCCGTCACCATGACAGCGCTGCTTGAAAACGACCCTAACTTCAATGTCAACAGGGTGCTGCCCCTTGGCACCACCGGCAGAATGAGGTTCCACAACCGTGTCATGACAGACTCGCATGTGGTGGGAGACGGCGCGCCTACCGTCAAACAGTGTTTCTGGGAATCATCGAATATCGCATTTGCATATCTCACGACAGAAGCCTTTGAAAAAAATCCCCAGAAGTTTATCGACTATATCTATAAGACTAAAATCAACGAGCCTTTGAATCTTGACATCAAGGGAGAGGGTAGACCGTATATCAAGGGCACCGACAGCAAGACCTGGTCGAAGGTGTCGCTGCCTTGGATGTCGATAGGCTATGAACTTACGGTCACTCCGATAACGTTGCTGACATATTACAACGCCATTGCCAACGACGGCAAGATGGTGAAGCCACAGTTTGTGAGGGAGATACGTCATGGCAACGAGGTGGTGAGAACCTTCGATACCATCGTAATCAACGAGAGGATTGCTTCCGACAGGACCGTTAAAACGTTGCAGGGCTTGCTTCGCGGTGTCGTGGAGAACGGCTCGGCGAAGTTGCTGAAAAGCTGCGCGTTTCCGGTGGCTGGCAAGACGGGCACCGCACAGATAGCGCAAAACGGCAACTATAACAAGAAAAACTACACCGCGTCGTTCGTGGGATATTTCCCCGCCGACGACCCGAAATACACCTGTATAGTCGTCATCAGCAACCCTATGGCTGGAAAATATTACGGCGCGGCGGTGTCGGCTCCGGTCTTCAAGGAGATAGCGGAGAAAGTGTATGCCACGAAGCTGGGCATCGCCGAAGAGACGGCAGACTATCCGGCCAACTGCGACAAATACACCAGGGCGACGATGGCATATTATGAAGATGTCAACGATTATTGCACCATGGCGGGCGTGAGAATGGTCGATGCCGAGTTGAGCTCCGAATGGGTGAAGGTGAGTCCGTCGGTGAACGGCGGCGTGGCCATTAAGAGCGTTGACCTCGACTATGAGCTGGTGCCGGATTTCAAAGGCATGAATGTCATGGACGCCGTGTTCCTCGTCGAGTCGATGGGCTGGAAGGTGGCATTTACCGGCAAAGGTCTCGTGGAGAGCCAGAGTGTCAAGGCGGGGACGCGTCTCGACAAAGGAAAGACAATTGTTTTGAAATTAATTTGACATGAATAGCGAGGATATTTTGAAAGGCGCAAAGGATTTGCGGTTCGATTCAAGGCAGTGCACTGAAGGAAGCGTGTTCTTCGCGGTGCGCGGCACCCAAGTTGACGGTCACGATTATATTGCGAAGGCCATAGAGAACGGTGCCAGGACCATAGTGTGCGAGCAGCTGCCCGAACAGCGTGCCGCCGCTGTGAAATATGTGGTGGTGGAGAACAGCGCCAGGGCTTTGGGAGTGGCAGCGTCCGACTATTACGGCAACCCGTCGGAGAAACTGCATCTTGTGGGTGTCACGGGTACTAACGGAAAGACTACCGTCGCGACATTGCTGTACCGTCTCTTCACCGACGCGGGATATATGTGCGGACTCTTTTCAACGATAGAGAACATCATAGGAAAGAGGTCGCTGCCGTCAACACATACCACCGGAGACCAGATAGAACTTAACTCGTTGCTGGCGCAGATGGTGGAGGCAGGCTGCGAATACGCCTTCATGGAGGTCAGCTCGCACTCTGTCAACCAGGATAGAATAGCAGGCTTGCATTTTGACGGAGGCATATTTACAAATCTGACACAAGACCACCTCGATTATCATAAGACCTTTGCAAACTATCGCGACGCGAAAAAGAAATTCTTCGACAATCTGCCGGCCACGGCTTTCGCACTGACGAATCTCGACGACAAGAACGGCACGGTGATGCTCCAGAACACCAAGGCTGTGAAGAAGACTTATTCGCTCAAGCATGACGCTGATTTCAAAGGAATAGTGATGGAAAGCCACTTCGACGGCATGGAGATGAAAGTCAACAGCAAGGCTGTCTCCACCTATCTTGTGGGACGCTTCAACGCATATAACCTGCTGGCTGTTTTCGGAGCAGCCGTTTTGCTGGGCATGCCGGAGGAGGAGGCGTTGCGGGAGGTCAGCAAACTGCATGGCGCATCGGGGCGTTTTCAGATGGTGAGGTCTAAAGACGGTGTCGTCGGCATCGTCGATTACGCCCACACCCCCGACGCTCTCGATAACGTGCTCTCGACCATCAACGAGATAAGGACGCATAACGAGACGCTCATAACGGTGGCAGGCGCCGGCGGCAACCGCGACACCGACAAACGTCCTAAAATGGCGGCGACGGCAGTGAAACTGTCGGACAGACTCATCATCACCAGCGACAACCCGCGCTTTGAAGAGCCGGAAGACATCATAAGTCAGATGAAAGCCGGCGTTCCAGGCGAATATTATAATAAGGTGCTGTGCATCACCGACCGTCGCGAGGCTATCAGGACGGCAGTGGCGTTGGCAAAGAAAGACGACATCATCTTGGTGGCAGGCAAAGGCCATGAGACATATCAAGACGTGAAAGGTGTCAAACATCATTTCGACGACAGAGAAGAACTCGAAAAAGCGTTTAATGAAAAATAGGAGATTGAAAAATGTTATACTATCTTGCCAATTATCTTCGTGAGACATTTGACCTGCCGGGCTTTGGCGTGCTCGAATACGTCACCGTGCGCTCCATCATCGCCATTATCTTCTCATTGGTGATTTCAGTGTGGTTTGGTAACTTCTTTATCGATTTCATGAAGAAACGCAATATATCGGAAGTGCAACGCGACGCTAAAATCGACCCGTTCAACGTGAGTAAAAAAGGCGTCCCGACAATGGGTGGCATCATCATAATAGTTTCTATTCTGACACCATGTCTTCTTTTCGGCAAGCTGCATAACATCTATTTAATCCTTATGCTCGTGACGACACTGATTCTTGGCGGGATTGGCTTCGCTGACGATTATATCAAGACCTTCAAGAAGAAAAAAGACGGTCTTAAAGGATGGTATAAGATTTTTGGACAGGTGATATTAGGACTTATCGTCGGCTTGACGCTGCGTTTTAGTCCTCAAGTCATTATGAATGAAAATGTTGAGACGAGAATTGAGAACAACAAGGAAATAGTGGTGAAAAGTCCTGACGTGAAATCGACGAGGACGACAATTCCGTTCCTTAAGAATCATAACTTGAACTACGCCGACATGTTCAATTTCATGGGCGAGCCTTACAAATACTGGGCCGGCTGGGTGTTTTTTGTTATGCTTACGGTCTTTGTCGTCGCCGCGGTGAGCAACGGCTCCAACCTCAACGACGGCATGGACGGCATGGCGGCGGGCAACTCGGCTATCATCGGTCTCGGCATCGGCATTCTCGCCTATCTTTCGAGTAACGCGGTGCTGTCGGGATACCTGGACATCATGTATATCCCCGGCAGTGAAGAAGTCGCGGTGTTCCTTGCCGCTTTTGTGGGCGCATTGATAGGCTTCCTGTGGTTTAACTCCTTCCCGGCGCAGGTGTTCATGGGCGACACGGGCAGCCTCACCATAGGCGGAATCATCGCAGTGTCGGCAATCATCATTCATAAAGAACTGCTGCTGCCTATCATGTGCGGTATCTTCCTGATAGAAAGCTTCTCGGTAATCATTCAAAGAGCGTATTTCAAGGCCGGCAAGAAAAAAGGTGTTCATCGGCGCGTGTGGAAACGCACCCCTATACATGACCATTTCAGAACATCGATGGAACAAGTGCTCGACGTGGACCCCGGCTCGACAGTGATGTATAAAGGCCCGAAAAACTTGTATCATGAAGTGAAAATAACAATAAGATTTTGGATTGTCACCATCATATTGGTGGCATTCGCAATACTGACATTGAAGATTAGATAAAAGATTTTTAACATATAAAAAAAATTATTATGACACTTGAACAGTTGGCAAAACAAGGTAAAAGAAAAGAGATTTTCACAGTCGCGATAAACCACAACATCTGCAACGCCAGAAAAGTATCTTTGAGAAACAGCTTCGTGGATTGTGAGCATATCAAACATAGAAACGAGTTCGTGGCGATGCGCAACGGTGTGCGATACATCAACGACAGCGCTGCAAAAAGCGTTTCGGCGACATGGTTCTCCCTTGATAATGTCAACGAGCCGACAGTGTGGATAGCCTTGGCTGGAAACGAGGATTACGAGGAGATGATTCCCGTTGTGCGACAGCATGTTAAGTCGATTATATGCGTGGGCGACAACATCGAGCCAATGCGTTCGGCACTCGGCTGTCTCGTCCGCGACGGCGTCGTGGCGGCTGAAAATGTTGAGGAAGCCGTGAAGATGGCTGAAAAAAAAGCCGTCTCCGGAAATAATATTCTGTTCTCTCCGGGCAGCGAAGTGAATGGAATGGATATTGCAAAAATGGAAAAAGTTTTTATCAGAATGGCAAAGGGATAAACTATGATGGATAAAAAGACGGCTGTGGAAAAAACGAGGAACCTTTTTCAAGGCGACAAGGTGATATGGGTGGTGGTGGCGATACTCACATTTATCTCCCTGCTCACCGTGTATAGCGCCTCGGAATCGATGGCAAACAGAGACTATAACGGCAACAACGCTTTTGTGTTGCTCCGTCATGCACTCATGCTCCTTCTCGGCCTGGTGTGTATGTTCGTCGCGTCGCATATCAATTACAAAAGATATTCGAGGCTGCTGCTTATGCTCTTTTGGATTTCCATTCCATTGTTGATTTACACCCTGTTCTTTGGCAAGAACCTCAACCATGCGCAGCGAGGCATCGACATCGCAGGCATAACTTTCCAGACCAGCGACCTCGCCAAGGTTGCCCTCATAGGCTTCCTCGCCAGAATCCTGACTTTGCGCCGCAATCAGTTGGACGACTTCAAGGAGCTTGGCATCAGGGTGATGTTGCCGGTTTTGGTTGTTGTGGGACTTATCTTCCCCGAGAACTTCTCTACGGCGGCAATGCTTTTCATGACATGTATCGTGATGATGTTTTTAAGTAAAGTGAAGATGAAATATATCTTCGGGTTCATCGGGATTATCGTGCTGGCAGGCAGCATCTTCATGCTTGTGTCATTCGCTTTCGCGAAAGATAACCGTAGCGCCACCTGGGTCAATCGTATTGAGCGGTTTTTCAGCAGCAGCGAGGAGGAGACCGACGACATGGCTAATTTCCAGGTGATGCACTCCAAGATAGCGGTGGCGGGAGGTGGTCTTATTGGCAAGTCGCCTGGCAAGAGCACGCAGCGCAACGTGCTGCCGCATCCTTATTCAGACTTCATCTATGCCATCGTTTTAGAGGAATACGGACTGATAGGAGGGGTCTTCGTCTTGGCGTTGTATCTGATTTTGCTGTATAGAACCACGCGCATCATGTTGCGGGCCCCGCAGTCGTTCGGAGGGCTCCTCGCCATGGGACTCGCCTTCAGCATCGTGATGCAGGCCATGGTCAACATGGGGGTCGCTGTGGGACTGTTCCCGGTGACAGGGCAGCCGCTTCCTTTCGTCAGCATGGGAGGCACATCCTTGCTCTTTACTGGACTTTCCATAGGAATAATTATTAGTGTGACAAAGGAAATTGATAAAGTTAATAACGATGAAAGAGACGCTGAAATCGAAGTCGCCAAGGCTGATAGTTAGCGGTGGAGGCACAGGAGGACATGTCTTTCCGGCCATTGCCATTGCCGACGCATTCAAACGTCGTCATCCAGACGCCGAGATTTTGTTCGTGGGAGCAAAAGGCAAAATGGAGATGGAACGAGTGCCGCAGGCAGGATACCCTATTGAAGGACTGTGGATTAGCGGGTTTAAACGCGAACTGTCGTTAGATAACTTGAGTTTCCCGTTTAAGTTGATAAGCAGCTTGTGCAAGGCGAGGGGAATACTTAAGAGATTCAAGCCTGATGTGGTGGTCGGTGTCGGTGGTTTCGCAAGCGGGCCTACGATGCGTAAGGCTACTTCGCTCGGAATCCCCGTCGTTATTCAAGAACAAAACTCCTTCCCGGGGGTGACAAACAAAATCGTGGCCCCTAAAGCGGCGAAAATATGCGTCGCATACGAGAATATGGAGAGATGGTTCCCGGCGGAGAAAATCGTCATGACAGGTAACCCGTTGAGAAACAACGTGGTGTCGGTGGAAGGAAAACATGACGAAGGCGCAAGGTTCTTTGGTCTCGACCCTCAAAAACCAATAATATTGCTCGTGGGTGGCAGCCAAGGCGCACTGGGTGTCAACAAAGGGGTCTCTGCAAAACTCGCTATGTTTAAAGATGTTGATTATCAATTGATTTGGCAGACAGGAAAGCATTATGTGGAGCAGGCAAAGAAAGAGATAGCAGACCTTGGTCTTGAGGATAAGGTAAAACCAATAGTGTTTATTGACAAGATGGACCTTGCCTACGCTTGTGCCACTGTGGTGGTGTCACGCGCCGGCGCCATGTCGATATCCGAACTTTCATTGGTGGCAAAAGCCGTGGTCTTCGTCCCGCTCCCGACAGCGGCGGAAGACCATCAGACCAAAAACGCTCAAAGCCTGGTGGATAAAAACGCCGCGATAATGGTTAAAAACGACGAGACACAAGAGAAACTTCTGCCAACAGTTTTTGATTTGTTGAAAGATAAAGAAAAAATTTGCGAAATGCAAAAAAATATTGCTAAATTTGCAAGACCTAACGCAGCTGAAGATATTGTGAATGAAATAGATAAGATATGTTGTATTTCTTAGGAATCGGAGGTATCGGAATGAGCGCCCTGGCTAAATATTTCAAGGCCAAAGGCTATGAAGTGGCGGGTTACGACCGTACCCGGTCGCCACTGACACTTCATCTCGAAAACGAAGGCATGGAAATTCATTATGTTGACGACCCGAACCTTGTCCCTGAAAATATTGAACTTGTGGTCGTAACCCCGGCAATACCTGATAACTCATTGGAACTCAATTATCTTCGTGAGAAAAACGTCAAGATAATAAAACGTTCCGAAGTCTTGGGAATGCTGTCGCGTAAGCATAAAACACTCGCGGTGTCGGGAACACACGGAAAGACAACCACAACGGCACTTGTGACACATATCCTCATGACAGCAAAAAAAAGACTGTCTGCTTTTATTGGAGGAATAGCGCGCAATATCGACAGTAATGTCGTGATAGGCGAGGATAAAGACGAATTTGTGGTGATGGAAGCCGACGAGTTTGACCGCTCGTTCTTGAGACTGTCGCCTTATATCAGCGTAGTGACTTCGATTGATGCCGACCATCTTGATATTTATGGTGATTATCATCACCTTGTCGAAGGCTTCAACGAGTTCGTGAGCAAGACCGATGACGACGGCCTCGTGATATATCATGAGAAACTGCCGATTGAGACTGAAAAGAAACATATCACTTACGGCCTTGAAAACGCTGATGTGATGGCCGAGAATATCCGAATAATCGAAGGAGAAACTTGTTTCTCTGTAAAAATCGATGAGAAAAAACTTGTGGAATCCCATGAGGATTTATGCGGCCTGCGCGCTCTGCGAGAAATAAAAATGTCTCTTTATGGCGACCACAACGTGCAAAACGCCTTGGCGGCAATAATAATGTGCTCCTGCCTCGGCGTGAATGAAGATGATATTAAAAAAGGTATGGCGACATTCAAGGGAGTGCAACGCCGTTTCGATATAAGAGTGAACGACGGGCGACATGTCTATATTGACGATTACGCGCACCATCCTGAAGAAATTAAAGCGGCATTGCTGTCAGCGCGTAAAGCCTTCCCCGACAAAGAGCTGACAGTGGTGTTCCAACCGCATCTGTACTCCAGAACACGTGATTTCATGGCTGGCTTCGCGGAAAGCCTTTCTCTTGCTGACAGAGTGATACTGCTTGATATATATCCGGCTCGCGAACAGCCTATGAAAGGTGTCACGTCAACGGCGCTTCTTGGGAAAATAACATCGAAAAACAAGATGTTGAGTTCAAAAGAAGATCTGCTTAAAACAATAAAAGACAATGATCCGGAGTTGGTCATGACAGTGGGGGCAGGTGACATCGACCGCTTCGTGCCACAGATAGAAATGATGTTTAAAAAATGAAAAAGTTCCTCAAAATATCGGTATGGGTGCTGACAATCGCTGCGATTGCCTGTCTGTGGTATTTTACTCACAAGGAACATGTCGCTCATCCGCTTAAAGGTGTCGAACTCAATCTTAATAGTGCCTATGAACATGGTTTTATCGATAAAGACGTTGAATATCAGAAGATTATGAGTATCTGTGATACTGTGCATAATACAGATATTACCATGATTCCGATGGATAGCGTGAGAAATTATCTCAATTCTATACCATGGGCTGTCTATACCGACGCCAATATCACTTTAGATGAAGTGATGGTGGTGAATATCGTCGAGTGTCAGCCGATTATGCGTGTTTACTTTAAAGACGGAAGCTCGGTGTATCTTGATGAAGACGGCAATGCCTATCCTCCGAAACATGGGTTTTCAGCGCATCTGCCGATAGCGAGCGGAAATATTACGAAAAAAGAGCTGCCGAAGATTTACGAGGTGATGAAAAGCGTTCTCGATAATTCATATTCAAGATGTTGCGTCAAGCAAGTGTATTATGACGGCAAAAACTATGAGCTTGTGATGAATAATGTCGATTTGACGGTGATATTGGGCGATGGCGAAAACGCCGACGTGAAATTGAGGAATATGCAGTGTTTTTTTGAGCAGATGCAAGGTTCTCCTGAATTGAGGAACTACAGCAAGATAAATTTCAATTTTGAAAATCAAGTTGTTTGTACGAGAAATAAAACTAAAAAATAATGAGTAATCCTGTGTATATCGTAGGTCTTGACATAGGCACTACAAAAATCGCCTGCTTCGTGGGCGAAAAAGTTGAGAATGGTAAAATTGTCATTCGTGGTTATGGAAAAACGGAATCGACGGGTGTTAAGCGCGGCATGGTTTTTAACATTGAAGACACTGTCAACGCTATCCGTAGAGCTGTTGATATGGCTTCCGAGCAGTCGAATGTTGACATTAAAACAGTGAACGTTGGCATTGCAGGCCATCACATCAGAAGTGTACAGCACCGCGGCGTGTTGATGCGAGACAATCCTAATGTGGAGATTAAAGAGGAGGAAATCGATAAGTTAAGACAAGACGTGTTCAAGCTCGGCATGACGCCGGGAGAGGAGATTATCGATGTCATTCCACAGGAATATATCGTCGATGACGAGATGGGCATACGTCATCCACAAGGCATGTTGGGAAGCAAGCTCGAGGCGAATTTCCATGTCATCATCGGACAGGTGGCGGCGGCGCGCAACATTGTGACATGCATCAAACAGGCCGGTCTTGAGATGGAGCACATGATACTTGAGCCCATCGCTTCGGCGGAGGCGGTGCTTGACGACGATGAGAAAGAGGCGGGAGTGGCGCTCGTCGATATAGGCGGCGGCACAACAGATATAGCCATCTTCTATGACAATATTATCTATCATACAGCCGTTATTCCTTTCGGTGGCAATGTCATCACAGAGGATATCCGCCAAGGCTGCTCGATTATCAAGAAACACGCTGAAGAGATAAAGGTGAAGTTCGGCTCGGCTGTGGCAAGTGAAAACCGCGACGACGAGGTGGTGTCAATACCGGGTATCAGAGGAAGAGAGCCCAAGGAAATATCGTTCAGGACCTTGGCCTCAATCATTCAGGCACGCCTCAGTGAGATTTTCGACATCGTGAATAACGAGATTCAGAAAGTCAACAGCGAACATAAACTCATCGCGGGTATCGTCCTCACAGGTGGCGGTGCCATGATGCAGCATATCCAGCAACTGGCTGCGTTTAAGACAGGTCTCGACGTGCGTATCGGCTATCCTAACGAATATCTCGCAAACGACACGGCGGAGGAACTCGCCAGCCCGATGTATTCAACAGGCGTAGGTCTCGTGATAGAAGGCATCGCCCGTTACGAGAACGCTCTCAAACACGGTCAGTCTGTGGAAAAAAACGGCGAGAAGAATGTGTTTGTGATGGAACAGGAAGGCCTTAAGGCGACAGATGACAACAACGCTGATGGCACTAACAAAGGCGGCGGACTGTTCGGCCGCTGGGGACAGCGTATCATCACGACATTCGCCGGCAAATTCCTTAGAGATGATGAAATAGAAAATGAGAATCTTGATAACTAAAACAATATACAATGACTGATTTGGTAAGATTTGACGTGCCGGAAGAAAAACCCAACATTATCAAGGTGATGGGTGTCGGCGGCGGCGGCAGCAATGCCGTTACGCACATGTTTTCGGATGGTATTACCGGTGTTGACTTCATTCTTTGCAACACCGACGACCAGGCTTTGCAGAAGAGCCCTGTCGAGAACAAACTGCATATAGGTGACCACGCTCTTGGTGCCGGCAACGTCCCCGCCGAGGGCCGCAAAGCAGCGGAGCAGACGGAAGACAAGATTCGCGAGATGCTTCAGCATGACACCAAGATGCTGTTTATCACAGCCGGTATGGGCGGCGGCACAGGCACAGGAGCCGCACCCGTGGTGGCGAAAATATCACGAGAACTCGGAATCCTCACAGTCGGCATCGTCACACTGCCGTTCAGCTTCGAGGGCAAACGCCGTCAACAACAAGCACAGGAGGGTATAGCCGAACTTCGTAAAAATGTCGACGCCCTGCTCGTCATCAGCAACGACAAACTGCGCGAGGAATACGGCAACATGAAACTCACCGAGGCATTCAAGATGGCGGACGATGTGTTGAAAATCGCAGCTAAAGGTATTGCCGAAATCATCACCGTTACTGGCTATGTCAATGTTGACTTCGAAGATGTCAACAACGTCATGCGCAATAGCGGCAAAGCTATCATGGGCTCGGGTTACGCCGTGGGCGAAGACAGAGCCATGCGCGCCGTGGAAGAGGCAGTGCACTCGCCTTTGCTCGACGACTCCGACATCACCGGAGCAAAAAATATCTTGGTCTATATCACCTCGGGAACCGAAGAGGTGAGACTCGACGAAGTGACGGAAATTAACGAATATGTGCAGGAAGCCACAGGTAAAGTCGCCGAGATTATCTGGGGTAACGGCGAGGATATGTCGCTCGAGAACGGACTGCGTGTCACCTTGATAGCAACAGGCTTCGGCGAAATCTTGGAAAAAATAGAAGAACCTAAAAAACATACCTTCGCAGATAATAAACTGAAGACAGAGATAGTCAGACCTCCGGTCAGAATTGACTTCGCCGAAGAGAAAGAGGAAAAATCGACGGAAGAAGAGATTAAAGTGATAATCAAACACGACGAAGACAAGACTCGGCAAATTGTTGAACCGAAACAAGGTGGCCAGGACACCACTCAACCAAAGAAACGTTATGAACTGTATGACGATGTCAAAGTTCATGAGAAAAAACATGACGAAGATTATGATGGTGACAGAGACAGCGGTATCATAGTGAAAAAAATCGACACCGGACAGACTCGCGACAACGGGACATCAGCACCATCGGTGAAGAGATTCGACAATCCTTTCGCTTCAGATGATGACGATATAGATATTCCGGGTTTTAAAAATATGTCTGACAATCAGGCCGCTACAGCGATGAAAGTGGAGACAAAACCTGTTAAGACCAAGCAGCCCGACCAGAGAGAGATGCTCCGTCGCCAGCGTTTCATGTCGTTCAACACTGATTTCAAAAGCCAGACAAATCTTGAAAACCTTGAGAATATCCCGGCATATACACGCATGGGTATAAACTTGGCGAATGACGACAAAGAGGTATCGCGTTATTCTGTTGACAAAAAGTCGGGCTTGCGTGAGGAAAACTCCTTCCTTCATGATAATGTGGATTGATTATGAAGAGATTGGCGATATTTGTATCGGGCGGCGGTACCAACTTGCAGAGGATAGCCGAGTATTTTGCTCCGAATCCGGATGTTGAGATAGCGTGCGTGGTGAGCAATAACAAAGACGCGTATGCTAATCGGCGTGCCGAAAATCTCGGCATTAAATTGATGGTGATTGACCGTCGGCGGTTTAACGACAAGGCGTTCTCGGAAGAGTTGAAAGCCTTGAATGTGGATTTGATAGTCCTGGCGGGCTTTTTGTGGCTTGTCCCCCAGCATCTTATCGACGCCTTCCCTAATAAAATCATCAATATCCACCCGGCTTTGCTGCCGAAATATGGAGGAAAAGGTTTTTACGGACACCATGTGCACGAGGCGGTGGTCGCCGCTCATGAGAAAGAATCGGGCATCACGATACATTACGTGAATGAATGCTACGACAGCGGAGATGTTATATTTCAAAAGAAAGTGGCTGTCGCTGAAACAGACACACCCGACGATGTGGCGGCTAAAATCCATGTGTTGGAACAAGAGAACTTTCCTGTGGTGATAGAAAACTTGTTGTATGAAAAATAAAATTTTACAGATTAAATGAAAAAGATTTTTTTAACGGTTTTGTTTCTCGTCGTCACATTGATTTCCAATGCTCAAATCGACAAGATTTTGGGCGAATGGCGAACAATAAACGACAAAACAGGGGAAACAGAGGCTGTTATCGAGTTCTATAAAGGCGACAACGGTTTGTATTACGGTAAAACAACACATGTTTATGAAAAAGGCAAGGAACTGTTCGAACCTCAATATATTGGCTTGATTCTTGTGAAGGATTTCAGATTGGAAGAAGGCAAGCTGGTCGGCGGCACGCTTTTTGAACCGCATGAAGATAAAACATATTATGGAAAGATATCTTATAATGCAAACAATAACACGTTGATAGTCAGAGGTTCTTTGGATAAAAGAGGCTGGCTCGGACGCACTCAAGTTTGGGTGAGATAATATTATGATAAACTATACAATTATGAACAGATATTTGCGTAAATTGGCTGCAATCATCAATGTAAGAGAACATGTTGATTATGAAACGGCCGACAGTTCTATACGAAGCAACATTGCGTTCAGGGGTCCTAACGTGATAATTTTGGCGTGTGCTATCGTCATAGCTTCCGTGGGTTTGAACGTCAACTCCATTCCAGTCATTATCGGCGCCATGTTGGTGTCACCTGTCATGGGACCTATCTTGGGTCTGGGGCTGGGTCTCGGTACTGAAGACAGTGAATTGTTGAAAAATTCACTTAAAAACTTCGCTATCATGGTGTCTATCAGTATTTTGGCATCATCGGTATTCTTCCTCCTCAGCCCTCTGACATTGGAGAACCCGTCGGAATTGTTGGCGCGCACTTATCCTACCATTTATGATGTGTTGATAGCGTTGTTTGGCGGTTTTGCCGGTATTCTTGAAACTTCACGCAAGGAAAAAGGCACCGTTATTTCAGGTGTGGCTATCGCCACGGCGCTCATGCCGCCATTATGCACCATAGGCTACGGCATCTCAAGGCTTAATATCGTTTTCGTGTGTGGCGCCTTGTATCTTTTCCTTATTAACGCAATTTTCATCGCACTCGCCACTTTCCTCGCTGTGAAATTCTTTAAATTCCCAATAATAAAAGAAGATAGCGAAAGACATAAAGGTCTGTCGAAGAGTTGGTATGCCATCATTCTTACGGTTATTATTCTGCCAAGTATCTGGACGGCTATCAACGTGGTCAAAGAGAATAACTTTAAGATTCATGCGGCTCGGCTTGTTCAGAAAAACAAAAATATGGGGAAGAGTTTTGTTTACGATCATAAAACGAATTATTCAAGAAAGCATTCTACGATAGAGTTGTTTGTGGCGGGAGAGGTGCTGTCTGATGAATCGAAAGAGATTCTGTTCAACGATGCGGAAAATTTCGGTATCACGCGAAATCAGATCGTTATCCATGAAGATGCCACGATAGTTAGAGAGAATATCTCGGAAACCAAGATAATGCAAAGTTTTTATGAACATACCAACAAGCAAATCAAGGTGTTGAACGATAGCATCGTCAAACTGAATGCCCATCTAAAAGCTTATAAAGAAAAGAAGCTCCCGATAGGCTTGATTGCGCAGGAGTTGTTTGCCCAACATCCCGATATAACCAATGTGAGTATCACCCGTGGCTTGGCTGTTGATGTGCAGACAGAGATGGAAACAGAGCAAATCGTGGTGTTTGTATCTGGTGTTGAGCCGATAAGCGATGCTCTTAAAGACCAGATTAAGCGTTGGTTGAGGGTGCGTCTTAATAATAATAATGTATTAGTAGTAGAGGCTAAATAAAATAAACGCGACGTAGCCGAGGGTGAGAACAGCCCCCTCGAAACGCGAGATTTTTCTGCTTTTCCCGGTGAAAACCGTTGTCAGCATGATGGCGTTGGAGGCAAACAATATCAGCAGCTGCTGATTCATCTTCGTATCGAACGGCAAAGGCGTAATCAACGCGCTCACACCGAGTACTATAAAGATATTCAAGATGTTGGATCCCAATACATTGCCGATGGCGATGGCTGAGTTCTTCTTTAATGCCGCCACTATCGAGGTGATGAGTTCGGGTAGGGAAGTGGCGGTGGCAACCACTGTCAGTCCCACGGTGCCTTCGCTCATGCCCCAGTCGATAGCCAAAAACTGGGCGTTTTTTGAAACCAGCTCACCTCCGATATACAATCCGATGATTCCGAAAACGAGTTGGAATATGGTCTTGCCCCAAGGCAAAGATTGTAGTGTCTCCAAGTCTTCTGAAGTATCTGATAAATCCGAGGTTTCTGAACTCTTTTTAAAAGTAAGCCAAAGATAACCGAATCCCATCATCAGCAGCACTATTCCTTCCACCCAGTTGATTGTTCCTGAGGTTCCTCTGAAGAAGTCGTTTGCCATAAGCGTTATTGCCAAAGTGGCGACGAAACCTGCGGGAATATCTCGTCTTATCGAAATTCTGCTCACCTCGATAGGGTAAATCATCGAACTTGTGCCTAAAATGAGCAAAATATTCATGGTGTTGCTTCCGATGATATTTCCGATTGCCACTCCGGGGCTTCCTTTGATACACGAAAAGATGTTCACAATCAGTTCGGGCAGCGACGTGCCGAACGCCACAATGGTCAATCCGATGATGAGCGGTGACAACTTGGCTTTCACGCCCACACTGATAGCCCCGTTTACAAGCCAATTGGCACCGAGTATAAGAGCGGCGAAGCCAAGAATTAGCAGAAATAATGGAAGTAGTGCGGTCATGGGAAGGTGGCTATAATACAGCGGCTATTTTACGAATAGAGTTTAATTTCATCGCAAATGTCGAGTTGCGACGCGCACATATCATGTCATAGTGAGTCTGCATCGCCAACAAAGGCTCTGCATCAAGGTCAAGAGCAGCACAAATTAATAATGCCATTTCAGTATTCAATGCTCTTTTGCCATTTAAAATCTCATTAAGTTGAGTGTATGACACTCCAATCTGCATCGCCAAAGCACGTTGCGAAATGCCACGATATTCAATCTCATCCTTAATCACTTCACCAGGATGTGTCGGGATGAATGGTTCTAATTTATTTGCTTCCATGGTGTTCATATTCTTATTTATAATGGTTGCTTAAGTCTGTTATATTTACAATTGTTGCGATTGTTTCATCACCTACTGTGAGTTCTTGAAATTCAACCCTGTATTGATCATTTACTCTTACTGATGACAAACCGTCTTTGTCGCCAACCAGTTTTTCATATCTCAAAGAATTATATTTTGCCAATGATAATACATTCGGTGAATCAATCATCAAATTGACAATTTGTATATATTTCTTTACAATCTGAGGTTGAAAACGATGTTTTTTCTCTCCGCTATCTCCTTTTATATAAAGCCTTTCCAAATAATCCTTCTCAAATAAAACTCGCATAATCATAAATTTTAGCGTTGCAAAGATACAAAATATTTATATATATTCACAAAAAAGTGAATATTTTTTGAAATAAAAGAGCGTACCTGATGGCACGCTAAAAATTATTTGACTATTATATCCTTTACTTCAAACTGGAATGTATATTCATTAGTAATATTTTCAATTATAATCGGAAAAACTATTGATACGGTTGCACCTTTATACTTGCTTGTATTAGCTTCTTCTTGGGAATCGTATCTCCCGAATAAATTCTTTTCCCTCCATCCTCCATATTGACCAGATACATAGTAAATATGATCTGAAGGAATTAATATATCATCTAATGTGGAGTTTTTTGCTACTACAGATGGAGCTTGTGCATTATTTCTGTCAATAAGTTTAATTCCACTATGAATTACTCTCATTGATTGTCCATTAGGATTGATATACGCTATTTCATCCCATGGAATTTTGATGGAATGAGTCGTTTTATTTCTTAACGAGAAATTGAATTGAGTAGAAGAAACAAACCATGTAAAAGCTACATAATCATCTTCATATGTATATTTCGTTATTTCATTTTCTGACAGAGTCATAATTTTTGACTCGCCAAATTGTTCTTTAACATCCAATGGAACTTCAACATGTTTTAATTCTACATCATATGTTGTTATCATAAACATTGATGAACACGATGTTAGCATAATGACAAATGCTAAGAGAAAGAGGTTTTTTATTTTCATAACATAAACCCTGATTTCGTGTCGGGTGCAACTATTTTGCCCTTCCAGTACCAATAAGGACTTATACACAAAAGAAGCGTGGTACTGTATGCCATGCTCCTCAGTGAAGGTCGTAGGAAACATAAATAGACGGAAATGATTACAGCCCACGCATATACGCATAGCCATCATACACTCTTAGTCTATTTATTCAATGAAAATTTCCTACGTTTTCACTGACAAGAGAGCATAACGCTTCGATATTTCAATAAGTTGCGGCAAAAACCGCATTTATGTCGCTGCAAATATACAAAATATTTTAAAAACAAAAAAATAGCGGAAACTTTTGTATCTGATATTTTTAATCCGTTTTTTTCGTAAATTTGCACCAATAATGTATCTCAAAAGCAAAATTTAAAAACTTTTTGAACAATGTAAATTATACAATCATGAGTTACACCACATCTTATTATCACATTGTGTTTCGCACATATCGAAGCGAACCGACAATAAATGAAGAACATGAAAGTGAACTGTATGCTTACATTTATGGAATCGCCAAAAACCTGCGCTGTCAGACCTATCGCATAGGTGGGATGCCAGACCATGTTCACGTTTTTGTGTCATTGCCATCAACCATGTCTCTTGCCGAGTTCGCGCAACGAGTCAAGACAGCAACCAGCAAGTGGCTTAAAGCGAACCATCATTTCCCTGATTTCAAAGGCTGGACCCATGAATATGCCGGTTTTAGTTATAGTTATCGTGATAAAGACATGATTGTCAATTACATCAAGAAGCAGAAGGAGCATCATCGCAAGAAATCTTTTGCTGATGAATATTTTGCGTTTTTGCAGGAAAACATGCAGTACTTTGACTCGCAGTACGTCTTTGACGACTCGAAGTAGCGTGCCTCCGGCACGCCATCCTATTATCCCCGCACGAAGCGTAGCGTAGTGTGGGGTGTTACAGAGTGTGCACGGCGCCGTGTGAGGCAACAAAGTCAAGGCAAGGCAGAAAAAAAGCGCGCCGTCAGGCGCGCTTTTAAGTGTCTGGTAGTGAGACTACAGAAGTTTCTTCTTCAACGTCTCGATCATATCGACTGTCATCTTGTCGAGGTCGTACTTCGGATTCCAGCCCCACTCGTTGCGGGCGCAGCTGTCGTCCATCTTGTTCGGCCAGCTGTCGGCGATAGCTTGGCGAATCGGGTCGAACTTGTATTCCATCTCGAACTTCGGATAGTGCTTCTTGATGACATTGTAGATGATTTCCGGGTCGAAACTCATCGCTGTGACGTTGAATGAGTTTCGGTGCACCAGTTTGCTCGGGTCGGCTTCCATAATGTCAACCATGGCGTCGAGGGCGTCAGGCATGTACATCATATCCATGTAGGTGCCTTTGCTGATTGGGCAGTAGAACTTCTCGCCCTTCACAGCCGCATAGTAAATCTCGACGGCGTAGTCGGTGGTGCCTCCGCCAGGCAGTGTCAGGTTCGAAATCAAGCCGGGGAAACGCACTGAACGTGTGTCAACGCCGAAACGAGTGAAATAATAGTCGCTCAAAAGCTCTCCGGTGACCTTGGTCACACCGTAGATGGTGTTGGGACGCTGTATGGTGTCCTGTGGTGTGTTGTCGTGCGGCGTGCTGGCGCCAAAAGCACCGATTGACGAAGGGGTGAACACGGCGCAGTTGAACACGCGTGCCACCTCGAGGCAGTTCACCAACGAGCCGATGCCCACGTTCCAACCTAACATCGGGTTCTTCTCTGCTGTCGCCGATAGTATCGCCGCGAGGTTATAAATTGTGTCTATGTTATATTTCTTGACCACCTCGACAATCTGCATCATCTGTGTCGAGTCGATTCTCTCAAATGGACCGCTTTCCGCAATCTCGCCTGTCAAAGGGCGGAGATCCGATGCCACCACATTCTGGTTGCCGTATGTGGCGCGGAGCTTTTTCACCAATTCTGTTCCGATCTGACCGCCGGAACCAATGATTAATATCTTTTTCATTTTAAAATCTTTTTAATCTCATCATGCAGGGACAAGGCATGCCTTGTCCCTACATGAGTTTATTTTATAACACCCAATTCCTTGCCGATTTTGACGAATGCATCAATGCACTTGTCAAGATGTTCTTTCTCGTGTGCCGCTGAAATCTGGACGCGGATACGGGCCTGGCCTTTAGGGACGACAGGGTAGTAGAAACCGGTCACGAAGATGCCTTCTTCCTGCATCTTGGCGGCGAACTTCTGTGAGAGAGGAGCGTCGTAGAGCATCACGGCGCATATTGCCGACTCCGACGGTTTGCAGTCGAAGCCCTTGGCGAGCATCTCCTTGATGAAGTATTCGGTGTTGGCGTGAAGCTTGTCCTGAAGTTCGTTGGTCTCTGTCATCATCTCGAACATGCGGATGCCTGCTGCCACGAGGCCCGGTGCCATCGAGTTGGAGAAGAGGTAAGGACGTGAGCGCTGGCGCAACATGTCGATGATTTCTTTCTTGCCTGTGGTGAAGCCGCCCATGGCGCCGCCGAATGCCTTGCCGAGTGTGCCGGTGAGAATCTCGATTTTGCCACGGAGGTTGTAACGCTCTGTCACGCCGCGGCCTGTCTTGCCTACCACGCCTGCCGAGTGGCTCTCGTCAACCATCACCATGGCGTTGTATTTCTGTGCGAGCTCGTAAATCTTGTCGAGAGGGCAGACGTTGCCGTCCATCGAGAACACGCCGTCGGTCACGATGAGGCGGAAACGGCATTTCTGTGCGTCCTGGAGCTGTTTCTCGAGGTCGGCCATGTCGGCGTTGGCGTAGCGGAAACGCTGTGCCTTGCAGAGACGCACGCCGTCGATGATGGAAGCGTGGTTCAAAGCGTCGCTGATGATGGCGTCCTGCTCGTTGAGCAATGGCTCGAACACACCGCCGTTGGCGTCGAAGCAGGCTGCGTATAATATGGTGTCTTCAGTACCGAAGAACTCGGCGATTTTCTGCTCGAGTTTCTTGTGGAGGTCCTGGCAGCCGCAGATGAAACGCACTGATGCCATTCCGAAACCGCGCTCGTCCATGCCTTTCTTCGCCGCCGCGATGAGCTCCGGATTGTTGCCAAGCCCGAGATAGTTGTTCGCGCAGAAGTTCAGGCATTTCTTGCCCTTTACAAGGATTTCAGCGCCTTGTGGACTCTCGATTATACGTTCGTTTTTATAGAGGCCATCGGCTTCAATCTGAGCCAACTCCTTCTTCAGATACTCTTGAAAGTTTGTGTACATAATATGTAGTTTTAAAATTTTTCTTTGGCTGCAAAGATACAAAAAGCTTTGGGAAATTGTATCGATTTTCTTGCTTTTTTATTTAATTTTTTAAAAAAGATAAAACAAATTGGCAGAAATCGGTAATGTCGTCGTCAACGCCCGCTTTTTCAAGGGCTTTCATATACTCGTCTCGCTTCTCGACAGGTATTACAACCCAATCGAAGCCGTCAGTGATGAGCTGGATGTTCATGACAAAACGCGCTGTGCGACCATTTCCGTCCATATAAGGATGGATGTAAACGAAGATGAAATGTCCCAAAATTGCCCTGACAATGGCATCTGGTTCGTGTTCCATCAAATCGTTTAAAGTTGACATTGCATCCAAAACCGCAGCAGGGTTGAGAGGCACGTGCATGGAGTTTTTAATATAAACCTGATGCGTGCGATGGCCAATTAAATCGGTGGCTTTTATAATTCCGGCTTGTACGCATGGCCCAAACAGTTGAAAATGCCATTTGTCATGGTCTGAAACGTAAACTTTTCCGGCAGATTTTCCATCCAAAATTGTTTTGACAGATTCCTTAAGTGATTGATATGCTTGATAATATCCTCTCGCAACCAAAGCGTCTCTTCTGTTTCCGTCCTTCTCGTCGCTTTCGTGATTCCATTTTCCACTTCTGACTTTTTCGAGCAATTCCTCTGCAACTTTATATCCTTCAATCGATAACGAGTTGTAGCTGTCTTTTTTGTATAGATTTTCCATCATGAAGAAAATCTCCTCGATAGTCCGTTTTTTAGGCGACAACTTGTTTTTCTTGACTAAATAGATGATTGTCTCGCGCATTCTTGCCCACATCAGTCTGATTCTTGAAGAATAAGGTGAAGTGTCTGGTAATGAAACACTGATATTTTCTTCGAATGGATTTTCTTCGCGGATTTCGTAACCTACATTTTTCATTGTTGTGATGATATTGTCGGCCAAATCGGTTTTGCCGATAGCCCTGAATGCGCCCGCAATATGTCCTGCACGAGAAGTGTTTCCTTTGTCAATGGCGATTTTCAGAATCTGCGATGCGTCTTTTATCGTCGAGAGACAAGTCTGTGCTTCGACTATGTTTTTTCTGAAATAATCTGGTGAAGCCATCAGTAGAGCTTCTTCAATTGAGTACAATGTTATTCCGAAAGGCGGAAATTTTACTGTGTTTTCGGAAATGCTCGCCTTGATATCTACCAACGAAGTGCCAAATGGGAGTTTTAGGACGTTGTTGTTTCCTTTTTCTGCTCTGATAATCAATTGTTTTGGTGCGACAGTCTTTCCGCTGTAGATGTACAATGACGTTTCGGTGTTCATGCACCATCTGTCGCCGAATTTGTCGTTGAGATACGAGACTACAAAAGGCCAATATGAAACATGCCAAACCGTTGAATCGCCATCATTTCCTGGAAACGACGTGATATACCATCCCTTGATGACCATCCTCAGATAACCGGTGTCAACAAGGTGTTGTGTATGAATCTTACCCAATGTCGCCGCACCTTTAATCACGAGGTTGTCGCCATGCCTGTCTTGGTAATTCTTCAAAACCGACAATGATTCTGCTATTTTTTCTTGTATATTAGCCATTGTTTTAATTAGTTTTTATAATCGTACTTCTGTTAGTTTATTTATCCGTACTATTATTAGTTTATTTCGCTGCAAAAACAATAAAAAATTGTAAATCAATATAATATATTTCAAAATCGGAATAATACAAAAATTATAATGGTTATAAAAAGTGCTAAAGATATTAGTTTTTAGTCGTGTGCTGTTTTTAGTTTGTTTCCGTAAAAAAAATCCCAAGATAATGGTTTTAAATCTAATTCAAAATTTAATACAAATTCCAAGTGGACGAAGAAAATTAAAAAAAGAGGAAAATTATTATTCCTCTTTTTTTAATGATGCTTTCTCTTGATTTGTAAATATTTTAGAAGATCTATATGATTTCCTCTCCGGGTTGCTTTTAATAAATATTAAGTCTTCTTCTGAAAATTTTTTACAATCATTAATAGTGCATACCTATAGGTTACAAGGTTTATCAGTAAAGACATAAGCCTTGAATACTGTGGGATTTCCGATTGTTATTAAATCACTTGCATATTTTGTTTCAACTATTATAATTCTTTTTTATCCATTTTTGATTTTCAGTATAATTACCTTTGACATTTTGTGATTTAATCCTTTCATCTTTTGTTACCCCCAGTCCTGTTTTATTGTCTTCGATAAATCTGGCAATCATTGAATTGACTGTTTGAAATATTCCCTGATTGTCAATTTTTTCTACAAGCATGTTTACATAAGGTCTTTCATAAAGAGATATGTACTTTTCAATAAAATCATGCGAATCGAATTCATTCGGCAGATGTCCTAATACAACGTTGGCTTCAGCAATTGTTATCATGTTGTCATCCCTAATCCGTGTCGGGCGCAACTTTTAATAATATTAATGATTGAATTGATTTGACGAGACAACAAAAAAAACAGCCACAAACGCTATCTAATATATGTCTCGGTTTTTATCTTTTTCTGTTTCTTACTTTAGGATTTTATCATTTTCACACCTGCAAATACAAACATTTTTTCAATCAACCACCACTTTCTTCTCGCCAACGCCGTTTTCTGTCACCACTTTTACAACATAAATTCCTTTCGGGAAACCGCTCAAATCGATTTTTTCCTGCTGGCAGTCGGTCGTTTTGCTGAAAATCTTGCGCCCGATGTTGTCGAAAATCTCGATTTCTTGCATGGCGTCGGCTTCGACGGTCAAAATGTCGTTGGCGGGATTTGGATATGCCTTGAAAGCCGCAACGTTGATTTCGTCGCTACTTTGTGTGTTGTCTTCGGTGTAAATCGCCATGCCGCAACTAAACAACAAATGACCTGCCGAGGCATCGAAATATGTGTGACGCCAATAATATGTGTAATTCAACATGTCAAGATAAAAATATTCGCCCTCGACAGCGTTCGCCTCGTCGCCGATGACCACCGTCCCCATGCCGTTAATCCTGATTGAGACCCAGAAATCGCCTTCCGGCAACTCGTATGGCGTTTCCAACTCGATTTCTTGCCAACCGGTGCCGTCGCAAATGAATGGCTGTTCGTAAACCAAGTCGCCGCACGAACTGCTGTCGTAAAGGTCTTGTATTGGGTCAACTAATTGCAAATCAATGTTTTCGTAAATCTTAACAGCGTATGAATTGGTATTGTAGTCTTGATACGGATTCCGATAAAACTTCACCTTTGTCATGATTCCACTTAAGGTGGAGTCAATGGCATACGGAGCGATTACAAATTCAGAGTCTTGCAATCTTACAAACAAACTGACCTTTTGGTTGCCTGTCCAGCCTTCTTTTTCTGTGGAAACTTCTGGTTTTTCCAAAGAGATGACGTTTTGAGCCGCTATCGAAAGACTCATTGTCAACGTCGCGATGATTAATAATAGATGTTTTTTCATAAAATTAAATTTAACGGCTACAAAAATAATGATTTTTTTTAATTTCAAAACACTTTATTTTGTAATTTTGCAAATAATTGTAAAAATTTCGCAAATGGATGCTTTATATATCTACAACAGCCTGGCTCGCATGAAGCAGCCTTTCAAACCGATTCACGAAGGTCATGTGGGGATGTACGTCTGCGGTCCGACCGTCTATGGCGACGCTCACCTCGGCCACGCGCGCCCGGCAATCACTTTCGACCTCGTGTTCCGCTATCTGAAGCATCTTGGCTATAAGGTGCGTTACGTGCGTAACATCACCGACGTGGGACATCTCGAACATGATGCCGACGAAGGCGAGGATAAGATTGCGAAGAAGGCTCGTCTCGAGGACCTCGAGCCGATGGAAGTCGCTCAATACTACACGTTTAGATACCATCAGGCGATGGATAAGCTGAATGTTTTGCGTCCTTCTATCGAGCCGCATGCATCAGGTCATATCATCGAGCAAATCGCGATGATTCAGAAGATTCTCGACGCTGGCTTCGCATATATCGAGAACGGCTCGGTTTATTTCGATATCAAGAAATACAACGAGAAATATCACTACGGTATCCTCTCGGGAAGAAATATCGATGAGATGATTAACAACACTCGCGAGCTGGCTGGACAGAGCGAGAAGCATAATCCTATCGACTTCGCTTTGTGGAAGAAAGCCGATCCGAAGCACATCATGCGTTGGCCTTCGCCGTGGAGCGACGGCTTTCCGGGATGGCACATGGAATGCTCCGCAATGGGCTGCAAATACCTCGGCGAGGAGTTCGACATACACGGCGGCGGCCTCGACCTGCAGTTCCCGCACCATGAGTCGGAGATAGCGCAGTCGATGGCGGCAAACGGCAAGGCTCCGGTGCGCTATTGGATGCATAACAACATGATTACCATCGCCGGACAGAAGATGGGTAAGTCGTTGGGAAACTTCATCACCCTCGACGAGTTCTTCAAGGGCAGTCATAAGAATGCAAAAGGCGAGGAGATGCTCGCACAGCCTTACAGCCCGATGACGATTCGTTTCTTTATCCTCCAAGCCCAGTACCGCAGCACCGTCGATTTCTCCAATGAGGCTCTTCAGGCTGCTGAAAAAGGCTATAAACGCCTGATGGAAGCCGCAGGATTGATAGACAAACTCACCGCTATTGAAAGCACTGAAGACCTTGGCATTCAGAAGATTATGGATGCTTGCTACGATGCCATGAACGACGACTTCAACAGCCCAATCGTGATTGCGAACCTCTTTGAGACTGTTAGAATCATTAACTCTGTGAAGGATGGTCATTCAAAAATTAATCCGGCGGAATTAGCACTTTTGAAGAAGTTGTTTGATGTCTTCGTCTTTGAGATTCTTGGCTTGTTAAATAATGAAGCCGGCTCCGACGACAACGGCATAGTCGATGGTTTAATGGATACCATCATCGACATTCGCAAAGAAGCCCGTGCCAAGAAAGACTGGGCAACAAGCGATTTGATCCGCGACAAACTTGCTGCCCTCGACATCGTGTTGAAAGACGGCAAGGACGGAACAACTTGGAATAAGAAATAGACGTTAGCCATTAGCCATTAGTTGTTAACCACCGTTAACGATATTCTTTCTAATGGCTAATGGCTAACAACTAACGGCTAATGGCTAACAACTAATGGCTAACAGCTACCAACTACCAACTAAAAATTATGAAACTAAGTGATTACAAACAATTAATAGTGTGGCAAAAATCGATGGATTTAACTGTCGAGATTTATTCTTTGGTTAAGTATTTGCCGAAAGAAGAAACATACGCCTTGTCTGATCAAATGAGAAGGGCTGTTGTTTCTGTTCCGTCCAATATTGCAGAAGGAAGAGGGCGACTATATCGGAAAGAATTTTTGTGGTTCGTATCAATTTCCAGAGGTTCATTATATGAAATCGAAACTCAATTGGAAGTTTGTGAAAGATTGAATTATATTGATAAAAGCAAAACAGAGAAAGCAAAAAACTTAATTATTGAAATAAGCAAAATGCTAAATGCTTTAGCCAACACCCTGGAAACAAAATAGCCAATAGTAGTTAGGTCATCCCTAAAAACTATTGGCTAATGGCTAAAACCTAATGGCTAATAGCTAACAGCTAATGGCTAATGGCTAATGGCTAATGGCTAATGTCTAACCCCCAATCACCCAAGCTGTACTCTCTTGAATGCTGTCACAGTAGCGTCCTTGTCCGCCTTCTGAATGAACTGGCGCACTGTGATGCTTCCGTCGAGCAATGAAGCCTGGTCGAGGAGGCAGTTCTCTTTGAAGAACTTGTTCACGCGACCGTTGGCGATGTTCATCACCATCTGCTCCTTGAGGTTGGCAAGGGTGTCAGCTGTGACTTTTTCGCGAATTTCACGAGCTTGTTTAGCCTGCTCTTCTGTAATCCAACCCTTTGCCATATTTGAGTTGATATGGTCGTCACTATCAACGTGGGTGGGGTTGATGCCTGCTTTCTTCAAAGCTACATCTACTGCTTTTTGAGCCTGTTCCTGTTTTGTCTTCTCGATAGCGACCTCCATCTCACGGTTTTTTGTCTCCTGTGGAATGTCGTCCGCATCGATAGCGATAGGCGACATGGCTGCTGCGTGCATTGCCACTTCGTGGGCTGTCTCTTCGATGCCGTCGAATGACTTGTTGAAGCCAACGAGCGTCGCGAGACGGTTGCCATGGTGATTGTAGTTGGCTACGTACGGAGCCTCAACCACTTCGAGGTGCTTCAGTTCAACTTTCTCGCCAGTCTTTGCAGTGAGGTCGGTGACGAGGTCGGCGACTGTGCGACCGTTGATGTTGAATGCTTTGAGGGTGTCAAGGTCCTTGATTTTGTTCTCAACAGCTGTGTTGAGGAAATCATTGGCTGCCTTTACGAAGTCGGCGTTTGAACCTACGAAATCTGTCTCGCAGTTAAGCATGATGACGGCGCCGTATGTATGGTCGGCTGTTGTGGCGGAGATAACAGCACCTTCTGCCGCCTCGCGGTCAGCGCGTTTTTCAGCGATTTTCTGACCTTTCTTGCGAAGGAAGTCAATGGCTGCTTCTTTGTCGCCGTTGCATTCAACGAGAGCTTTCTTGCAGTCCATCATGCCTGCGCCTGTCATTTGTCTGAGTTCATTGACTTGAGCTGCAGTAATATTCATTTTATTGCCTTTTTTGATTTTAAATTAATTATTTTTTATTCACGGCCTTGCGAGGACGGCGAGGACGTTTTGTCTCCTCTTCCTTTTCTTTGTCTTCCTCTTCTTCGGCTGTCTTGTCCATCATATCCTCTTCGCCTTCTGCTTCTGCCATGTCGGTGTCTTTCATGGTGTTCTTGCGCTCATTGAGACCTTCTTCGATGGCTTCTACCATCTTGCTTACGATGAGAGCAATCGACTTTGAAGCGTCGTCGTTGGCAGGGATAGGGAAGTCGATGAGGTTTGGATTTGAGTTGGTGTCAACGATGGCGTAAGTAGGAATGTTGAGTTTCCTTGCCTCCGCCACAGCGATATGTTCCTTGATGATGTCAACGACGAACACGGCACTTGGAAGGCGGTTGAGGTCAACGATTGAACCAAGGTTCTTCTGGAGTTTCTCGCGTTCACGCTCGATTTGGAGACGCTCGCGTTTTGAAAGATTATTGTACTGACTGCTCGCTATGAGCTTGTCGATGCTGACCATCTTGCGCACCGCCTTGCGGATTGTGGTGAAGTTGGTGAGCATGCCGCCGGGCCAACGTTCTGTGACGTATGGCATGTTGACTTTTGAAACGAGTTCGGCGACAATGTCTTTCGCCTGTTTTTTTGTAGCTACGAAAAGGACTTTCTTTCCTGATCTTGCTAACTGACGAAGAGCGTTTGCTGCTTCATCAATCTTGGCTTGTGTCTTGTACAAGTCAATAATATGGATACCGTTACGTTCCATGAAGATGTACGGTGCCATGCTCGGGTTCCATTTTCTTCTGAGGTGACCGAAGTGACAACCTGCATCTAATAATTCTTCGAATGTTGCTTGTGTCATGATGTTTCCTTTTAATAGACTAACGTTTGCTGAACTGGAATTTCTTACGTGCACCTGGCTGACCCGGCTTCTTGCGTTCGACCATGCGCGGGTCGCGACGCATCAAACCTTTAGCCTTAAGGACCGGACGATATTCAGCGTTGATTTCGCACAATGCACGGCTGATAGCGAGACGGAGAGCTTCCGCCTGACCGTTGATGCCACCGCCATCGAGGTTGACCTTGATGTCATATTTACCCAAGTTCTCTGTGAGCATCAATGGCTGCTCAACCACATAATGCAAGATGCTTGTTGGGAAATACTCCTTGTAGTCACGTTTGTTGACCGTAATTTTGCCTTCGCCAGCCTTCATGTAGATGCGTGCGACGGCTGTCTTTCTTCTACCTAACGCGTTGATTACTTCCATGTTGCTTATTTCTTAATTGTTAATACTTGTGGTTGTTGGGCCTCATGCGGATGATTCGGTCCTTCATAAACGTAAAGATTACGGAAGATGGCACTGCCAAGGCGTGTCTTTGGTAACATGCCTTTTACCGCGTGTTCGACGACGAAGATAGGCTTCTTCTTGAGAAGATCCTTGACGGTTCTAACGCGCTGACCACTCGGATGACCCGTGTAGTGTACGTAAACCTTCTTGTCCATTTTGTTGCCGGTGAGGACGATTTTCTCGGCATTGATTACGATGACATTATCGCCACAATCACTGTGGGGAGTATAGCATGCCTTCCTCTTTCCTCTTAAAACCTGGGCGATTTCCTGTGCCATGCGGCCAAGAACCTGACCCTCAGCATCAACGACATACCACTTTTTGTTGGCATGCTCTTTGTTAACGCTAACTGTTTTGTAACTTAATGTATCCATTTAATTTTGTTAATTAATTTATTGTGTTTGTTACACTGTTCCTTTACCCAAAATTTGGGACTGCAAAACTACAAAATTTTTTAACACGAAAAACATTAATGAAAATTATTTTTTTTAGAACATGGATTACACCGATTTTATACGGTTTTTTGTCGTGTTGCGCCGTCATTTCGACCGAAGTGGAGAAATCTCCGGTAAAATTATCAATATACCAAAATAATTTGTATCTTTGCAAAAATTATTTCTCATGTCAATAAAGGTAAACCACGTGACGAAACGATATGATCAGCAACTTGCGCTGAACGATGTGAGTCTGGATATTGAAAAAGGTCAGATTGTGGGGCTTTTAGGTCCTAACGGAGCTGGAAAGTCCACGCTGATGAAAATTATAACCTGCTTCATTCCACAGACGGAAGGCGCGGTTTCTGTTGAGGGTTTCGATACCGTCGATAACCCGATGGAAGTGCGACGTCGCGTCGGATACCTGCCCGAGCACAATCCTCTTTATCTCGATATGTATGTTCGCGAATATCTTGAGTTCGTGGCTGGAATCCATCATATCACCGGTCCCGAGGCAAAGAAACGTATCGACGAGATGATTGAAAAAACCGGTCTGACCGTCGAGATGCGCAAGAAAATAGGGGCGTTGTCGAAAGGCTTCCGCCAGCGTGTGGGACTCGCCCAGGCTATGATGCACAACCCTTCAGTTCTGATTCTCG
This sequence comes from uncultured Bacteroidota bacterium, assembly GCA_900542475.1. GTDB lineage: Bacteria > Bacteroidota > Bacteroidia > Bacteroidales > F082 > Limimorpha. The sequence goes on from UQNO01000024.1 coordinate 31,319, forward strand.
ACGAGCCTACATCAGGCCTCGACCCGAACCAACTTGTTGAAATCCGTGGACTTATCTCCGAACTTGGGAAAGAAAAAACTGTCCTCCTCTCGACTCATATCATGCAGGAGGTGGAAGCTGTCTGCCCGCGTATCGTTATTATTAATAAAGGTGTTGTCGTTGCCAACGACTCGATTGAGAACATCAAAATGAACGTGATGCACAGCAAAGACGCAAGCATCGAGGAGTGCTTCCATGTGCTGACAAAATAATTTTTCATGAAAGAGCCGGTGTTTAAAAAATAATTTGTATTCTTGCATCGTAAAGGGAACTTCTATGGTTCCAAGCACTAACTTCTGACAGACCGCCGATAATGTCAGAGGTGTTTAAGGAAACGGACGGCGGCAATCCGAATAAAGAGTGTGCTGCTTTTTCCATAGAAGTTTCTTTTTTATTGTATCTTCAGCTTTCTTCGACTCGGCAATCCTCGCTTCCCAATGGTCTCCTGAAAGACACAAATCTATTCCGGCAGTATGGTTTAATTCGCCATAGAATATAACCAATAATATGGAATTTCCAGAGCCTTGACGGATTTGGTCATAGCCTTTTACAACTGTCAAAGCAAAATCAATGGCGGATAGCCTTGATTTTTCCAACTCGGTTTTATTACGTCGTTCAATGTGCTTCAAATAGTTTGAAGTTAAATATATATCAGCGCATTTTCTGTTGATTTGTTGTGCTGCCGTCATTTTTAATCGACCAACTTTAATATGTTTATTTTCATTTTTCATATACAATTTTTTAAAATATTTAATAAATCAACGCCATTCCGCTATAAAGCGATTCATCTTCAGTCAATAAATTTTACGCTGCTCTTTGTTTTTGATACTAATTATGTGCAAAATTGCAAAAATTTTTTCAAAAAGGCGTCAACTTCAATAATTTTTTATAAATTTGCCGTTGGATTTGGGCGAAATCATTTCCGTTTTATTGACAATTCGGAAGCGTTATGCTTGTCTTGCTGTTGGGAATGCGAGAAGTTTCCAATATAGAATGCGGCATATCGGCTCCACGCTTCCCCTCATTGATAATAACTCCGTTGTGGCGGCCGGATGGAATAAAAACTATAGTTATGAAATTGAAAAGACTACTGACCTTACTGCTTGCAGTGTTGAGCATTGCAACATTTTCATGTAAAAAAGACGGAGCCTCGACGGATTTTCCTCAAGGCGCAATAAACAGACTGTTTTCTGTTAGTGATTCCGAACAAGTCCGTTTCTCCAAAGGGAATCTGCAATACCAGGCCTCGACAGACACCTGGCGTTTCGCCGAGAACCAATGGGATTGCATAGGCAAGGACAATTCAAATATCTCCCCGGACTACAGCGGCTGGATTGACCTGTTCGGCTGGGGTACCGGCGACAACCCAGCAAACTCTTCGACAAACAGTGGCGATTACGGTGTATTCAACGACTGGGGCGCCAATGCGATAAGCAACGGAGGAAACATGGAAAACCGGTGGCGCACTCTGACAAGAGACGAGTGGGAGTATGTGTTCTATAAGAGAAACACGACATCGGGCATAAGGTACGCGAAAGCGCGAGTCAACGGAGTGAACGGCGTGATACTGCTGCCCGACAACTGGAGCGGCGCCTACAATCTTAAAAACACCAACGAATATGATGTAAATTTCAACGGCAACCAAATCTCCGCGACAGACTGGGTCTCCAAACTCGAAGCCAACGGGGCGGTCTTCCTGCCTGCTGCGGGCTGGCGTTACGGGACGAATGTCAGCTACGTCGGTTCCTACGGTTACTACTGGTCGGATGTGTACTACTATAGTGACGGCGCTTACGGCGTGGGCTTCGACGATTCTCACTTGGATGTAGAGTATTGCAGCCACCGCAACTACGGTCAAAGTGTGCGCCTCGTCTCTCCTGCCGGGAATTGATACCTCTTCCTGATGGTCGATTTGCGGCAGGAACTGCCGGTTATACACGTCCGCACATGGCAGCCGGACAGGACAGACATTAACGACTTGATAACTTTGAGAGATTTGCTATGATGAGAAAATTTTTATTTTTATTTGCGGCGTTGGTGTTCGCCAACGTGCTTCCCGCACAAAACGACTCTCGTCTGCACGTGAGGAAACTGGAGCTCGTACCCAACGACACGGAGGCTTCAAGAGCCGGCAAAAAAGACAAAAACGGCGAGAAGTGCGCCCTCGTCAAGATAC
>UQNO01000025.1 GCA_900542475.1 uncultured Bacteroidota bacterium
AAGGTTATGTTTATATTGACGACGGCGTTTTTAAGATAAAAGGCGATACGTTTTTCCCGCTGATGCTTAACTATAAGTCCGAGATGCTGCGTTTTGGCGATGACCTGGTGTTTGCCGCCGCCGAGTATTATGACGACCCTCATGTTTATGAGCCGATGACGAAAGAAGAAGCGGAAACCCAGTTTTCCACGCACATGGAGCTTGTTCGCGAACTGGGTTTTAATTCCGTGAGACTTTGTATCAATGTCGTTAAAAAGGACGACAAAGGGTATTTTTATAAAACCCAGAATGATGGCAGGGCTTATATTAATGAAGAAATAAACAAAATCACTCAAGCTGCGGAGAATCTGGTGTCTATTGCGGCTAATCATGACTTGAAGGTTATGTTTCTGCTGAAGTCGTCCTGGGATGACGATCTTTCACGCTTGAACGACGCCTTGATGAGAAAACTGTCTGATAACAAGGAGGTTTTTGCATTCGACCTCATGAATGAACCTCTATACTTCGATATTGTGAGAGACCGTCCGAAAGAAGACGCTGTGAATTTGGCAACACAATGGATAAATAACGCGAAGAAAGCTGCGCCGAACCATCTTGTCACCATTGGCTTTGCCGAACCGATAGAAGTGTTCGGCTGGGATGCGTCCATGATACCTGTCGATTTCGTGGAAATACACACATACACTCCTTTGAGCATTCCCAATGAGATACTGTGGTGGAGCAAATATATCGGAAAACCTTGGATGATAGGCGAGACATCGCTGCCTGCCGACAATGATTCGGTGAGTTATGAGCAACAATTGCATTTCGCCGAGCAGGTCTATCAATATACCATTGATTGCGGCGGCATCGGCTTTGGCTGGTGGGAACTGCAAGATTTGCCGCTGTCTTATAATATCAACTATGAAGGTACATATTCCGGTATCTTGAACCACAAGGGAACCACCACGACAAAAAGCGGTCGTGTGATACAGGGTTCTCTGAAGCCGGTGGCGTATGCTTTTGAAGGCTTTAAAAACTTGAAAAAAGGCACTCCGTCGAAATATGTTAATTATTACAATAATTTCGGATACCATAATGCCGTTGTCAAAGGGAAAGTGGTAGATGACAAAACAGGCAAGCCAATAGAAGGAGCCGCTGTGAGAGGCTGGAACCAGTGGTGGAAAACAGGATTGAATACCAGTACCGATGAAAACGGGGTTTTTAATCTGTACAGCAACGATGAATGCGTGCATTTTGCCATCTCGGCGCCGGGCTACGACACTAAACGCTTTGATATGAATCTTGAATATCGTGACAAAAATGGTGAACCTGCCGGTTTTGAAGGTCTTCCCGACAGAGAAATCAAATCGGATATGATTCATTTTGGCGATTTCTTGAAAGATGAAACAAAATTATTCGAATTTAAAGAAGACAAGTTCGATAAAGCGGTTGTTTTTGCTGAAATGGAAGACGTAAAACTGGAGAAATTGTATTTAACGGATATATTTGAAAAAGAAAAACATGGCTCTCGATAAATTCTGGAAATTTGTAAAAGACAGTCTGAAAGTTTGGACGAAATATGCCTTGTTATGGATGCTTCTCACGCTCATCTTGCGATTGGGCTTCTTTGTCGCGATGTTTGTCGCCGGCTTGGTTAAAGGAGCATCGTTGCTAACCATCTTGTCTGGCGTGTATTTCGATATTGCGCTGGTACTGGAAGTTAGTGCGATATTGCTGGTTCCGTTGTTGATAATCAATAGATTGTGGCCCAAAATGATCAAGGTGTCAGCCGTTTTCTTTATCACTTTGTATGCGATGGCCTACGGTGGTCTCATCGGCTATTATTCCAATGTGAACCTGCCTCTCGACCGTGTGTTTTTCGTTTATGGCATCGGCGAAATGTACGATATAATAGTTTCCTCGTTGAATTTTTCGCTTTGGCCGTTGCTCGCTGTAGCGGTCGTCATCGCCCTTTATTGCCTGCTGATTCGTTTTTGGGACAGAAAAATACAGATTTCAAAAGGATTGTCGTTGGCTTTTTTGTTCGTGACGATGGCTTTTGTAATCTTTTTCAACTTTAAATCGTTGATAACCAATGACAAGCATTACAAATCATATCAAGATTATTGTCTTGCGTCAAATCAGATAGTCTATACGCTCAACGATTTCAATGAATATCGGAAAGAGCAAGCCAAAGCCGAGGATTATGTATCTTATGACGAACAAGTGCTTAAAGATGCTCGGAGTATTCAGCGCTTGTTCCCTGATTTTCAATACGACGACATACATTATCCGTTCATGCGGGAAGCCAACGACCCGGATGTGCTCGGACCGTTGATGAGTCCGACCAACGACGGCAAAGCCCCCGATTTTGTATTTATCATTGTCGAAAGTCTTGGCCAGAGACTGTCGTCCGACAATCCGAAAATGTCTTTCACGCCTTTCCTTGATAGCTTGAAACGCGAGTCGTTGTATTGGCCGAACTGCCTGTCTTTGGCGGAACGCACCTTTGGAGCCGTCCCGAACATATTTTCTTCGGCACCTTACGGAACAAAAGGTTTTGCTCGCACATGGGAACCTGTCCCAGACCATAACTCGTTGCTAAAAGAAATGTCGCTCAATGGCTATTCGCTGTCGTTTTATTATGGCGGGAATGCCTCGTTTGACGGTCAAGATGAGTATATGCGAAGCAACGGCGTGGGATTTATCATGAAACCCGAAGAAGCTGACTTTGACAATGAACAAAAACAGCAGATGAAAGAAAACAACAGCTGGGGAATGTACGACAAAGACATGTTCAACGCCGCCATCCGTCATCGAGACACAACGAAGATAAATCGTCCGAATACTGATATTTACATCACATTGTCAACACACGAGCCATGGTGTTTCAAAGGTAATGAGCTTTATGCAAAAAAGGTGGAAGAGATGGTTGCCAATGCCAAATCGTTTGGACCGGATGAGAAAAATACGGTGCTTAACAATAAAAAGACATACGCCAGCTACCTGTATATGGACGATTGCATGAAAATGCTTTTTGATTATTATAAGAGCCAACCCGGGTTTGAAAACACAATATTTGTCATCGTCGGCGACCATCGAGTCGGACGTATTTATGTCAATTCAAGTCCGTTGTTGAAGTATAATGTGCCGCTGATAGTGTATTCGCCATTGCTGAAAGCTCCGAAGACTTTCTATGCGGTGGTGACGCACCATGACATTGCTCCAACTATAACAGCTTATCTTACAAAAAATTACGATTATATTTCGGCTGACAAATGTCACTGGCTTGGCACTTCGCTCGACACCGCTTCCGGATTCAGAAGCAAACAGTCGGTGGCATTTATGCGTAACAGCCGGGAGGAGATAGAGTATCTTCATGACAACTACATAATTGAGCGCGACAGAATATTCAAAATATACGATTCTCTTCGCGTCGAGGAGATTTACGACGATGCGATGCGCGACACCTTGCTCGAGTATCTGCGTCAATATAAAAATGTTGACTGGTTTGTGACACAAAACGACTATCTCTGGAAGAAAAGCGCCGATGTCGTGGAAATGTATCTTGAGAAACACGACGAGCTGATAACAAAGAATCTTGGCGGAAGAGAGTATTTCGATATCATGGAGCCGTATCGTTTCAAACAGAATTATGAAAAGATTTATCTTGATGTCGAGTTTGATTTCAAAAACAAAAACAATGCCAATCTGGAGAATGTTTACAGCGAGTTTAGGATAAAAGGCCAGTCGGTTGATTTCTTCAGGTCATATCGGTTTATATATCAAACGATTCCGAACGGTGACGGCACGATGCGTTTCAAGACGAAAACGACATTTTTCCTTGCAGGTCACGAAATAAAAAATGCGGATTTTCGAATCAACATCTTTCCGGAAGTCAGATTTGATTTTGAATATGAAAACTTGAAAATTAGGATAGTAGGACTCCCGTTAAAAAAATAGTCTTATCTTTGCAAGACAATATTAATAATAATCAATCATTCGATGAGAGAAGATTTCGTAGAAGAATTGCGCTGGCGCGGAATGTTGAACAACATGACCCCAGGCACGGAAGAACAGTTAAAGAAAGAGATGACCACGGCATACCTCGGCATCGACCCGACCGCCGACTCATTGCATATCGGACATCTCTGCGGCATCATGATGCTGCGTCATTTTCAGGCTGCGGGGCACAAACCCTTGGCATTGCTCGGAGGCGCCACAGGTATGATTGGCGACCCTTCCGGTAAGTCAACTGAACGCAACCTGTTGAACGATGAGACCTTGCAACACAACCAGGCTTGTATCAAAAAACAGCTCGCCAAGTTCCTCGATTTCGACAGCGACAAGCCGAACAGGGCTGTGCTCGTCAACAACTACGATTGGATGAAAGACTACACTTTCCTGCATTTCATTCGTGACATCGGCAAGCACATCACCGTCAACTACATGATGGCGAAGGACTCGGTGAAGAAGCGTTTCAACGGCGAGGGCGACGGAATGTCGTTCACGGAGTTCAGCTACCAACTCGTTCAGGGTTACGACTTCCTCTATTTGTTTGAGCATAAAGGCTGCAAGCTGCAGATGGGCGGCTCCGACCAATGGGGCAACATCACCACTGGAACAGAGCTGATACGCCGCAAACTCGGTGCCGACAAAGCAGCCTTCGGTCTCACGTGCAACCTCATCACCAAGGCAGATGGAGGCAAGTTCGGCAAGACAGAGAAGGGCAATATCTGGCTCGACCCGGAAAAGACCTCTCCATACGCTTTCTATCAGTTCTGGATGAACTGCTCCGACGATGACGCCGCTCGTTATATCAAGATTTTCACCTTGTTGAAGAAAGATGAAATAGACGGGTTGATAGCGCGCCACGCTGCCGAACCGCATCTTCGTGAACTGCAGCGCACCTTGGCACGCGAGCTCACACTCGTGGTGCACTCTAAAGAAGACCTCGACATGGCGGAAGAAGCCACGCAGATTCTTTTCGGAAAAGGCACGGCAGAAGCATTGCATAAGTTCGATGAAGCCACATTGTTGAGCATCTTCGACGGCGTTCCGCAGTCGAAATTCTCAAAAGATGCTTTGTCACAAGGTGTCGGCATCGTCGATTTCTTGACGCAGACCAATGTCTTCCCGTCGAAAGGCGAAGCGCGTAAGATGCTTCAAGGCAACGGAGTGTCTGTCAACAAGGAAAAAGTGACCGAACAAAAAATCATCGCCGCCGACGACCTCCTCAACGGGAAATATATACTTGTCCAAAAAGGCAAGAAGAACTATTATTTAATTGTTTGCGCATAATGTATTGGATATTCCTGATTCCCACGTTGTTCCTCGTCCTGTTGGCGTTCGCGGCGATAGGAATCAAGAGTGTTGTCAAGAAAAACGGAAAATTTGAGAGAAAATGCACCCACTCGCTCGACCCAGATGCAAAGTGCGTGTGCGGGGGCGACGAGGCTCATTGTTCTAATCTGCACAGTAAATGTGACGAGGATGGTCTTTGAAAGTCAACCCTAATCCAGCCAACTCATGGGTTAGGGTTGACTACACCCTCCCCGAAGGCTTCAACAAGGCGGTCGTATATCTCTCCAACAGCATGGACCTGGAGGTTTACACACAAGATGATTTTAGGATAATGGACAAAAAAGTTATTTTAACCATTCTGTTTGAATCGTTCCGTCGTCGTCAACGAAAATGAAATACGCCTCTATGCCTTGATTTTCAAGTAGTTGCGAGGCTTTTTCCTTGCCCACAATCATGCAGATGGTGGCGAGACAGTCAGCCCAGGAGGCGTTGTCGGCGATGACGGTGGCACTTAAAAGATTGTGCTCAACAGGAAAACCGGTCTTCGGGTCGATGCTGTGTGAGTAGCGCACACCGTTTTTTTCAATGTATTTTCTGTAGTTTCCAGAAGTGACAATGCCTTTGTCTTTAAGGTTTATCTTGATTTGCACCACGCGCTCCGAGTCGTGGTTCTCCACAGGCTTCTCAATGCCGATTGTCCATAAATCGCCATTAGGCTTCGAGCCTCGCGCCATAATCTCGCCTCCAACATCAACCAAATAATTGTAAATCCCCTTGGCTTCCAAAAAATTGCCTATCAAATCGGTGGTATATCCTTGAGCTACAGCGTTGAAATCCAAAGTCATGTTCGGATTGGCCTTTACGACTTTATTGTCGATAATCGCAATATTGTGATAATTAACAAGTTGTCGTATTGAATCGACCATTTGGGGAGTCATCTCGAGTTCTTTTTTATAATGAAAGCCCCATGCAGCGACAAGCGGACCTATAGTTGCATCGAATGCGCCGTCGGAAAACGTGGAAGCCTTTTGCGCCCACTCGAAATTATCCTTGAATATCTGATTTACAACGACATCCTCGTTCCTGTTCACCCTCCTGACTATGGAGTTTTCATTCCAAAGAGAAACAGAATTGTCAACTTCCATGAAAATAGAGTCAATCTCATCTTCGAAAGTTCTACCTTCTTCATCAAAATAAGTAATCGAGAAATACGACCCTTGAATGATGCCGGAATAATTGACTTTCCGGGGCGAATGCGAGCAGGAAGCAAATAAAACAACAAATAAAAATATCGAAAATCTTCTCATTTAACTTTAAACTTAAACTTTAATGCGACCTAATCATTTTATAACCAATAAGTTGGTCGTAATTATGTGTCGGGTCGAACAGATAGACGAAAATGTGATACATGTTTTTAGTCTCCCAGAAATCGCCGTTTATCGGTGTTACCGATGCTGCTCCGGAAGCATTGTCTTTGACAATATACATATAGTCGTAATATCCTTGTTTCAGCAGCAAACTCTTCTTATAGCCGTGAAGCTCGGGGTCGTATTCCATTTTTGAACTTTCATCAATACGCCAGTCGGTGATGGCCCCGAGGATATATACATCTTTGTCCAACATATATTGTGGCCATTGTAAAAAGAAGTTAACCCATGCGTAATCGGCTTCCTTGGCGGCATCGTAGCCGTTGAGCTCCATGTAAATATATTTTTCGCCACACAAATCCTCGTCGGTGATGTAGGCTACGGTATTGCGTTTCGTGTCAGGATAAAGCGTCACAACATATCCGTTTTCGTCATGATACACGGTCTTTGTCCTCTCCGGACGATTGTCGAAATTACTTGTATTTATCCTGACATATTGATTGCCGGATTCAAAAACGGTTTTTTTATTATTAATATAAGACAATTTTTCGGGATAGACGTAAGTGGGCTTTAAACCGAAAACAGCATTGTCCCATCGTCCGTTTTGCTGTATTGTGACGTTGGAATACTGGTCTGCCCGACTATTGAACAGGTCTGGATACACAATGTCGAGGTCGATTTCCTGCTTGTTTTGACCCAAATTCAAATCGAAAGGATAGCGCGGCATCTTCGTCGCAATGACCGCTTGCTCGTCAACGACATAAAACCTGCGGGTAAAATAGATGTCGTCGGGGTTCTCGCCTGTTACCACAAGAAGATAGTTGCCCGAAAGCTTTGGCATCATATTCCCGGTAGGAAAAAAGAGGTCGTAATGCACATAATTTATGTAGGTGTTAAGTGAAAAAGTGAAATTGTCGATGTCTTCCTGAAAGAAACCGGAAATATATTCATTCTGTTGTAAATCAGAAGGTTGCCACTGGTTGTCACAGTGAATGAAAGTATAATAGATAAAAGGAGCGTCGTCAACAAGCAAGTCAAATTGCAAATGCAGCTGCTCTCTCATGTTGTCGAGGTAAACAACAGGTTTGTCAAGGTCGAAATTTGTCGGGTGAAGCAACACGGTTTTCACCTCGTCACGGTAATTCATGTCGGAACATGACGGTCTTTCTTGGGAAAAACCAGTAACTGTCAATGCTAACAATATGATTGTCAAAAGTTTGTGTTTCATAAGATGTGAAATGTTTTATTTGTCAAAATTAATAAAAAAAATTGAAAATAAAGTATTAATTTTGCATTATGGAAAGAAAGACATACTTTGTAAACGTCATTTTGCCGATTCCGGTTCCGAGTGCTTTCACTTATCGTGTACCTTATGAACTCAACGACCGCGTGAAAGTCGGGCAACGTGTTGTGGTGCAGTTCGGTCGCATGAAGATTATGTCGGGATTAATAAGCGGGATTACTGATAAAGTGCCTGATTATGAGCAGATTAAGTATATTTTGGCTATCCTTGACGATAATCCTGTCGTCAATGCCGTGCAGATGAAATTATGGCGATGGATATGTGATTACTATCTTTGTTACGAGGGCGAGGTGATGCAGGCTGCACTGCCATCGGCAATGAAACTCTCAAGCGAATCAAAAATTAGGCTCTCCGATGAGTTTGAACTTGACACTTTGACACTCAACGACTTTGAATATCTTGTTGTAGAGGCGTTGCAGGTGCAGCAGAAGCTCACGATAAGTGAGGTAAGCAAGATTATCGGTTATAAAAAGGTGATGCCTCTCGTAAAAACAATGATTGAACGAAAAATCATTGTGATGGAGGAGGAGCTTGACGCTAAATTCAAAGCAAAATACGAGCGTTTTGTAGCCTTGTCGGCAGATTATCAAAATGGGGATAGAATACATGGGCTCATGGACGAACTTTCCAAGCGAGCCTACAAGCAGTTGGAAGTGCTGATGTCGTTCTTCGTCCTTGGCGGAAAAGCCGATAACGACGTGCCCGCCTCCGAGTTGCTCGCAAAATCCAATGCTAACAGCACCGTCCTGAAGGCTCTTGTTAATAAAGGTGTGTTTAAAACTTATGAAAAACGTGTGAGCCGACTCAAGAGTTTTGATGCTCTTGCCGATGTCTCTTCAATACAACTTACGGAAAAACAACAACTTGCATTTAGTGAAATACATACAGGATTCTCTGATAAGAAGCCGGTGTTGCTTCATGGAGTGACCTCTGCCGGCAAGACGGAAATATATATAAAACTGATACAAGAAGCTGTTGACAGTGGCAGACAGGTGCTTTATCTGTTGCCGGAAATTGCTCTTACAGAGCAGATTATCAACAGGTTAAAGAAATATTTCGGAGACAAGGTCGGTGTTTATCATTCTCGTTACAGCGATATGGAACGTGTGGAGATTTGGGAGCAGGTGTTGGGTTTCGAGCACTCGAAAAACTCCAAGTATCAAGTTGTCATTGGTTCTCGCTCCTCCATTTTGTTGCCCTTTTCCAATCTTGGTCTCATCATTGTTGACGAGGAGCATGACGGTTCCTTTAAGCAGATTGACCCTGCACCGCGCTATAATGCCCGCGACCTCGGTGTTATCTTGGCACGCTTACATGGCGCCGATGTCATTCTCGGCTCGGCAACCCCGTCGTTTGAGAGCTACTACAACGCCCGTCGGCAACGTTATCATCTCGTCTCTCTCACCGAACGCTTTGGAGGTGTGGAAATGCCTGAAATCATTGTCGATGACATGAGGGTGGAGCGTCGGCGCAAACTCATGCAGGCTAACTTCGGCAGCGTTCTCGTCGATGCGATGAAAAACACTATCGACGACAAAAACCAGGTGATTCTCTTCCAAAACCGCCGTGGCTTCTCGCCTCGTCTCGAATGTGGCGTGTGTCATTGGGTGCCGCAGTGCATCAACTGCGATGTTTCCATGACCTACCATAAAGCGCAGAATATCATGAAATGCCATTATTGCGGCTATACGATGTCGGTGCCTGCCGAATGTCCGTCGTGTCATAGTACTGACTTGAAAATGCATGGTTTCGGCACGGAGCGTGTCGAGGAAGACCTTGCCGCCGTAGTGCCCGAGGCTCGCTGCGCTCGCCTCGACCTCGATACCACACGCTCGAAAAACTCGTACCAACTTATCCTTGACCAATTCAAGAACCATGAAACCGACATCCTCGTTGGTACACAAATGGTAACAAAAGGCCTCGACTTCGACAATGTGAAAACAGTCGGCATCCTCGACGCCGACAACATGCTCTCGTTTCCAGACTTCAGAGCGTTCGAACGCAGCTTCCAGCTTATGGAGCAAGTAAGTGGGCGCGCAGGAAGAAAAGGCGAGAAAGGCAAAGTAATTATCCAAACCTACCAACCGACGCATCCCGTGATATTGAATGTCGTCAATCATGACTACACTCGATTCTTCGAGGAGCAGATGCCAATCAGAAGACAGTTCTGTTATCCGCCGTATTATCGGCTGATAATGATAAAACTGCGTCATGCCGATTTCGACAAACTCAACAAAGCCGCCGGAGATTTCGCGGAAAAACTGCGTCCTGTCTTTAAAAACAATATTCTCGGACCGGAATATCCTGTCGTTTCGAGAATTAAGAATCAGTATATCAAACAAATCTTGATTAAGTTCGACAGAAACGACAATTCGATGACAATCAAGGAGATTTTGAAACGAGAAATCGAATCGTTCAAAAAGGACAACAATTACAAGTCGATAAACCTCTCAATCGATGTCGATCCGATATAAAAAACGTAGAGACGTCATGTCATGGCGTCTCTACTGATTCTAATGTTTAAAGACCAATGTCTTTATTCTCCTTTTCGGACAGAATAATTGATACGGAACGCACCGCATTTTCTCAACTCCTGCTTCACGTCGGTGACAAGACCCATTCTCACGCCTTCATCAATCTTGAGTGATGTTGTGAGGAGTGGACGGTCAGCCTCTGGACGGTCAAGACGCTCCTGTTCGATGAAAGGTATCACGTCTTCGATACGAGCATATTGGTCGTTGAGCTGGATACGAGATTCTGTACCGTAGAGCTTTGTGTTCACCGGAGGTCCGATGTAAATGAAACTCACAAGAGATTTTTTCTCAAGTTTCTGGACTTCCGTCGCTGCTGGTAATTTCATCTTGACTTTCAATGTTGTCTCACGCATTGAGGTTGTAACCATGAAGAAGAAAATCAACATGAAGATAATATCAGGCATTGAACCGGTTGAGATTGCCGGAACTTCTTTTGATCCTCTTTTTCTGAATTTTGCCATAAATTTTCTCTCCTATTATTTGATTTCCTCTGGTTCGGCCTCTGAAATACGTACCGGGACAGCTTTGTTGACCGCATCGACTTTGTCTTTGTCGGTGAGGTTGCTGAAAGATGTCTGGAAATAGCGTTGTGAGACCTCCTCTTTGAGTTCATTAAAAGCTTTTGCCAATTCATTTTGAACTGCAATGTACATCTGGTAAGAAGTACCGCGGTCATTCTTAAGTGATACGACACCTTTGTTGGTCGTGTACTTGCCAATCATCTCGATATCTTTCACCTCGACTTCAGGAGCTTTCTCATCATTCGGTCTTGGAGTGATGAAGTCTTTCGTCTTGTCTTTAAGTTCTGAGATGTCGCAAGGTCTGCCGTTGACCATCAACTTGTCGTACTTATTGATCATGACGTTCAAAATGTTTCTTTCTTTCACTTTGACATCCATGTTCGGGTTTTCTACTGGTGGGGGCAGACGACGGGTGATACCGCTGTCAGTGTCCATCGTAGTAGTAACGAGGAAGAATATCAACAGCAAGAAAGAGATATCAGCCATCGAACTGGCGTTGATTTCCGGTACTTTCTTTTTCTTACGAGCCATGATAATTTCCTTCCTTATTATTTATTAATGAGTTTCGATACTGCTGAATAGATTACAGCCGCGATTGTAGCACCGGCGACGATGTATGTGAATACCATGAAGAAGTCAACGAAGGACTCTGTTCCCTTGGTAACTCCCATTGATTCAAGATATTCTACTGATAATGTCGCTCCTTTTGATAACAGCAATGCGATGAGAGATATCACTGCCACTATGGCTAATACCAAACCAAGAGTCTTGACACTCTTCGGATTGATGATAATACCGTAGATAGGTGCAAACAAAATCGCAACCACAGTCAATCCAAGCATGCAATATGCAAATCCCATGAATGTTCCGACGCCGGCTTCACCACTGGCAATGGTGATGATTACGAAAATGACGTTGAGAACCATCAAGGTAATAAGCAGATACTTGCAATATTTTGTTAATTTGTCGACCATGATTCTTTTTTTGTTGGATTAGTGTTTCTTTGAATAAGCCTGGAGCAAGTCCATAAATGTGATTGACGAGTCTTCCATATCGTTGACGATGCCTTCAATCTTGTTGAGGATGAAGTTGTATGCGATCTGGAGGATAACAGCGACGATAAGACCGAACACTGTTGTCAACAAAGCGACTTTCATACCGCCTGCGACAACCGTAGGGCTGATGTCACCCGCCGCGGCGATAGCGTCGAATGCCTGAATCATACCGATAACAGTACCCATAAATCCCAACATAGGTCCCAAGGCGATGAACAATGTAATCCAGCTTGCGCCACTTTCAAGGTTGCCTGTCATGACTGAACCGTATGAAACGACTGATTTTTCAACTTCTTCCATGCCATCGTTGTAGCGCATCAAACCCTGGTAGAAAATGCTGGCGACAGGGCCGCGTGTGTCACGGCAGAGGTCTTTGGCCTTTTCAATACCACCTTTGTTCAACGTCTCTTCCAACTGTGCGAGAAGCTTCTTGGTGTTTGTCGTGCTTAATGTCAAATAAATGATTCTTTCGATTGATACCGCGAGACCGAGGACCAAGATTAACAAGATAACGCTCATGAACTCCCAGCCGCCATCGATGAATTGTTTCTTCAAAACCTCGTGGAATGTGGCATCTGTCTCTGGTGCCGCCAATGGATTGGTCTGGGCTACAGTCTCAACAACCTGCTCTACCTGGGCCGGCTGTTCTGGTTGGTTTTCTTCTTGTGCAAGAAGCGCGTTGCTGATTCCGAATGTCAGAAATCCCGCAACTGTTAGTAAAGCAATTAACTTTTTCATGATTTGAATTTTGAATTACTACTTTTAATTTGTTAATTAATTTGTTTCTATTATTTGATGTCTTTTATCTTTAAACCATACACTGTCTCCGCGGAGAGAGCGGGATTCGAACCCGCGGTACCCTTTTGAAGTACACACACTTTCCAGGCGTGCTCCTTAAACCACTCGGACATCTCTCCAAAGGATTTTTACTCCAAAAAAAATCGTGTCAAAATTACAAAAAATATCTATTCAATAAACAATATTTTTGAAACATTATTTCATTTTTTCAAAAAAATCCATCTATTTGTCTCTAATTAGTTTATTATCAATAACTTTATGCTTGGCATTATGTATTTTACACCGTCATCTCGCCTCTCAACGACTCTTGTAGATACCTTTTTATGTCGCTTCTGCCGAGACCTTCGCCTAATAGATACATCATCTTCGCGAGTGCTGACTCCGTGGTGATGTCGTAACCGCTGATTACTCCGATTTTATCAAGGTTCAAACTTGTCTCATAGCGTCCCATCTCTACTGAACCCGACTTGCACTGTGTTACATTATATATAATAAGGCCTTTTCTTATGGCGTCGGCGAGTTCGTCTAAAAACCACTCCGATGTCGGTGCGTTGCCGGAGCCGAAAGTCTCCATGATAACACCCTTGAGTCCAGGCGTGCTCAAGGCATGTTTTACGAAATCATGGGTTATGCCCGGGAAAAGCTTCAGAATGCCGACGTTTCTGTCGAATTTCTTGTGGACAATGAGCGCCCCGTCCTTGGGTTGTGAAATGAACTCCTTGTTGTATTTGATTTTAATGCCTACGTCTGCCAGGGTCGGATAATTGCCCGATGAGAACGCGTTGAAGTTCTCTGCATTGAACTTGGTGGCTCTGTTGCCCCTGAGCAACTGGTTTTCAAAGAAAATACATACTTCCGGCGCGCATGGCTTGCCGTTTGTCTTCGACGCGGCAATCTCTATTGAGGTCACAAAGTTCTCGCGTCCGTCGCTTCTCACCATGCCCATTGGCAGTTGTGAACCGGTGAATACTACAGGTTTTGCGAGGTTTTCAAGCATAAAACTCAAAGCCGAGGCACTGTATGCCATGGTGTCAGAGCCGTGTAAGACCACGAAACCATCATATTTTTCATAGTTTTCTTCGATTTTTTCCGCCAACTCGATCCAAAACTCCGGTGTCATGTTCGACGAGTCGATGAGGTGTTTGAAAGCGTAAAAATCAATGGTGTAATCGAGGTTGCGGAGCACAGGCATGTGCTCGTAAATATTACCGAAATCGAAAGGAGCCAGGCTGCCTGTCTTCGGGTCCTTCATCATTCCAATCGTGCCTCCGGTGTAGAGCACTAAAATCGATGGTTTTTTCATGTTCACTATGTTTTCGTTCTTTCGGGCGAAGCCTGAAGGCTTCGCCCGAAAGAACGCGTTGTATTCATATTTTAAATAGTCTTTTGGCGTTATTCGTTGTTGTTTTGCAAATCTCTTCTGTTGTCACCCCGTAAATCTCCGCCACTTTCTCGGCTGTCTTCACTATATACGCCGGCTCGTTGCGCTTGCCGCGATACGGCACCGGTGGAAGGTACGGGTCGTCCGTCTCCAACACTATGCACTCCAACGGAATATCTGCCAAAAACTCTTTTACACCGCAGTTCTTGTATGTTATCACGCCGCCGAGCCCTATATGAAAGCCGTAGGATAATGCGGTTCTCGCCTCGTCGAAAGTGCCGTTGAAACAATGCATCGCCCCGGCGAGGCGGCCGTCCTGCTCATGGTCTAAAACCTTGAACATCTCGGGAAAGGCGTTCCTCGTGTGAATAGAAACCGCTAACCCCAAGTCTTTCGCCCAGTGCAGCTGCTCGCGGAAAACCTCAATCTGCTCTTTCCTGAAAGTGTCGTCCCAATAAAAATCCAACCCGATTTCACCAACGCCAACCAACGGCGAGCTGTCATTCCGAGCGGAGTAGTCTCCTGTAAATCTCTCTATGATTTTCAACTTCTCCTTATAATCGTTTCTCACTTCTTCAGGGTGTAATCCCATCATAACTCTCACATTGTCAAGATGCCTTCCTTGAAACTCCATCATCGGTTTGATGGTTTTCTCGTCGGTGTTGGGCAACAGCAGCATCTCCACACCCGCTTCGATGGAGCGGTTGAACACTTCTTCTCTGTCAGTGTCGAAAGCTTCGTCGTAAATATGGCTGTGCGTGTTGATAATCATGTTGTTGCGTCTTAATAAAGGAAGTTGTCGTATGGATACCTGATTGCGTGCATGTCGCGGATTTCTTTGTAAAGCAAGTCTCTAAGTTCTTGATAATTAGTCCTTTCTGCCGCTGATATGAATATGCACGGCTTGTCTTTTGCCATCCAAGTATTCTTCCAATCGTCCAAAGAATAGTTTTTCTTGGTGACAGGTGTCAAGTCGTCGGCTTCTTTTTCCTCGTATTTGTATGCGTCAATCTTGTTAAACACCATGATGACTTTTTTGTCTCCGGCTCCAATATCGGTCAATGTTTGGTTCACCGTCTCAATCTGCGATTCAAAGTCGGAATGGGAGATATCTACCACGTGTAGCAAAATGTCTGATTCCCTCACCTCGTCGAGGGTCGATTTAAACGATTCCACTAATTGTGTCGGCAGTTTTCTGATGAAACCGACGGTGTCGGATAGCAAAAACGGCAGGTTTTCAATCACCACCTTTCTCACTGTGGTGTCCAAGGTGGCGAAGAGCTTGTTTTCGGCAAACACCTCGCTCTTGCTGAGCATGTTCATTATTGTCGATTTGCCGACGTTGGTGTATCCTACCAACGCTACACGCACCATCTGCTGACGGTTTTTCCGTTGCACGGATTTCTGCATGTCGATTTCTTCAAGTTTCCCTTTCAAAGAAGCGATTTTATTGCGGATAATCTTGCGGTCGGTCTCGATTTGTGTCTCGCCTGGGCCTCTCATTCCAATGCCGCCTCGCTGACGTTCCAAGTGGGTCCACATTCTGGTCAGACGTGGCAGCATGTATTGATACTGAGCGAGTTCCACCTGTGTCTTGGCGTATGCCGTTTTGGCGTTTTTAGCGAAAATGTCGAGTATGAGGTTTGTTCTGTCGAGTATGCGGCATTCAAGTTCCTTTTCGAGGTTTCTGATTTGTGTGGCGCTGAGCTCGTCGTCAAATATTGCCATGTCGATTTCTTCTGCTTTCACATATTGACGAAGTTCTTCAAGCTTTCCCGAGCCGAGATACGTCACGCTGTTGGGGCGTTCCAATGGCTGTACTAAACGACCAACGGCAATGCCTCCCGCCGTCTCTAAAAGAAACTCCAGTTCGTCGAGATATTCTTCTGTCCTCTCGCGGTTCTGCTCGTAGGTGCTTACTGCCACTAAAACCGCTCTTTCCTGCTTTTTTTCGTGCTCAATCATTAAAATGATTTAAATCCTATGATTTCCCTGACTTCTTTTATTGTCTTTCTTGCGCTTTCGCGAGCTTTCTCCGCTCCCAAACGAGCCACCTTATTAATATAATCGTCATTGGCGTCAATGTCGCGGATTCGTTCACGTATCGGTGTCACAAACTGAATCATGTCTTCCGCCAACTGTTTTTTCATGTCGCCATAGCGTATCGTCATGTTGTTGTACGCGTCGTCAAAAAACTGTACGGTCTCCGGTTTCGACACAATGTTCATCAGTTGGAAGAGGTTCGCGATAGGCTCCGGCTTCTCCTGATTCATCTCTGTCGGGCCGCTGTCTGTCTTGGCGCGCATCACTTTCTTGCGTATTGAAGCATCGTCTTCTGCCAAGAAGATGGCGTTGGCCTCGCCCTCGCTCTTGCCCATCTTGCCGTTGCCATCAAGACCTGGCACCTTGACTAATTGATTGCCGAAGTTAAACGCCTGCGGAATAGGGAAGTATTCAACGCCGTAAATGTTGTTGAAACGTCCGGCGAAGTCACGGGCCTTCTCAAGATTCTGCTCCTGGTCTTTGCCCACCGGCACATATTGTGACTTGTGTATGAGAATATCGGCGGCCATGAGGGTGGGGTAGGTGAGGAGACCTGCATTGACATTGTCGGGTTGCTTGCGAACCTTCTCCTTGAATGTTGTAACGCGCTCAAGCTCACCGATATACGCATTCATGTTTAGAAACAAATATAACTCCACGACTTCCGGCACATCGCTTTGTACATATAATGTGGCTTTTTCAGGGTCAACACCGGCAGCAAGGTATTCTACCAAAATCTGACGAACTTTTCCATGCAGGTCTTCTGGATTAGGATGTGTTGTAAGTGAATGATAATCAGCAATAAAGAAATAACAGTTGTAATTATCTTGAAGACGGATGAAGTTTTTCACCGCACCGAAATAGTTCCCGAGATGTAAGTTTCCTGTTGGTCGAATGCCACTTAATACGATTTCTTTCATAAGAAGGATATTTAAACCTGCAAATATACTAATAATTTTTGATAAACGACGAGATTTTTTGACAATTAGTCATTAGCCATTAGTCGTCGTTAGTCATTAGCCATTAGTCGTCGTTAGTCATTAGCCATTAGCCATTAGCCATTAGTTATCGGGGGTTATTTTGACGACTAATGGCTAATGGCTAATAACTAATAACTAATAACTAATGGCTAATGACTAATGGCTAATAACTAACGACTAATAACTAAAAAGATATTTCATCTCCGTTTTTATTCAGGAAAGCATACTGAAGGACGTGGAATGACTTGACTTCCTGGATGTGTATTTTTTTATGATACCTCCATCTCCATTTTCTTGCGATGGAGAATAGTCCTTTTGTCAGATAGGCATAGATGAATGGGTGCGCCTGGAGTGTTACCTCTTTCTCGTTTTGGTCGAGGAGCAGATACTTCAAGCTGCTTTCTATTTCATCGATGTAGATGAGCGACGGTTTGATTTTACCCGTGCCGTCGCAGACAGGGCATTTTTCCTGTACGGTTATTTCCATTGCCGGACGCACACGCTGTCGCGTGATTTGGATGAGTCCGAATTTTGTGGCAGGGAGAATGGTGTGCTTGGCGCGGTCTTTGGACATCTCTTCCTGGAGTTTGTCGAACAGCTCTTTGCGATGTTTCGCTTCGTGCATGTCGATAAAGTCCACGATGATGATTCCGCCCAGGTCGCGGAGGCGAACCTGCCGTGCTATCTCCACTGCTGATTCTAAATTGACAGCCAACGCATTCTCTTCTTGAGATGCTTCTTTGTTCAACCGATGACCGCTGTTCACGTCGATGACGTGCATGGCCTCGGTGTGTTCAATTATGAGGTAAACACCATTTTTGATTGTGACAATTCTGCCAAACGACCCTTTAACCTGACGTGCCACACCATAATGGTCAAAGATGGGCTCTTTGCCTTTGTATAGCTTGACTATGTCGGCTTTCTGCGGGGCGAAAGTGGCGATATAACTCTTGACTTCATCAAAGAGCGACTGATTATCAACAGTTATCGTGTTAAAAGACTCATTAAGAATGTCTCTCAACATAGCCGAGGTACGGTCAAGTTCGCTCACAAGCTTCGCTGGAGCCTTGCTTCCGTATAACGATTCGGTGACCTGCTCCCATTTGTCAAGCAGATACTTCATGTCGGCATCGAGGTCTTCGACCTTCTTCCCCTCCGCCACTGTGCGGATGATGACTCCGAAATTGTTCGGGCGTATGCTCTGAATGAGTTTTTTAAGACGACTGCGTTCTTCGCTGCTGCGTATCTTTTGCGACACCGACACGCGATTCGAGAATGGCACCAACACAATGTAACGTCCTGCAAAGGAAATCTCGGCCGAGATACGAGGACCTTTAGTGTTTATTGGCTCTTTCGCAATTTGTACCGGAATCTGGTCGCCAGCGTGAATGAAATCCGAAATCTTACCGGTCTTGTCAATGTCGTGACTCAATTTGAACTTGCTCATCACTGTCTGTGCCGTCTTGCCCTCGTGGGCTAACTTCGAAAACTGAAGCAACGAATTGATTTGCGGACCTAAATCCAGATAGTGTAAAAAAGCGTCCTTTTGATTGCCGATATCGACAAAAGCGGCGTTTAATCCCGGTAAAATCTTCTTCACCCTGCCGAAATAAATGTCGCCGACAGCGAAATTGCTGTTGATTTGCTCTTTGTGGAGCTCAACAAGCTGCTTGTCTTCCAACAAAACAATATTAACCTCTGAAACATCAGAACTGATGACAAGCTCTCTGTTGACTGTCGGAACTTTATTTGTGTTGTCCATAATATTACAAAGGTTTAAAATTATTTTAAAAACAATAACACAACATCGGTATTGGCAATGCTGTGTTATGTTTACCGTAAGAAACTAATCCTAATGATTATTTCTTTTTATGTCTATCCTTTCTGAGGCGTTTTTTGCGCTTGTGGGTGGACATTTTGTGTCTTTTGTGCTTTTTACCGTTTGGCATGATACAAAAAAATTATAAGACTATTTTACTTGAGATCGTTGATAAATGATTTGGCTGGCTTGAAAGCGGGGACTTTGTGTGCCGGGATAATGATAGTCGCACCCTTGCCACCGTTAGCGCGAATGTTTCTGCCCTTCTTAGCCGCTCTTTGTTTGCTCTTGAAACTGCCAAAGCCTCTAAGATATACATCTTCGTTATTCTTAACGGCTTCTTTCACGATTTCCATGAAAGATTCAACAACTGCCTGGGCGTTGCCTTTTTCAACACCGGTCTTTTCAGCAATTTTTGCTACGATTTCAGCTTTTGTCATGATTTTTAATATTTTAATTTGTTATTGTAATTTTTCAGACTGCAAAGATAATAAGTTTTTTTTAAATGGGGACAAAAAAAATATTTTTTTTCATTCATCTTCTTATACATACGTTTTTTTTCATATTTTTGCACTATTAATCGAAATGCGTATTGTGTAAAAAATTAACGTTATGGCAAGTCTTAACAAAGTGATATTAATCGGCAACTTGGGTAGAGACCCGGAAGTAATATCTTTCGACAATGGAACAAAAAAAATGACCGTATCTCTTGCAACCACAGAACGTTATCGTGATCGTGACGGCAACTGGCAAGAGCAGACCGAATGGCACAACCTCGTCAGCTGGGGCGTCTTGGCACAAGATATCGCCGACAAACGCCGCAATTATGTGAAAGGCGACCAATTATATGTCGAAGGTAAGATAAGATCCCGTCAGTATGTTGATAACCAAAATGTTACACGTCATATTACGGAAATTGTCGTTGATAAGATGATGAGCCTCGGCAGCAGTCGTCAACAACAGCAACAGAATAACAATGCTTCGTATAACGCATATAGCAATCAACAGCCACAGCAACAACCACAGTATCAGCAGCCTGTCGAGTCCCAGGTGCCAACTCAAGATTATAATGGCGACGACCTCCCGTTCTAAATCATGATAGAAACTCAATTTTTTCTCGGCATCACATGGGGAACGGCCGTGTGCCTTGTCATCTTGTTGGCGCTTCTCCTTTGCTCCGCCCTCGCATCGGCGAGCGAGACCGCTTTTTTCTCGCTTCTCCCGAGCGATATCAATGAAATGGAGAACTCTAACCAGCGCTCGGATAAATTAGTGCTTAAACTTAGGAACAACCCTAAACGCTTTCTTGCCACAGTGCTGATAACCAACAATTTGGTCAATGTCACAATCACTATTTTCTCAACTTATATCATGGCAAGAATGTTCAACCTCGCCGCAAATCCGGTCTGGGCTTTCATTATTAATGTGGTGGTAGTGACCTCGCTTATACTTATTTTCGGTGAGATGATTCCCAAAATAACAGCGGCAAAAATGGCCCGCACATTGTCAACAGCCCTCGCACCGACGATAGGCGTGCTCGTGGTGATATTCAAACCCTTGAGCAATCTGCTGATTAAATCCACGATGATTATTGATAATCGTATGGCTAAAAAAAACACCGATACATTGTCAATCAGTGATCTGACTACAGCTGTTGACATAACCACGGCAGACGAGACACCAAGCGAAGAACGCTCCATGCTGCAAGGTATAACAACGTTTGGGGAAAAAGAGGTCAGCGACATCATGAGACCGCGAGTGCAGCTGTTCGCAGTGAAAAACACTACACGGTTCGACCATCTCCTTGAAATGATTATTGAGAATGGATTCTCCAGAATACCGGTTTATGAAGAAACACTTGACGAGATAAAAGGTATTTTGTACGTTAAAGATTTGCTGCCTCATCTCGAAGAACCTGATTTTAAATGGCAGGAACTGCTTCGTGCCGCCTTCTTCGTGCCGGAAAACAAGAAAATCAACGACCTTTTCCAAGATTTCCGTACAAAAAAAATACATATAGCCATCGTAGTCGATGAATACGGAGGCACCTCGGGACTCGTTACCATGGAAGACGTGCTCGAGGAGATTGTCGGTGACATCAGCGATGAGTTCGATACAGTGGTGGAAAACCAGAACTATAAGAAAATCGATGATAAAACTTATATCTTTCAAGCTCAAACAAGTCTTGTTGACTTCTGTAAGGTGTTTGAAATCAACGAGTTGTATTTTGAAGATATAAAAGGCGAATCCGACACGCTCGCAGGTCTCATACTCGAAAAAGAGGGTCGTATCCCGCAAGCCGGATTCTCCACCTCATACAAAGAGTTCGTATTTCAAATAACAAAAACCGACAAACGTAGGATTATCGAGATAAAAGTTGTTTATAATGAGAAAACCGACGAATAGCCTGACAATACTGCTAATTCTTGTGATTGCAACGGCTTGCGGCGATAATAAACCGCAACCGAAACCCCGTGGCTATTTTCGTATAGATATGCCGGAAAAACAATATGTTTCCCTCGATACAATGCGCCATTATACCTTCGAATACCCTGTTTATGCCACCATCACTCCAGACTTTTATTCGTTGAACGAAAAAGATTGGGCGAATGTGGTCTTCCCCTCTTTCAAAGGCACCGTGCACATATCCTACAAAAATGTCAACGACAACCTTTCAGAATATGTTGAGGACGCTTATCGTATGATTATCAAACATATAGGCAAAGCAACGGGAATCCGCGACAGCGTCGTTATTAATAATGATAAAAAAGTATATGGTTTGGTGTATCTTCTTGATGGTGAAGGAGTCGCATCGCCGTTGCAGTTTTATCTGACCGATAGCACCGAGCATTTTCTGCGCGGGTCGCTTTATTTCAACACTTATCCAAACAACGACTCGCTCCAGCCGGTAATCGACTTTATCAATGCCGATGTGAGACATCTGATAAATACTCTTGAATGGAAATAAATCTTAAATGATATGAAAAAATACATTCTCTTTATTTGTGTCATATTACTGACAATCAATGGTTTGTCGCAGTCGCAGCTTTATTCGGGAATGATTTCCAAAGATGATGACGGCGCCTACTTCTATATGCGCAGCTCGCTTGAAATGGTATATATCGATTCGGATTATTTTCCAAACAAAGAACTTGTTGACAATTCATGGAACAATTACATGGACCCTCAAAAAAACTTTCCGAACCAATATAACAAGCATGGTGCGGAGATTGGTGTCGTGCCTGTGGGCATTGACCGCGAAATGTCGGATAAAGAAATGGCCAATCTTCTTTTAAACTATATCAATAGAAATAAAATAGCCAATAAATTGATTATGCGATGGTTTAATTATAATAAGGATGGAAAAATCGCCTATGATACCGATTATCCGGAAAATCCCGAGGCGATGATTAACATGCAGACCATTTTCGAAAGAGGCTATTATACAGTAAATGCAGGTGACGAGAACCTCGCGATGTCGGCGCTTAAACGCGACAAGGACATTAAAATAAAGGAATTGTCCATGAAACTCCTGCCATTCACTTTCATGACGTTCACGAAATTGGAGTTTTATGAAAACGAACCTGTCGCGAGAGCTGTTAGAGACGCTGCTATCATCGCGGCGGAGGCTGCTTACACTAAAGCGGTAAACGAAGGGTCAAAGGAACAAACGGCGCGCCTTTGGTGTGATTTGGCAATTATCGCGGCAAACGCAGCGTATAATGCGACGAAAGACGGCTATACCTTGAGGACTAATACATGGCTTTACAAACTCGTTTGGGACGAAAAAACCGAGCTGTATTTTAACAACAAAGTTCTTGAAAATCCTCGACTGCTTGAAAACAGCAATGCTTTTAAAATGGAATATGTTGACTGTCAATCCAATAAGAGTCTCGTCATTTTTTCGGTAACGAGAAGCTTTGAGGAAATAATCAATTTGACGATGGTGAGGAACTTAAACAAGGTGTTTGTGGAGCTGCAAAACCGTAACGATGTCTTTAAGGTGTGGACCCCGCTTCTTGACTTTTACAGCCTCGTCAGCCCGCGTCTCGAGGCGCCTGTTACCGTCGATGGCAAAATGATTACGGCAAAAATAGGCACCAAAGAGGGCCTTCGTGGAGGCGAGAGGTTTTCCGTGTATGATGAAGATGGCAAATTCTACGGTTATGCGATAGCCCGGCAAGGAATGGTCTGGGATAATGGTGATGAAACCGGGAACGATTCCCAAGAACTCTATGAGCCTCAACTGGACAAGAAAGGAAATCTTGTGACTTGCACCACGTTTAAAGGTAAAAAACTGAAAAACGCGCGCACCGGTTTGTTGTTGTTGAACCCGATGCCGCCCAAAAGAATGCGTATAGCGGCCAGAATCGGCACCAAAGAGGGTGTCGAGAATAACGATAAATACAATGTTTATCAATATGACGCGGCAAAACAAAGCCTCAATAAAGCCGGAACAGTGAAAGTCGTCAAAGGCAAAATTTGGGATAACTATTATTACAACGCCGGCGATGCCAACCGGAGGGCGCAAGGACAACCGGCATCGCTCAAAAAACGCGACAAGGACGGATTCCGTATCACGGAAACACAGTTTAAAGGCAAATGCAAAGTGCAACCCGGAATGTTTTTAAGAAAATATAAATAACGTTTTTGTGGATTTTTTTGATTTTTTGCAAAAAATGTAGTATTTTTGCACGTTTTTATCATAAAACATTGATCGAATGTAGAATTTTTATCATAAAAGAAAGGGGGATAGCATGATTGAAACATTGACAATCGGCTCGCTGAAATGGCGTCATGTGACGAATCCGGCGGATGAAGACTTTAAATTTTTGAAGGAAAAATTTCATTTCCACCCTTTGGACATTGAAGACTGTAAATCAGTCAACCAACGCCCGAAAATAGATATCTACGACGACTATTACTTCCTGATTCTTCAGTATCCTAATTTTGACCGTCAGAACAAATTCATCAAGACAAAAGAGGTGAAGTTCTTCTGGGGCGAGGATTATATCATCACCATCGAGAAATCGCCATGGTATGTGAGCCAGCTGTTCAACGAATATCAGGAACGCGACATGAACGAACTTGAGAAAAACCTCAAGACATCTGACATACTGCTGTATCGTATCTTTGAAAAACTGATGATGGAGTCTCTTTATTTATTGAAGAAGGTGGGACTCGACCTCGAGTTGATAAACCGCGAGCTTTTCGGTACGAAACAAGTGAAAATCATCGAAAGAATAAGTGTCACGAGGAAGAATATCATCACAGTGAACACCATCTTCAAGCCTCAATTGAGGGTGTTCCACGCATTCGAGACAGGTCAGATTAAAGGTTTCGGCGATGTCGAATATATGGAAGACTACTGGGGCAATATCCTCGACTACTACCAGAAAGTATGGGATATGACCGAAGACTATGAGGACTTGATTGAGGGTCTTTCCAAGACCTTCGACTCGATGCAGACAAATAAAACGAACGAAATCATGAAGATTCTCACTCTGATTTCGTCCATTATACTTCCGTTGACATTTATCACCGGAATTTTCGGTATGAATGTGGTGTTCCCGTTTATCCCGGAAGGCTCAACCACTGCAATATGGATTATTGTAGGCGTGATGGCCTTGATGGGAATGGGGTTGACGCTTTTGTTCAGACACCGTAAATGGTGGTTTTAGTTGATTTCAAAAGAGTTGCATTCAATATGATAGAAAACAATGGGTTCGCCGTTGTTTTTTTCTATTTTTTTGCGGAAAGCCTTTATTTGGAGTAATTGGGCGTTGTCTCCCTCGTCGTTCTCGTCTATCTCAATACCCGCGGCTTTGTTTTCTGTTCCGCAGTGACCTTCTTCCGCAGTCTCGCCTTTCATCAACTGCTCGTTGACCTCGTCTTCCCATTTGTTAAGATAGTCCTCGTCAATGGTTTGAGTGATTTTCACTGTACCGCGTACAGTGTAAACTTTGCCGATGGTTTCCTTGTCGAAAGGCTTCATGTCCGGATTTGTGAACACTGTGACAAGTTCTTCTCCGCCATTTTCTGATGTCAGGAATAGTTTTCTGCCGCTGTGCGAGCAGATGTGGGTGGCGATGCCGGTGATTGAGACCTCTTTGTCAACAAGTTTTGATGCCTGCTGTTTGAAATTCTCCACCGAGACATTGGTTGGTTTGCTGCAAGATGCGACAAATAGCGCAAAAAACGCAACTAATAATGATAATGTTGACTTTTTCATTTTTGGTGTGATTTTTAAAAATGTAGAGATGTCACATCGTGACATCTCTACTGAAATTTAGCATCTAATATCTAATAGTTAATGTCTAATGTCTAATGTCTAATGGCTATTAGCTATTAGCTATTAGCTATTAGCTATAGCCATTAGCTTATTTCACAACGACTTTTGTTGTTTTGCTGAAGCCGTTGGCGTTGACTGTGCAGAAGTAAACACCGCTTTCGAGGTCGATATTAATGCTGTTTTCACCTGTTGTGAGGGCTTTGTTGAAGCTCTTCACTGTCTGACCGGCGAGATTGACGAAAGTGATTGTCGCATTGACATTCGTGGCCGAGCCGACCACGATGTAGTCTGTCGCAGGATTAGGATAGATGTTATAGACGACATCTTGAGCCTTTATTTCTTCGGTATCGAGGTTGGAGAGACAGTCAGGGACAATCTTGACAACATGGATTAAGTTTTCTGTCGCTGCTGTTTGAGTTGCATAGTTGCCGGTGTAGAGACCAACTTTATCATCGCCTTGGTAACCAAGCCAGAATTCACCGGCGTTGTTGACGTTGAGAACGCTGATTGTGAAGATTCCCTCGGTGTAGATGAGCATGATGTCTTCAAAGAGGTCGTCTTTATTTTGATGCCAGTAACCAAGTTCTGCGTCGTAATAGCTTACATATATACTTCTGTAGTATCTGCCCTCGTCTTCACGTAGTGTGCAAGGTGCCGAGAATGCGCATGCGATGTTGCCGGCAGGGTCGCATGATAATGCAGGCATGCCTGACTGTCCGCTGCGGAATTTGTAGAAGTAGTCGTTTTCTACATAGAATTTGTCATTCTCGTACAAAACAATATTGCCTTGTTCGTCATAGAACATTGGGAGGTAACCTATCCATTTTGTCGAGTCGGCAATCATTTTGATATAACCCGGGTTCTCTTCATCTGGCCACCAGAGTCTCAAGGCGTGGTGTGGGTTGCCGTCGATGGACTGGATAGGAGCATCTTGTGTGTCGTTCCAATAGTAAATTCCGTCAACAGCTCTGCCACGGAATGTGGTGTACATGTTGCCAACTTCGGAGTGCAAATACTCGTAGGTGTTCATTGCTACGTGGACAACGCCGTTGTTGTCGATAACGAGAGCTGTGTTGGCTGGACCGAACACTGTGTCCGTAAAGACTGACTGTGGGTCTGTTTCCCAATCCAAGCCATAATATGGGTTTTCCCAGACAACTGTTCTTGTCCAAGTCTGACCGTCATCGGTTGATTTGTACATGAGAACATGGCTCTGGAGGTCGTCTGAATAGACGATGGCGACATTGTGTCCGTTGGCTGCAATTGAATAGGCATCTGCGCTATAGGTGTTGTGTTCTTCGCCTGTTGCTGCAAGTGGCGAGTATTCGCATGTCCAGTTGACAGCATCTTCTGAACGGTAGTAAACCTGGAAGTGCTCTACAGGAGTGCCTGAATGCTGAATGTCGGCAATCACGTGGATGATGTTGTGGTTGTCGCCTGAAGTCGCCACTCTTGGCCATGCGGCATCGTCGCCTGGATAAGGAAAACCTTCCGGAGCTGATGGAAGAGTGCTCTTGAGAATCCATTCGCCTTGACCGGCTGTTTCTCTCACCCAGCAGCGAATAGGGGCGTGTGAAAGGAGGATTTCTCCGTTTTCACCCCACCGTGCAATTGTCGGCCAACCGGTTCTGTAGTCACCCTCAACGCGGGCTTCTGGCATGTCGCCCCATGATGTGCCGTCGTAGAAGTTGTAACCTGTACCGCGGTCGCTGTTTACAGTGTTGGCCTCATGCGACATCATTGCTGTGACAGCGACTGAACCGTTAGAGAACTGAACCATGCGGTTTGAACACCAGCTGTTTGACTGGAGGTCGAAATTTGTCATGATTGTCTCGGCATCGTCCATGCTCAAATACCTGTTGACGACAACGCTCTTGGCTGTGGTCGGAACATAAGTTGCTGATTCTGCTGTTGCTTCTGTGCCGACAATAACTTTGTCTTTGCTGACAGTAACAGCTTTGAGGTCGTTCTTTATGACCTGTTTTTGTGCGAATGCACCGAAGCCTAAAACAAGGCTTAACGAAAGTAAAAGTACTTTTTTCATTTTTAATTTTTTTTGGTATTAAACAATATTCAATCTTAATTCAGATGCAAAAATACAAAAATTTGTTTACCATGCATATTTTTTTTAAAAAATTTTTCAATTAAGGTACTGAAAAATTATGTAATTTTATGGCTTGAAAAATTTAAATAAAATGAGAAGACTAACCTTATCTATTGTATTGATGTTGCTTTTTGCAGCATGTTCTACGGAAACGACGCAAGATGTCGCTTGTTATGTGGATGCTTTTATCGGAACAGGCGGTCACGGACACACTTATCCGGGCGCCACTGCGCCTTTCGGAATGGTGCAACTCAGTCCGGACACCAGAATGGATGACTGGGACGGCTGCTCCGGCTATCATATCTCTGACAATCATATACTTGGATTCAGCCATACGCATCTGAGCGGAACGGGTTGTAATGACTACGGGGATTTTCGTTTTATGCCTATCGTTGGCGAGAAGCATTATAAATCAAGGGATTACCGTTCTTCTTTCCGTCATGAGAGCGAGGTGGCGCGTCCTGGTTATTACAGCGTTGTTCTTGACGACTATGATATAAAGGTGGAGCTTGCCGCCGGAGTGCGTGCCGCGATGCACCGTTATATTTTCCCTCAAGGAGAAAATGCTTCTGTGATTTTGGATTTGAAGGAATCGACGCTGTCGTCAGAAAAGATTTATGAGGCTTG
>UQNO01000026.1 GCA_900542475.1 uncultured Bacteroidota bacterium
ATAAC
This sequence comes from uncultured Bacteroidota bacterium, assembly GCA_900542475.1. GTDB lineage: Bacteria > Bacteroidota > Bacteroidia > Bacteroidales > F082 > Limimorpha. Next base: position 6 of record UQNO01000026.1, read on the forward strand.
AACCAATAATTTTTTCATAATCAACAATTATTTTTCCCCTGTAAAAACAAAATCAATGTTTATTGGCATAGCGCCTGGTTTTATTGAATACTCAAGAGTCAACGCGGAGCCTTTGATATTGCCGCTCAATGTTCCTGCATAGTTGGTTGTCCCTACGGTCGCGTTGATTTCCGTCTCTTCTATTTTAAAATTCACATTGTCTGTAGTGCTTATCACAACTCCCGACAGAGCAACTTCAGGGAGCGACATCATGCCTCCGTCAACAGCAGGAAGCGTTATCGATATGGTGTTACCATAGTCTTTTTTCAGAATCACCTTCGCATCGGTTGACGGATATTGGGAACCGGCGACGGAGTAAGACAGCGTGCCGTCGTATTCGCCTCTCACATAATAACCGAGCGGGGCTGCTCCTCTGTGGAAAACTATTTTGGTGCCGCCCATGACCGACGGTATCTCGAAAGAAATCATGTCGGCGTCGGTACCGTATATCATCGCCGACACCACACAGTCATAGTCTTTCATCTGTCCGCCCATGCCCATCTTGCATGTGCCGCTCCCACTGATGGTGTAAGGTGCCGTCGAACCCGTCACACCGGCATTTTCTATGGTAAAAACACCCCATACCTTCGACTCGCAAACCACGTCAACTGTCGTCTTGCTCTTTTTCGTGATGACAATGCTCTCATCTGCGGAAAACATATCCGAGAAGAAGTTGCTTTCAGCCAACATATAGCCTTCATAGTTGCCCACTACCTTTTCGGCAACATCGTGCATCATGGGAGTCTCGTTTTTCTTTTTGTTCTTGTTACAGCCTGATAGAACAAGAATTGCGGCTGTCAAAGCCATCATAATGATTGTAGTTGTCTTTTTCATTGTTGTTGTTTTTAAATTTGATGCAAAATTAGACCAAGCCTCGCAATTGGCTTATCCCTAAAAAAGGCTATTTTTGAAGGAATTAATCACCATTAAATATTACCGACCTCAGCCGACATCAATTATTTAGCGGACTATTGGCGCATATCAATTCCATGCGGATTATTAAAATAATTTTCGGCTTGTTGATTTTTTTTATACTTTTGCAAGTTGATATTAAAACTATAAAACTATGAAAAAACTACTTATCACCTTATTAATAGTATTTACGGCAAAGTTTGCTTTTGCCGACAGTGTGCTTATCGAGGGATTCGAATATGGCAATCATGATGGCGAGACCCCTGTGGGCTGGATATGCAACGACAACTCCTGGGCAGCGGGATACCTTGAGAAAGACCTTAACCGGAAGCCACATACCGGCAATTGGTATGCCTACACCACCACCGACGATTCATGGATGTTCATGGAACTTTTCATGAGTAATAGACTGAAATACCGTTACTATTTCTGGACTATTTCCGATGGTGAATACGACGTTGAGATATGGGCTGGCAACGCCCCTTCAGCCGACCAGATGACGCATCTGCTCCTCTCAACGACAATAAACAACAGTGAATACTCTCGATTTTCAGAATATATCGAGAGTATTCCTTCTGATTTTCAATATTTTGGAATACATGCAACGGCACACTCCGGAGCTAATTGTCTCACTCTGGACGACGTTGTGGTGGATGTGGTCGCGAAATATGACCTTGATGTCTCTCCGGATAGAATGGACACTGTCATGATGCCAGGCGACCGCGTGGCTTTTCATTATAAGGTGAAAAACACCGGCTATGAAGACCTTCACATTTTTATGAACGGTCACACCGATCACTTCATCGACATAAATTTTTATCAAAACGGCCAGCACGGCAACTCCTTCCCCGCCGCTGCCAATCAAAGTGTCGATGCTGTTTGCTATGCGACACTTCGGCCGGATGTCGAAATCGGCTCGTTATGCTGGCTCGACATCATGTTCACCGTAAGTTGCGATTGCGTGACAAGAATGGCCACCTTGTGGGCTACCGCAGGAACGGAATCTGTAGCTGAAAACGGTGTCAAAACAGGCGTTTACCCCAACCCGTCTAACGGTGCAGTGACAATCGAAGGCAATGGTGTTCTCTCAATAACGAATGTGTTCGGACAAGAAATTTTAAAGAAAAAAATCTTTGAAAAAGAGACTGTTACACTTGAAAAAGGCATTTATTTCGTCACGATAGACAATGGTTTATCCGAAAAATTGATAGTCAGATAAAAACTGCCTTGTCAACCTTGAAAAAACATTGCAGAATGCCGATTCGGATTTACTGAAGCTCGGCGAGATAACGCAGCATCTGCTCCCCAAGTCCGATAGTGTAGCCGCTTTTTTCAAAAACGACCTCGTTTTTCTCGTTCAAAACGACGAAAACAGGAAGAGTTTTTTTCTGATGCGTTTCCACTTTATATATTATTTTATCAGGCAAATCCTTGAAACTCTTCAACTTAAAATTATTAAAATCATTTTCGTTTTGAAAAACGAACTCTATGCTCCCGCCCCACTTTTCAAATTTCTCTTTGAATATGGCGATATCCTGCATAGCGTGAGTTGTCGGCTCGCTGCCACCGTCAAGATACGCCACGACACGCTCGCCTTTTTGCAATGATTCTACAGTACGCATCACCAGGTCAACCTCGGTTGTCTTTCCCGGCTCTATCGTAAAGAAAACAATATGATTAAGCACGCTGCCGTCGGCGAGACGCGGGCCGGAGCTCAAAACGTAATAACCCGGATCGAGAGAGAGAAAGCCCTCATACATCATCTGCGAATATGTCATGCCGACGTCCATGCCCGGATCCATCTCGTCGTATGCCAGCAAATCGAAAGTGCTTCCGTTGAATTTCTTTATCGAGAAATGGGTGTAATAACGAGGGTCGTCGGTACCGTTATAGTTTATCCTCAACATTCCGTTTTCTTTTTGATTTTCATCATCTATCGTTCCGAAAACCACATCAACCCATTGGTTTTCATAATATTGCACCTTCCCCGTCACAGGGTCTATTCTCGATGGTATGCCGGCGACACGCGCCAATGCCACAAAGAAAATGTCACGTGAATGCGAATCCGTCACACGCGAGCGCATCACACCGACCGGTGACATCGGGATTTTGCGAACGTTTAGGTCGTCGCGTATTTCAATGCTGTCGCGCACAAAACCTATAACATCTGTGACATTGTCAAAATGTATCAATTTCGTGCGATACGGACGCAACATTTCGTTGGAAACGCGCGGATTATAGACATATTCATCATTAAATTCACAATTTTCCAAACAATCAGTCAATACTTCCAACGACACGTCACGCAAATCCTTGTCTGTGACGACATTCAAAATTTTGTACGCTTCATCTTTTTTTTCCACACTTATGGCATAATCGATAAAATCCTTGATTGTCTGATAGTTACCCCATGTCTTTGCCATAATTTCCTTATCATAGTCGCCTTCGTTTTGGGCAGCGACGCATCTTGCTATATATACATTTCTTATTGAATCCTCATATACCATGCGACGGTCGTTCTCTGCTCGCATTTCTGTTGAGACATCAGGGATTTTCACATTTTCAACCGGTGGAATGATGTCATAATCTTCTGCAATTTGCGACGACGTGGAGACAGATGCGTGTCCGTCCTCACACAGGACAATCACAATATTATCTTTTGAACCGATTTTCACCACCTCGTAACCGAATTTGCCGTCTTTCGAGGCGTAAACCATCATCGTGCCAAGACCTGCCGTCAGCCATGTATCTCCTTTGTTGTCAGTATATTTAGTGACGACGGTGCAATACTCCGAATAATTGTAAATCTTGAAATCGACACGAGCTCCCGACACTGTCACACCTTCATTATCAACAACTTTAACATTAAGCTTTGCTGTCGCGGCGTAGTTGTCGATAACATTTATTTCGGTGTAATTAGCGTCTCTGTCTATCACTTCCTCCGGCCCATCATAGTTGCCAAAAACACGTGTGTGCACCAGCAATGCGCGCGATGCCGGCGCATTGAACCAACCTAAATCGAGCACCGGCTCCGGCTCGCAGGCCCCAAGAAAATGCCACTGTCCATCGACCCATGCCTCCACCCACGCGTGATTGTCGTCGCAATGAGCCCATCGGGGAGTATAGACCTGCCTCGCTGGAATGCACACAGCCCGCAATGCAGCCACCAACAATGTCGATTCCTCACCACAACGCCCCCACGAGGTCTTGATAGTCGCCATCGGCGAACTCGTCCTGGAATCGGAACCCTTGTAATTCGCCTTCTCATGACACCAATGGTTCACCTCCAAAACAGCGTCGTACATCGACAATGCCTTAACCCTGTCGCGCAATTCCTCATAATAAACAATGCGGAAATCGTCAAGGTTCTCATTATTCACCCTAATCGGCAACACAAAATGATTGAACTCCCGCTCTGGAACAGATTTTCCCCAAGGCATCTCCTCCCTGGCGCTGAAAGACGCCTTGATATTATTCAAATAATAATCTTCGCTGTAATCCACCACATCGCAAGCCGGCATGGAAGCATATAAAAACCGCAGCGCTTTATGCTCTTTTTGTGATTGACGGTCCGAACATGATGCCGCAAGCAAGGCGACAACTGCAATCATGAACATTTTTCTCATAACTAATCATTTGTTTTGTCATCTCGGATGCCACGAAGCGAAGTCAAGACATCTCGGTTTCGCGAAATCATCTCCTGTTCACGTTAATCGAAGATTTCTCTATCCCGCTCCGCCCTACTCGAGATGACGGGGTTATATAATAAATTCTGTCAAGTCATAATTTAACATCTCGTTCAGTTCCGCGCGATGTTCTTTGTCGGTCTTCATGAACAGAAAGCCCCACACGCTCATTGCCGGATTTTTGATGTCGCGAGTTTCGAGAACTCCATGGAAACGTTTCTTGATTTTCTCAAAATCAAGAACTTTCGTCGTCTCGTATGGCTTGTCCAACACGACAAAGCTGAACACATCGTCTTCAATGCCGTTCCACATCGTCTCATAATCAGGACGCAAGCCCTCGAAGAACGCCTGCACCGGCAGCAAACCGCAGATGTGACGTGTCAAATCATTCAGGCACATGCCAGCGAAACGCAACGGGTTGACTTCAATAGGAACGGCCTTGCCACTATCCTTGTCAACACGAAACTCCACGTGCATCGGGAAGTCACGGAGATTTAAAACACCATTCAAGTCAAGCAAAAACCGATTGAAAGAAGCGTGGTTCTTTGCAAATATCTCCTTGCTCATGCAGTATAGACGGTCGCTGACATCGGTCTCGGATTTAAATATATGATGAAAAATATTTATAATATTGGGCTTTCCATCTTTGTCATAATAAGCGTCAACGGCATATTCCTCCCCTTGAATAAACTCTTCGAGAACGAATTTCCCGCTTTTCACCACCGTTTCCGGGAACACCGCGCATTGTTTCGCAAAATTACGGTCGATGTCGTCCAAAGCGCTTCGCCATTCTTCCTTGCCGCGCACGATATACACGCCCACGCTGAGGAAGCCGACCGCCGGCTTTATCACTAACGGCAAGGGCAATTCATCAGGGTTCAATGTGCGCAACTCTTTCATTTCCACCTCTTTATAATAGAAGTCAGGGAAAATCCCGGCGCAAATCCTACGAAATTCAGCCTTGTCTTTCACCAACTTGACCTTCTCTACGAGCTCCGAACCCGCAAGATGCGGATATAACCACACGAGAGCGTTCTCCGACACGGCATAAATCTTTCCTGTTTGCTGATACTTATCGACAAACTCTTTGTCGTTCAACAAATTAAGCTCACGACCCTGCTCTTTCAGCAACTCGGCAGTCTCATTCTTCAAAACAGGAATCCGGCTTTTTTCCAAATACGAGACCAAGGGTTCCGAAACGTATGGTTTTTCTAATATTATCATTTTTATTTTTTTAGTGCTTTCGGCGAGAAATCTTAATGAAATCCATTTGAAATTCTGAAGAGACATCATTCCATTCGTTATTTCGAGTGGAATGCGGGAACCTACCTTAATATATTGGCGTTTCTATCCGGGCTGTACGACACGAACTTAATCGGCACGCCGACTTTTTCCTCAATAAACTTGATGTAATCTTCAAGTTCTTGCGGAATGCTGCCGTTAATCTTCTGATTCCAGCCTTTGATGGAGGCATACACCGGCTTCATCGTAACTGTCGATGCGTCATACGGCAGGTAATCAATCACTTGACCTTTATATTCGTAGCCGATGCAGACCTTAATATCTTTGATGTCGTCCATCACGTCGGATTTCATCATCATGAGGTCGGTGACACCGTTCAGCATACATGCGTATTTCAAGGCGGGGATATCAAGCCATCCTGTGCGGCGCGGGCGTCCGGTGGTGGAGCCGAACTCCTGGCCGTTGATGCGAAGCATCTCGCCTGTCTCGTCAAACAGCTCCGTCGGGAACGGGCCGGTGCCCACGCGTGTGCAATATGCCTTGAAGATACCGTAAACCCTGCCGATTCTGCCGGGAGCGACACCCAAACCAGAGCAAGCACCCGCCGCGACAACAGATGACGAGGTCACGAAAGGATAGCTTCCGAAATCGACATCAAGCATCGAGCCCTGCGCACCCTCCGCCAGCACACCCTTACCCTCATCGAGATACTTGTTAATAAGGTATTCACTCTCGACAAAATGGAATTTCTTCAAGAAATCGACGGCGGCAAACCACACTTTCTCGTATTCATCAAAACTCATGCCATCGAGACGCACCTCGTCGATGTCGAAGTCAAGACTCTTAATCTGTTGATAATGTTTGGCTTTGATATTATCGTAGCGTTCCTTGAAATCGTTCATCGTGATATCGCCCACACGCAGTCCACGACGCGCGGTCTTGTCGGTGTATGTAGGTCCAATGCCCTTCAGCGTGGAGCCGATCTTCATCTTTCCGAGAGATTTCTCGTTGGCTGCGTCGAGCACTCTATGCGTAGGCAGGATAAGATGTGCCTTGTTGGAAATCATTAAACGCTGTGTCAAGTCGATACCGGCAGCTGCCAAACCGTCAATCTCGTCTTTCAAAATCTTTGCATCGATGATAACACCATTACCTATCACATTGATGCACTTTTCATTAAACACGCCCGACGGAATAGTGTGAAGCACAAACTTTTTACCGTCGAACTCGATAGTGTGACCGGCATTCGGGCCGCCCTGAAAACGGCATACCATATCATATTTGGGCGTGAGGGCATCCACGACCTTTCCTTTTCCTTCGTCGCCCCACTGCAATCCGAGAAGCAAATCCAATTTTGCCATATTATTTCAAATTTAATATTCTTTAATAATTCAAATGCAAGAGATTTATTCACAAAGGTGAACGCTATCGCAAGCCCAGGTCTCCACTGCCGTCATTTCGAGCTTGTCAAGAAGTCCTCGGCAATTTGGTATTCATGGATATTTGTTTACCCGAGATTTCTCCACTCCGCTCCACTGCGGTCGAAATGACGTTTTCGGGGTCAAAATTACAAAAAAAAATTATATCTTTTTTCCTGCTCTCTCAACTTTTTTCACAAGTTCTATTTTCTTTATCTTATTCACAAGATTCTCAAGGGTTTTGAGGTTGTTTACATAAACGGAGACCGTAGCGACAACCATTCCACCTTCGATTTTCATCTCCATAGCCTGCATGTCGAGTTTTTCCTGGTTAGTGATGATGTCGAACAGCTGTGTGCCAAATCCCATCTTGTTGACAGCCAATATGTTAAGTGTTGCCAAAAATGCAGACTCATCGCCGAACTGCATTCTTGCCTTCACTATGTTCTCGCCATAACGCGCCATAAGGTTCTGCGCTTGGGGACAGCCGGGGAGATGTATTTGGACAGGCTCGCCGGGGAGTTCTATCGCCACCATGTCATCGCCCGGAATAGGCTTGCAACAAGTGGAGATGACGTAGCCGGAGACACCTCTTTCTTCCGCCTTCTCATCGTTTTTCTTTTCCGAAGGTCTCACAAATCCGAGTGTCAAGTACTTAACGAGGTTATCCGACCAGCTGGACTCGTCTTTTTTCAGACAGTTTTCAACTTCATGTTGGCCGATTTTCCTTATCGCCACATAATAATAAAGGTCGTTGCGCGTGGCGAGGTTGAACTTCTTCGCAAGAGTGTTGCGGTTTGTCTTGCTGAAGTCGATTTTCGCGCGGTCGAAATATTCCTTGAGAATCGATTTTCCTTTATCTTTGAACATTCTACGGAAATCCTTGATACCGTTTTTCAGGCGGCTTTTGGCATTTGATGTGGACAGATATTCAAACCATTTTTCCTGCGGCTCCTGAAACTCCGAAGTGATGACTTCGACTTGGTCGCCCATCTTCAGCTCCGTATAAATCGGAGATAGTTTCTTGTTGATATTCGCGCCCACACAGTGGTTTCCGAGGTCAGTGTGGATATTGTATGCAAAGTCGAGCACCGTGGAGCCTTTCGGCAAGGTGATTTTGTCGCCTTTCGGAGTGAAAACGAAGATTTCATCGTTGAAGAGGTCGAGTTTGAAGCTGTCGATAAACTCTATCGCCGACACATGGTTCTCGTCGGCTTGCCGGACGAGGTCTTTCACCACTTTCATCCACAGGTCGAGACCAGACTCCTCGTTGGTGTTCTTGTCGCGAAACTTCCAATAGGCGGCAAAGCCGTTCTCCGCTATCTCGTCCATGCGTTTGGTACGAATCTGCGTCTCCACCCAGTTGCCGTTTTTGTTCATAAACACGGCATGTATAGACGAGTAGCCGTTGGTCTTCGGAAACGACACCCAGTCGCGCATTTTTTTGTTGTCAGGATAATAATATTTTGTGAATGCAGCGAATGTCTCCCAACATATAACTTTCTCATCTTCAATGTTTTTGCAGTCGATGATAATACGCGCCACATACACGTCATAGACCTCTTCGAGCGACATTCCGAACTTCACCATACGTTCCCATACCGAGCTCACGTTACGTTCTATCGCCATGGTTCTCACTTTGATGCCCATCGTCTCCAGGTCGGCTTTCACGGGGGCGAGAAAATCTTCCACCTCTTTGATTTTCTTATCTCTCACTTCGGCAAGTTGTTTCTGCATCGACTCAAAGACCTGCGGGTTGATGTATTTAAGGCAGAGGTCATCGAGTTCGAGTTTCACCTTGTACAAACCAAGCCGGTAAGCTATAGGAGCATAAATCTGAGTCGTTTCCGAGGCTATCTTAAGTTGTTTATGATGCGGCATCGCCCCGAGGGTGCGCATATTATGCAATCTGTCGGCGAGTTTCACTAAAATCACGCGGATATCGTACGACATGCTCATGATGACTTTGCGGAAAGTCTCGGCCTGCAAGCTATGGATGCCTTGCTCGAAGTCCTCATTGGTGAGTTTAGTGACACCATCTACAATCTGCGCCACTTTATCTCCGAAATGCTCGCTGATATATTCGAGAGTATAGTCGGCGTCCTCCACCACGTCGTGCAGCAGGGCGCAGATAATCGAGGTGCGACCCATTCCCATCTCGCCAGCTATGATGGTGGCGACGGAGAGAGGGTGATACATATACGGTTCTCCCGAGCGGCGACGTGCGTCTTTATGGGCGTTGGCAGCAAGAAGGTAAGCCTCGGTGACAAGAGCCACGTCCTGCTCGTTCTTCCTTGATTTCCAACACTTTAAAAGCGACTCGAACTGCCGCTCGAGTTCATTTTTCTCTTCTGACGAATACGTATCTGGCAAAGTCATCATAATATTAAGCTTTAAATGCTCACATTCCAAGTTGCAAAATTAAACAAAAATCATGAAAATTGCAAGAAAAAAAATCAAAAAAAACGGTCTCGCAACAGAAAAAGTCGATGGAAAAATCAACATAAAATGGAAAAGGGGCGTAGATATTGAAACCCGCCCCCAACTCCTAATTTCAAAATAATAATTTCCAAGCTAATCAATAATCTCCGTTAATCACCGCCATTGTGCGGATTAAATCGAGGAGCTTGCTTGAGTAACCTATCTCGTTGTCATACCATGCAACGAGTTTCACGAAAGTATCGGTCAAGGCTATACCTGCTTTTGCATCAAAGATAGATGTACGGGTGTCGCCGAGGAAATCGCTTGAGACGACAGCGTCTTCGGTGTAGCCGAGTATGCCTTTCATCGCGCCTTCCGCCTCCTCTTTCATCGCAGCGCAAATCTCATCGTATGTGGCTGGCTTTACGAGGTTACAGGTAAGGTCAACCACTGAAACGTCCAATGTAGGAACGCGCATTGACATACCTGTGAGTTTGCCCTTGAGTTCCGGAATGACTTTGCCGACCGCCTTCGCGGCGCCTGTGGTCGAAGGAATGATGTTGCCTGCCGCGGCACGACCGCCACGCCAGTCTTTCAATGAGTGACCGTCAATGGTTTTCTGCGTCGCCGTGGTCGAGTGCACGGTGGTCATCAAACCGCTGGAGATGCCCCATCTGTCGTTGACAACCTTGGCGAGAGGCGCCAAGCAGTTGGTTGTGCATGACGCATTCGACACGACTTGCGTGCCTTTCACGTATGTCTTGTCGTTGACACCGCAGACAAACATGGGAGAGTCGTCCTTTGAAGGACCGGCAAGAATGACGTATTTAGCACCCGCATCAAGATGTGGCTGCACAGTTTCCTTGGTAAGGAATTTACCCGTGGCGTCAATGACGTAATCCGCGCCATATTCGCCCCATTTCAGGCCAACTGGGTCACGGCTAACACTTGTGGGAATCTCTTTTCCGTTCACAATAAGGGTGCTCTTGTCAAGGTTGTAGTCAAGAGTTCCGTCAAACTGACCGTGCATGGTGTCGTATTTCAGCATGTAAGCTTGATAATCGACTTGACAAGTTCCGTTCATGTAAACAATCTCAACGTCGTCACGATGTTGTGCGGCACGAAGCACTAAACGGCCAATTCGTCCAAGACCGTTTATACCTACTCTGATTTTTTTAGCCATGATGATATTTTTTTCGTTAACAAAATTTCATGCTTTAATTATTTTGCAAAGTTAGACCTTATTTTTATATAAACCAAATATATTTTTCAATAAAATTTTTTTTTAAAAAATTGTGAAAACATTAAGTTTTTTGCGTATTTTTGCATTAATTATTATTAAGTTGGAGTAGATTGTTTTTTTAAGATGGATAATAGTTTTTTAAAGATTGACACGATTCGCAACTTCTGTATTATTGCCCATATAGATCACGGAAAAAGCACTTTGGCCGACAGACTGATTGAGCTCACAAACACTTTGACGAAGAAAGAGTTGGTCAACCAGGTGTTGGACGACATGGACCTTGAGCGCGAGCGCGGCATCACTATAAAGAGCCATGCGATACAAATGAAATACGAGCATGAGGGCGAGATTTACACCCTGAATCTCATCGACACTCCCGGTCACGTTGACTTTTCGTATGAGGTCTCGCGTTCAATAGCCGCCTGCGAAGGAGCTCTTTTAGTTGTAGATGCATCACAAGGCATTCAGGCTCAAACGATTAGCAATCTTTATATGGCTATCGACCACGACCTTGAGATTATTCCTATATTAAACAAGGTCGATATGGATAGCGCTCAGCCGGAGAAGGTGGAAGACCAGATTGTCGATCTCATCGGCTGCGACCGCGAGGACATTTTACGCTGCTCGGCTCGCACGGGCTTCGGTGTCCCCGAGATTTTAGAGGCTATCGTCAAACGCATTCCCGCCCCGAAAGGCGACCCGGAAGCACCTCTCCAGGCATTGATTTTCGACTCCGTCTTCAACTCGTTCAGAGGCATCATAGCCTATTTCAGAATCATGAACGGCACCATACACACCGGCGAGAACGTCAAGTTTTTCAACACCGGAATGGAGTACGACGCCGACGAGATAGGGGTTCTTCAGATGAAGCAGGTGCCGAAGAAAGAGCTCTCCGCCGGCAACGTGGGATATATCATATCCGGCATCAAGACCTCCAAGGAGGTGAAAGTGGGCGACACTATCACTTCCGTTGACAAGCCTTGCGACAAACCAATAGCGGGTTTCGAGAACGTGAAGCCTATGGTTTTCGCAGGCATCTACCCTGTCGATGCAGACGACTACGAGGAACTCAGGAGCTCGCTGGAGAAGCTGCAGCTCAACGACGCGTCTCTCGTTTGGGAACCGGAGTCGTCAGCGGCTCTCGGCTTCGGATTCCGCTGCGGATTCCTGGGACTGCTACACATGGAAATAATACAGGAACGTCTCGACCGCGAGTTCAACATGAATGTCATCACCACCGTGCCTAACGTCTCGTTCAAGGCATATCTCACCGACGGCTCCGTCGTCGATGTGCACAACCCCAGCGGAATGCCGGAATCAACACACCTCGACCACATCGACGAACCGTATATCATGGCGCAGATTATCTCGCAAAACGAATATGTCGGCTCAATCATGACACTTTGCATCGAAAGACGCGGCATCTTGAAGAACCAGGTTTATCTCACCGTTGACCGCGTAGAACTCACTTTCGAGATGCCTTTAAGCGAGATAGTGTTCGACTTCTACGACAAACTGAAATCAATATCAAGGGGTTACGCCTCTTTCGACTATCATATCTGCGGCTATAAGCCATCGAAGTTGGTTAAGTTGGACATCATGCTCAACGGCGACACCGTCGATGCTTTGTCAACATTGATTTTCGTTGACCACGCCTACTCTTTCGGACGACGTATGTGCGAGAAACTCAAGGAGTTAATACCTCGCCAGCAATTCGATATAGCAATACAAGCCGCCATAGGCGCGAAGATTATCGCAAGAGAGACAGTGCGCCAGGTGCGTAAAGACGTCACCGCAAAATGTTACGGCGGCGACATCTCGCGTAAACGCAAACTTCTTGAAAAACAGAAAGAAGGAAAGAAACGCATGCGTCAGATAGGCAACGTGGAAGTGCCGCAATCAGCGTTCCTCGCCGTGCTTAAGCTGGATTAAACGAGCCAAATGACACCCCGCTATCTCGGCCGAAATCCTCGACCAATGAGTGTCGTTGACTAAATAAATGTCTTTTACGCCATCTTCCAAAAATGGCATGAGTAATTGTTTGCCAGAGATATACCAAGTAGAATCCAAGTCCGAAAAATAATCATAAACAGTATTTGCCGGATAAGGATTGCCAGTCACCTTATTATAATACATGTCAAACTTGTCGGCAGGCATCAAAAAATAGAAATCGATGCCTTTCTCAACGGCTTTTTGCCTGACAATCAACAAATTGGACTTCGCAATAGCAAAAGTTTCCTCATCATAGTTTTTATACCACAAATCTCCTCCACCATCACTTACAGAAGCATAGAAATACAATTTGTCGCCACGTTTATTAGTAAAATACTTGTCGTCAAGCGGTAACTTTCCAACAGGGTTGTCAATATTCAAAGACAATTTTACAAACGAACTTAAATTCTTAAGATTCAAATATTTATACAAATCAAATCTTTGTGAAATATCGTTGCTTTTTTCAGTAAAAACGATATTTCTTGCCTTAAAGCAATCACGCAGACACCAGACAGAGTTTCTTTCAACCACTTCAAGTATCAAGACCTTGCAATTTGGCAGCAAATCGTTGTCTATCAATATATTGGCAGCCGCACAAAGATTCATTTCGTTATCATTTATATACAAATGACAAACTTTCACGCCAAGTTCATGACCGAGATAATTCATATAACTATTTTTGTTTCTTTTGGTAAACGAGTCGCCAAGCACTACAATTTCAGCGTCTTGAGCCTCTTCAAGAGAGAAACTGTCGTAATAATCGGTAAAATCAGGTGTTTCCCCGACTTCATACTCTCCAAAAGGAATCATTCCGAGCTTCCCGAGGTCGCCGGAAATATTCGCCGTAACAAAAATATAACACGTCATCAAAAGCAGCAACGGAATACAAAAGAGTGTCAATTTCTTTAAAAATTTCTTCATTTTCTAAAATTGAAAATATATAAATGATTCATTATCACCGATATACAAAATCACAACAAATATCAAAGCCCAGTAAACAAGATGTCGGAAGATGACATTACAATTTGAAATATCAAATCCAAATTCTCTGTTTCGATTGAGCCATTCAAAAACCGTCATAATCATGATAAAGACAAGCAATATATTGATATTCAATCCATTAACAATTAGCAGACCCGATGTCAAAGTAGGACTGAAAACGACATTCAGAAAGGCGAAGGCGTCTGCCACCGATTCAGAGCGGAAGAACACCCATCCGACAAGGGCCGACACAAAAGTGAAAAGCATCTGAAGCGATTCTTTCACATTGGGCATCAATTGATTATCAGTTATATTATCAATATACTTGCGATTTTTTCCGAGTAAAATCAGCGGCATAAACAGAAGCGCATGATAGGCGCCCCAGACGATGAATGTCCAGTTTGCTCCGTGCCACAAGCCACTTAATAAAAAGATAATGAATGTGTTGCGAACAATCTTTATTTTCGACACACGGCTGCCTCCGAGTGGAATATAAACATAATCGCGAAACCATGTGGTGAGCGAGATATGCCAGCGTCTCCAGAATTCAGCGATATCGCGACTGAAATAAGGGTTGTTGAAGTTACGCATCAACTTGACACCAAACAATTTAGCCGCTCCGATAGCTATATCGGAATAACCGGAAAAATCAGCATAAATCTGGATTGAGAAGAGGAAAGCCGCAAAAAGAAGAGTGCTGCCGTTTTGCGAGGCGTAATCGGCAAAGACCACATCGACATATTTCGCACATTGGTCGGCAATCACTATCTTTTTAAAGAAGCCCCATAGCATCTGGCGAAGGCCGCTAACGGCATTTTCGTATGAAAAGACCCTTTCATTCTGAAATTGCGGAAGCAGATTTGTCGAGCGTTCGATAGGTCCGGCAACGAGCTGCGGGAAGAAACTGATATATGCGTAAAACGCCACCACATCGTTGGTCGGCTCAATTTTCTTACGATAAACGTCGATAGTGTAGCTCAACGCCTGAAAAGTGTAGAAACTTATTCCGACAGGCAGGATTATCGTAACTGAAGCCCAGTCAAGATGCATTCCCAGCACATTGAACAACTGAACAAAACTCTCCGCAAAGAAATTGAAATATTTAAATACACACAGAATCAATAAATTGATAACAATATTTCCCGCACTAATCCATTTTTTCTTCGTTTGATTATTCTCAAACCGCTTTATCAGAACGCCGCTCCAATAGCTGAAGCCGCTCGTGATTGCTATCAATATCAAAAAACGCCAGTCCCACCAGCCATAGAAGACATAGCTCGCGACAAGCACAAGCATATTTTGATATTTCAATTTCTTAAAAACAAACCAATAGAGCAGGAAAACTATTGGAAGAAAAATCAAAAATTCTATGGACTGGAAAAGCATTTATTCTATATTATTGAGCATCAATATTTTAATTATAGGATTTTCAACATTAGTGTTAAACTTCACTGTTTTCACAACATTGGGCTCGATGTCGAAGAAATTGTCAGACAAACCGAGGCATTGAGCGTTCTCGGAGAAGTCAACATAGACATCTTTGACCAAAGTATTCGCAGCTATAGTTATCGTACCGACACCATTTTCAACTTTTATTTCAGGATTCAAATCTACTTTTTTCAGTTTCAAATCCTTCGGATAGGCGAGATACTGTATTCTTTCAGCAAGAATCGACTCATTTTCAATCAGTTGCATTTTGACATAAATCTCATTTTTATCAAATTCCTCGACGAATGAGTTCAAGTCGAGCGGCAATTTTACGCATCCGTTTTCTGCAATAGACACATCAACGTTGAGTGATTTCAACAGTTTCCCGTCAAAATCATAAATGTCGAGATGCAATTCGGCGTTTATCACATGATAGGTATCGTTGTTGGCGTAAATTTTGAAGTTTCCGTCTGTCGTCGGGAGCACACCTATTAATATAGGTGCATACAAATCTTTAAGTTTCCAGTGCAACGCTTTTTTGTTTCCATTATAATCTATTGACGACCAAGATATTACAGGCCAGGCGTCATTCAGTTGCCAATAAAGTGTGCCCATGCTGTATGGTTTTGCTGCGCGCTGCGCCTCGATGGCGAGACCGACGCCATAAGCCTGTGACAACTGACTACAGTAAACGTTGCGTGCATGACTGTCATCTCGATCGAGTGCGGGAAGCGGAGAAGCCTCCTCCTGTTTACCTGGCATTTCTCCATTTCGCTTTGCTTCAGCAGAAAAGACGTATTGCTCTATGTGTTTTTGAATCAATTTCTCGCCTCTTGGATGTTTTTGATGCTTGGTATTTATATAAGGATATGCCTGATAGCCGAATTCGCTATTGAAGCGTCCCACTTTTTCAAGATACATCTCATAAGGCAGTTCTCCCCACCAAACGCCCCAATAATGGACATCGCCTTCGGTCAGGCTCTCCGGTTTGCCCCAGCCGTTTTTCGGCGAGCTCGACCAATACGAGCGCGTACCGTCGTAGGTATCAACGACTTCAGAGAAAATATCGACAAACAAAGTGTCCATTCCGTGTTTCATTTCAGCATAATCGGCATCGAGCCAACCCATTGACTTTTGCCAGCCCCAATTGACATAACCCTCGCTCACCTCATTGTTGCCGCACCACATCGCCAGTGACGGATGATTCTGATAATGAACAACTTGCTGTATCGCCTCTTTCTTCACATTATTCAAAAATTCATCGGAATAAGGGTAAGTGGTGCCGGCAAACATGAAATCCTGCCACACCATAATGCCAAGACTGTCGCAAATGTCGTAAAAACAATCCGGAGGATAGATACCGCCGCCCCAAACACGTAACATATTGAAATGACACGACTTGCACTCCGCCAACAACTTGGCGGTCTTTTCCCGATTCATCCACGTCTCTATCATTTCCTCGGGGACATAATTAGCGCCTTTGATATAAACTTGCTTTCCATTCACCTTGAAATACATGGCACTTCCAATGCTGTCGGGTTCTTCTATCAACTCGATTTTCCTGATTCCAGTTGTAACATGTTTTGCATCGACGAGTTTGTCATTTTCATAAATTTTAATAGCGAAATCAGTCAAATTTTGCTCCCCCATCTCATTCGGCCACCATAACTCCGCGTCTTGCAGGTTAAATGGTATGCGCAAAAGGTGTTTACCCTCGCCAAAAAATGTTTTTTCAGCAAGTTTAACGCCGTTATTAAAGACATCAAATCTCAACGACTGTTTGCCATCAATGGAAACATTGATATTTGCTGTCATTTCCGCTCCATCATCATTTATATTTTTGGTCAAGACCGATATTTTTTCAATTTTGAAGTCATTCCAGCCGACAAGTTCCACATCTTTCCAGACACCTATGTTGAGGTAGCGAGGCGCCCAATCCCAACCGTTTTGATAGGCTGCTTTACGCATAACGGCATATTTTTCCGGGAAACGGAGACGATAAGTCTCAATAAGACTATCTCTTTGAGCGTCAAATGGATAGAAACGAATATGTAGTTCATTATCACGTTTTTTAAGAAGATTTTTAACATCTTTTTCATAACGGATAAACATATTATCGGAACGCAGAACCTTCTCGCCATTGAGCCAGACATCTGAATAAGTATCTAAACCATTGAAAATCAAGTCGATATTATCTTTCTCCCAAACATCGTTTTTGACATCGAATTTCAAAACATAATCCCATTGATGTTGGGAAATCCATTGCAACTCCTTCTCCACCTCGCCTTCCCCGTAAGGATGCGGAATTAGTCCGTTTTCATACAAATCGGCATGTACTTCTGATGGAATGTTGACTTGCAGATTGATATTCAAGGTGTCGGTTTTCAATTTCCAGCCTTGGTTAAGAGATTGTAAAACCTCGTGACTATTGCTTTTGCATGCGACAAAAAGCGCTGGAAGTAACAATAATAATAACAATAGTTTCTTCATATTCATAATTCTTTGTTATTTCGAGTGCGGCAAAGTGGAGTCGAAAAATCCTCGTTTTACCATATTATTCAATTGTTTACGTTTACAAAGAGCTTCTCCGTTTTGGTCGAAATGACATCTGTAAAATTTTTAATTCTTGCCAAATCCGATATTTTAAATCGCATGTCAGCGCCGGTGTCGTCAATACCTTTCGGATACAAATCACGGTGGCTATCAGCAGTATATGATGTCAGTGAAGCATGAACATTTTTCACTCCTGTTGCCGTGATTATTCTTTCAACATTTTTCTCGTCGATGCCGCCTCCTGCCATGATATTGATACGTTCACCGAACAGAGTCTGCATCTCCCGGATTTTGTCAACTCCATCGTAAGCTGTTGGTTTACAACCAGATGTGAGCACTTTATCGAAACCGAGGTCTATCAATGTTTTCATAGCGTCAAGAGGATTGCCGCATGCGTCTATGGCACGATGGAATGTGAATTTCATTTTCCCGCCTGCCGTCATCATCTTTTTTATCGCAGGGACGTCTATATCGCCGTTGGCGTTCAAAGCGCCAATCACCACGCCTTCATATCCAAGGTCTTCCACCAATTTGATGTCCTCGCACATGATAGCGATTTCGTCATCATTATAGATATAATTTCCCGGACGACAACGGATTAAGACGCGGATTGGGAACGGCTTGTGTTTTTCACCGGTTAAAAAAAATTCACTTTTACAATGCAGCAAGGTACCATACGACGGTGTCACGCCGCCCACTTCCAGCGCCTCGCAAAGCTCGGCGCAATCAGCACCACCGGCGATGCCGTTCATTATTGACTGACAACCGTTTGCACAAAGTTCGAATCGGATCATTTTTGTTATTTTTTTTGCAAAGATAATACTTTTTAGACTTTAGACCTTGGACTTTAGCAAAAAAACTAAAATCCAACGTCTAAAGTCCAAGGTCTTTTTACTATTTTTGCACTCTAATTTTAATTGAATGATATATCCTTCGGATTTTGAAAACAAGATAGGCTTCGGACTTATAAGAGAGCGTCTCAACACCTTGTGTATCAGCGATATGGGCAAGGAATTCGTTGACAAAATGTGTTTTTGCACCGATGTTGACGAGATTCGCGCTTACCTTCGCCTGATTCAGGATTTTCTGACATTGATGCAAGACGGGGTGCCTTTTCCTGTGCGTGATTACAACGATTTGCGCGAGGAGTTTCATCATCTCGCCATCGACGGCACCGTCATAAGCCTCGACAGCATGTTCGCGCTTAAACCCACGCTAAACGCGCTGTCATATATTTTCAAATTCTTCAAGTCGGAAGCTTCAGAGAGGGTGCCGTATCTAAAGGCCTTGGCCGAAGGTGTTTCCATTGACAATCATATCTTCACGGAGACAAACCGTCTCATCGACGACAATGGCGAGATTCCCGACAACGCATCACCAGGACTCGCCGAGATACGTGGCGAGATAAGGAGGAAACAGAGCTCCATCGACCACAAGATGCGAAAAATTCTCATCAATGCGAAAAATTCGGGGTGGACTGATAGCACGGCGGAGATGACCATACGCAACGGAAGACCTGTGATTCCTGTGCGAGCCGCCGACAAACGCGCATTGCGCGGATTCATTCACGACGAGTCGGCGACAGGACAAACTGTTTACATAGAGCCGGCGGAAATCTTCGAGACCAACAACGAAATCAAAGAGCTCGAATACGCCGAAAGACGCGAAATCAACAGGATTTTATTGGCTTTCACAAAGATTTTGAGACCCGAAATCCCGAACCTTGTGATGGCATGGCGGCTCCTCGGATTGCTTGATTTCATTCGTGCCAAAGCACTGTTAAGCCGTGAATACAACTGCATCATTCCCGAAATCGTCGACGAGCCTATGTTTGAATGGATTGAGGCGCGGCACCCGCTATTGGAGCAGAAACTGAAAGGACAAGGAAAACATATCACTCCGTTGGATTTGAGGCTTGGTGTTTCTTGTCATTCCGAGCGAAACGATGCAGGGAGAATCCTCGTCATTTCCGGTCCTAACGCCGGTGGCAAGTCCGTGTGCCTCAAGACAATTGGTTTACTTCAGTATATGTTGCAGTGCGGCCTGTCAATTCCTGTGAAAATCGACTCGAAATGCGGCGTGTTTCACGACATGTTCATCGACATCGGCGATGAGCAGTCGCTTGAGAACGACCTCTCGACTTATAGTTCTCACCTTCTAAACATGAAAGCGTTGCTCGAACACGGCAACGAGCGTTCTCTGTTTCTCATCGATGAGTTCGGAACAGGCACCGAGCCGCAGCTCGGAGGTGCGATAGCAGAAGCCATCTTATTGAAAATGAATGAGAAAAAGGCGTTTGGAGTGGTCACGACGCATTATGCCAACCTCAAGTTGCTTGCCGACAACAATCCGGGTATCGTCAACGGCGCCATGCTGTTCGACACCCGTTATCTACAGCCACTTTACGTGATGATGACAGGCAAGCCGGGCAGCTCTTTCGCCTTTGAAATCGCCAGAAAAATCGGATTCCCTAAAGACATTCTCGATGCAGCCGCTAATATCTCCGGAAGGGAACATCTCGACTTCGACAAACAGCTTCAGCAACTCGAAATAGAGAAGAAAGAAGTTCGCAAGAAAGAATACGAGTTGAAAGTAGCCGACAAACTTCTTGATGAAGTCGTCACGAAATACAAGACGCAACTCGCTGATATTGAGAGAAATAAAAACAAACTTTTGAAAGAAGCGAGCAGAGAGGCGCAGGAAATCATCGACAGAGCCAACGCCAAGATTGAAAAAACGATACGTGAAATCAAAGAGGCGCAGGCGGAGAAGGTTCGCACTAAAGAACTTCGCGAGGAACTGAAAGAGACGAGACAAAACCTCGCCAACGAAGAGAGAAACCTCTCGAAAAAACTAAAAACAGAAGATATTGAAGGTGTTGAGAATATTGGCTTTGAAGTCGGCGACACAGTGTGCATCAACGAGTTAGAGGTCATCGGCGAACTCATGGCAATATCCGGCACCGATGTCACCGTACAGTTTGGTGGCGTGAGACTGCGTACAACAGCCGACAAATTGCGCAAAATGAGCAAGGCTCAAGCCAAGAAAGCCGCCAACAACCCGTCGTATCTGCGTAAAAGCATCATGAACGACATCAACGAGAAAGCGCAACACTTCAACCTCACCTTGGACGTGCGCGGTCAAAGAGGCGACGAGGCCATCGACAAAGTGGCGAAATACATCGACGAGGCTAATCTTTTGAGTATCAAAGAAGTGAGCATCCTGCACGGGAAAGGCAACGGCATCTTGCGCAAACTCATCAGAGAATATCTTAACAAGCAGTCATGCGTGCAGTCATTCAACGATGCGAGCCTCGAAACAGGCGGCGCGGGGATTACGAGAGTGACGCTGAAATAGCGTCACCGTCTATGGTTTTCTATAGATTGTTTATAATCTTAGCCAGGCACATATCCGTTTCCGTTGTACGAGAGTCGCTAATAAACTAAAATTATTTTATCACAATTCTTTTCGCCATTCTGTCAACGCCATTATCAACGGCGACGAAATATATCCCTTTCGGGAAAGAACTCAAATCAAGTATTCCGTTAGAAAACCCTTTGTGTTCCAACACCTTTACTCCCGACAAGTTATAGACGACAAGATTATAATTGCGGTTTAATTCCGTTGAAACATTCACAATTCCGTTAGAAGGATTTGGCGAAATCGACAGATTAAATTTCTCGCCGACATAATTCTCATTCACATCTTGATGGTCGAAATTGATATACAAATCATCGACTGCCATCTTATTGGAGCTTGACGAGGCGGCTCCTCTACCACTTCCCTCCCATCTGATCCTGACTTGCACATAATCATTGCCAATATAGTCGTTCAAAGAATATGCGTAATCATTCCATTTCCCCATAGCATCGTCGATTTTAGCGATTTTATGCCATGTTTTCCTATCTGTAGTGACTTCAACAAAAACATTTACATTATACTGCCATATTCCACCAGTCACCCTATACATCTTAAAACCCAGAGAGACGTCCTCGGTGGTCTCGGGAATTGAAAACCATGGCAACTCTATGATTTGCAAAATATTATCTTGAGTATAAGTCTCGGCTTTCAGGCATTTTCTTTGTTTAAACCAGCCAACAATCCAATTCTCATTATAAAGATGCAAATCACCAGCCGTATCATCTTCAAAATCATACAACACGGGTGTTTGCAGCGGTTCTCTCGAAAACACAGAATCCACATTTGAAGCCGGACTTTCCAAGCCGTCAGTATTGACACCTTTTACAAAATAATTATGCCATTCGCCGTCAACGGAATTTTCATCGACGAAAGAATTTTCGGCTGTTTCCGCGATTAACACATTGTCTTTAAACACCTTATACGACTCGGTTTCAGCAGCGTCGTTCCAGCTCAAAAACACATCGCCATTTTTAATCGTTGCGCTGAAATCCTGTGGTGCGAGCCATCCGTTGGCCAATTCCGCCGCGGCTGCGACGACTGCTTTCACGAAGCCCTGCGACAACGCGAAGCAGTTCACACCTGTGCCTATGGTATCGTTTGGTGTATGATAATAAATGTTTTGCGCATAATATTCAATATCGCCGATATAAAGCGCCGGATATTCATGTATATTAAAACTCATGTGGTCGTCGCCGTATGAATCCAGCCATTTTGTATAGCGCAGCGTCGGCATCTCCGGAATGTAGAGATTTGCCACCTTTTGATAATAATCATACAGTTTTTCAGAGATATAAGAATAGCCGGAATACATTGTCACAGGACCATATTCCTTGCCTGGCCAGAAGCCTATCATATCCATATTGAAAACGCCGGTGATATGCATCTCCTCACGGGCGCATTTCTGTGCAAACGGGTAGCTGCCGACCATCCAACGTTCCTCGCCGTTGAACGGGATATAAAGGATAGTGCGTTTGAACTGATACTGACTCAAAATGCGCGCACATTCAAGCACTCCGGCGGTTCCCGAAGCGTTGTCGTCGGCACCGGGGCCGTCAGGGTGGTCGTAATGCGACGAGATGATGATATACTCATCAGGAAACTCCGTTCCGGGCTGAATGGCAATGACATTGCCGGCATCGAGAGTGTCGGTCTCACCTATGGTAGCGGTATGATTGTGGATATATGTCTCCAACCCGATTTCATCAAAGCGGTCGAGGAGATAATTTTGCACTATCAACGCCTCTGGCTGCATCGCATCGCGAACATACTGCTGCATCCAGTAAATCGTGTTGTACAAATTCACAGTATCAACCTGATTTATCATGTCCATGACAGTCGGATTTACCTGAAAAACATCAGGATAAGTTTGGTTTCGGTTACCCTTGTTATCAATAAGTTGGGCATTTAAGATATTTACACAAAGCAAAACCGTGACGACAAATATCGAAAATCTTTTCATATTTATAGGATTAAGTGACTGCAAATATATAAAAAACTTGCAAATGAGCGATTGTTTTCAAACAAATTGATTAAAAAAGCGGGGAATCGATGTGTTTTCGCAAAAATTTGCGGCGACAAATAAAAACAAGCAGTCGTCATTGACTGACAACTGCTTTGTTAAATCGTCGGAGATTTTTTCGCCACACCTTTCCTATCGTAGAGGCTCCGGTCGAAATCACGCCAACCAACTGCCGGCGGCTAAATTCCAAACACTTTCTTAATCTCCGGCATCATATCGAGTTTTTCCCATGCGAAGAACTCGACGTTTTTATATGTCTTGCCGTTTTCCACGAAAGTGTCTTTGTCTGTATAGCACACCTCCACCTTTGCCGCGAACGGGTCGCGGCCGAAATGACCATACGATGCCGTCGGCTCAAATATTGGATTTTTCAAGCCGAAACGTTTCACGATAGCGTATGGACGGAGGTCGAACAGCGATTGCAGTTTCTCGGCGATTTCCGCGTCTGACATCTTTTGGCCGTTGGCGGCTTTCACATGTGCCGTCCCGTAAGTGTTTACATAGAAGCCGACGGGCTGTGCCACGCCGATAGCGTATGCTATCTGCACGAGAGCCTCGTCGCAGACGCCTGCCGCCACGATGTTTTTGGCGATATGACGCGCTGCGTATGCCGCCGAGCGGTCAACCTTCGAGGAGTCTTTCCCGGAGAACGCTCCGCCGCCGTGTGCGCCGCGACCGCCGTAAGTATCGACGATGATTTTACGACCTGTGAGACCGGTGTCGCCGTGAGGTCCGCCGATGACGAACTTGCCAGTCGGGTTGACAAAGAGCTTCATGTCGGCCTTGAAGAGGTTTCTAACTCTTTGAGGCAGAATCTTTTTCACTCTCGGAAGCAAGACAGTGCGGACATCGTGCTCGATTTTTTCGATCATGGCAGCGTCATCGTCCATAAACTCGTCGTGCTGTGTCGAGATGACGATGGTGTCGATGCGCATCGGCTTCCAGTTGTTGCCGTATTCCACCGTGACCTGCGACTTGGCGTCGGGACGGAGATATTTCATACGTTTGCCTTCGCGGCGAATCTTGGCGAGTTCGAACAGGAGAATATGAGACAAAACCATTGTCAACGGCATATATTCCGGAGTCTCCTTGCACGCGTACCCGAACATCATGCCCTGGTCGCCGGCGCCCTGGTCCTCGACACTCTTGCGCTCCACGCCGCGGTTGATGTCCTGCGACTGGCCGTGAATTGCCGACAGCACACCGCACGACTTGCTGTCGAACTGATATTCCGCCTTGGTGTAACCTATCTTTTCGATAACACGGCGCACAGTGTCTTGAATGTCAACATATCCGTTTGACTTAACTTCGCCTGCCACAACGGTGAGACCTGTTGTCACCAATGTCTCGCAGGCAACCTTCGATTCCGGGTCCTGACGAAGCATCTCGTCGAGGACGGCATCCGAAATCTGGTCGGCCACCTTGTCCGGATGACCTTCCGAAACTGATTCTGATGTGAAATAATAACCCATTTTATTTAATTTAATTTATCGGGATTCGCTACCGTGAAGACACGCCCTCACAATATGCAAATCGCAATGCTGTTAATAAATATGGATAATTTGAGATTGTAAAAAGAAACACTGTTTTAGCATTTTTTCTTGTGGTTGCAATCAATCAAATCTGTCCACGTGATTTTCAGCTGCAAAGATACAACTAATTTTTGACATGCAACTGTTTTTACAAAAAAAAATGCAGTTTCACATGATAATCTAAATTCAAAAAACAGAAGAGACGACCACTCCTTGCGCATATAGTGTCGCCGAAGCAGAGGAGAGGGCATTAAGGGCATTAGGGGCATTAGGAGCGTTAAGGGCATTAGGGGCATTAGGGGCGTTAAGGGCGGTAAGGGCGGTAAGGGCGGTAAGGGCATTAAGGGCGGTAAGGGCGTTAAGGGCGGTAAGGGCATTAAGGGCGGTAAGGGCGGTAAGGGCATTAAGGGCGTTAAGGGCGGTAAGGGCGGTAAGGGCGGTAGGGGCGGTAAGGGCATTAAGGGCGGTAAGGGCATTAAGGGCATTAAGGGCATTAAGGGCGGTAAGGGCATTAAGGGCGGTAAGGGCATTAAGGGCGGTAAGGGCATTAAGGGCGTTAAGGCAGGGGTTGTGGAGACGGATTTTCATCCGTCTCTACTCGGCAGGAGAGACGAGGCGCACACTTTAACTGTCTGGCAGCAGTATCACGCCGTTCACTCCGTTCAGCGTCTTGCTACGCTTCATCATAATAAACCGTTTTCCCTGCTTAGTATGATGGACTCCTGTCGT
>UQNO01000027.1 GCA_900542475.1 uncultured Bacteroidota bacterium
CCTCAAGGAGAAAATGCTTCTGTGATTTTGGATTTGAAGGAATCGACGCTGTCGTCAGAAAAGATTTATGAGGCTTGGGCAAAGGTTGAAAATGATAATGCAATCAGCGGATTCCGCCGTACAGGTTCCTGGGCGAAGGACCAATACCTCTATTTTTACGCAGAGTTTTCAAAGTCTATAAAATCTCAAGAGAAAAACGATGAAGGTCTTGTCTATGTCTTTGATTTTGAAAATGATGGCGAACCTCTCCTGATGCGTATCGGCATTTCGGCTGTCGATGTGGAAGGTGCGAAGAAGAACCTTGCATCGGAGATTGTCGATTTCGATTTCGAGGCTTTGGCTGCGAAAACATATACGACATGGAATGAAGAGTTGAACCGCATAAAAGTGAAAAGCGTCAACGAGAAAGATAAAAAAATATTCTACACCGCGCTGTATCATTCATTTATCGTCCCGAATCTGTATTCTGATGTTGACGGACGTTATCGCGCTCATGACTTGCAGGTGCATCAGGCTGTTCGTCCGCGATACACGGTTTTCTCGCAATGGGACACTTTCCGTACCGAAAACCCCCTTCTTGGCATGGTTCAAACAGAGCGGGCTGTGGATATAATCAACACATTCATAGACAATTACGAGACAGGAGGATTGCTTCCTACATGGGAGCTTGCCGCCAATGAGACACATTGCATGATTGGTTATCATTCAATTCCGGTTATTGCCGACGCTTATATCAACGGAATCAAGGGTTTTGATGCCGAAAAAGCTCTTGAAGCAATGGTTGACAGGGCGAACAAGGATATTTTCGGTCTTGAGTTTTACAAAAAATACGGCTATATACCCGCCGATATGGCTGGCGAGTCCGTCTCGACGACGCTTGAATACGCATACGACGATTGGTGTATCGCGAGAATGGCGGAGAAGATGGGCAAAAACGATATCGCTGCCGAGTTTTACAGACGAGCACAGTATTATAAGAATCTCTACGACCCCGAGACGAAATTCTTCCGTGGTCGTAAAAACGGCGGTTTTGTGACACCGTTTGATCCTCGTCAGGTTAATTTCATGCTGACGGAAGCCAACACATGGCAATATAATTTCTTTGTGCCACAAGATGTTAACACTCATATCGATATGATGGGCGGCAAGACGGAGTATGAGAATATGTTGAGCCAGCTGTTTAACACCTCGTCGGGCTTGACGGGGCGTCAGCAAGCCGATATTACGGGAATGATAGGACAGTATGCCCATGGCAACGAGCCCTCTCATCACATGGCGTATCTGTTTAATTTCGTTGGAAAACCTGTTAAGACACAGAGACTTGTCCATAAAATCATGAATGAGCTCTATACTGACAAGCCCGATGGTCTGTGCGGCAACGAGGACTGCGGTCAGATGTCGGCTTGGTATGTGATGAGTGCCATGGGATTTTATCCGGTGACGCCGGCGAGCGGAATGTTCATCATCGGCGCGCCTCATTTCGAGGAGATGACGATAAACTTGGAAAATGGCGGGAAATTCACCGTGATAGCGAAAAATCTCTCAAGGGAAAATAAATATATCGAGTCGGTGAGGTTGAACGGCAAGAAGTTGAAACGCAGTTATTTGTATTGCGAAGAAGTGTTAGAAGGAGGGAAGTTGGAGTTTACTATGACGGATAACCGCAACACTTCGTGGGCTACGGAAGAGGAAGACTGTCCGGTGATGCGTATTGACGAGGACCTGATTGTGACGGCGCCTATTATTAATGTGGATAAATATGTTTTCTACGATTCCTTGGTGGTCAGCATCACGCATCCTGATGAAAACGCCGTGATTTATTATTCTTTTGATACCATTGGGCTGTTATCGGGTTCCATGCGCGGCGCTTCGGAATACGGAGGTCCGTTTGTAATCAAAGCCACTACCGATGTCGGCGCGGTGGCTGTTGTCGGGCGTGGTGCGACTTTGTCGTGTGTGTCGTCGGGGTCGTTCAAGAAAATCGATGCCGGACGCAGTATCAAGATAAAGAATCGATACAGCGACCAGTATGAGGCGGGAGGCGACATCGCCCTCATTGACTTCCAGCGAGGCAGCGACAATTTCCGTGTTGGAATGTGGCAAGGCTACTATGGAGTTGATATCGACGTCACTGTTGATTTAGGTGAGAAAACCGACATCAGCCGTCTTGCCGGAGGCTTCCTGCAAGATCAGAAATCATGGATTTTCATGCCCGCGCAGGTGGAATTTCAAGTCTCAAACGACGGCAAGAATTTCAAATCGCTCGGAGTGGTGAGAAACGAGGTTGAACAAGATACGGAAGATGCTGTTGTTCAAGAGCTTGAAATAAGAAAGAAGGCGCGCGCCCGCTATGTTCGTATGCTTGCTGTCAATCCGGGCCCTTGTCCCGAATGGCATGTCGGAGCAGGGGAGAAATCATGGGTCTTCTGTGATGAAGTCGTAATTGAATAAAAATAACACAAAAATTTTTGACAAAAAGCGTAAAAATTTTAAGTTATAAAAAAAACAACAATATCATAAAATAAGTTTTCGGAATAGAAAAATGGCGCATAACATACAGATAATCAATAAAATAAAAAATATTATAAAATATTTTCAAAAAAATGTTGAAATATCAAAATTAATGTGTACTTTTGCACCCCGAAAACAGATGGTTAAAATATAACAAAAAATGGTAAGTGCGAAACAAATTCGGGATTACGTGGCAACCAAGAAATTCTGGGTTGAGTTCCTTATTATGACATTTGGCATGATTTTGACTGCCATCTGTGTTCATTATTTTTTGGTTCCAAGCAAGCTCATCATCGGTACAATCTCGGGTCTCTCAATCGTTTTGGCGACAGTGTCGGAGTCATTGTTCGGTGTGCATTTGGAGGTGTCAGTGATGATTTTAATCATCAACGCCATTTTGCTTGTCTTGGCATACTTTTTAATAGGGAAAGAGTTCGGTATAAAGACGGTTTACACTGCTTTGATTTTAGGACCTTTCACTGCGTTGTTTGAGAAGTACCTGCCGTATCAAATGGTTGTCACCAAATTATACGGGGAGAAGAGTGCTTTTTACGACGTTGCGACAGGCGGCTGGTCTTCGACGGCGCTTCATGATGGTGTCTCGTCGTTGATGGGCGACCCTTGGTTCGACCTCGTTTGTTTCGTACTCATACTCAGCTTCTCACAGGCCACGCTGTTTAAAATCAATGCTTCGACAGGCGGGCTTGACATTCTCGCGAAGATTGTTAACAAGTATCTGCATTTCGATATCGGGGCGTCTGTAACAGTGGCGGGTACCGCTATCTGCTTGACGGCTTTCGCCATCAACCCGTTCAATATCGTTATAATCGGCCTGATAGGCACATGGATTAACGGTTTGGTCGTCGATTATTTCACAGCCGGTTTGAACAACAGAAAGCGTGTCTGCATTATCAGCCCACAGTACAGGCATATTCAAGACTTCATCATCAATGACCTTCAGCGAGGTGTTACGATGTACGATGTGACCGGTGGTTACAGCAATCAAAAGAAAGTTGAGATTGAAGCCCTTCTCACCAAAGACGAGTTCTCCAAGTTGATGAATCACATCAACGAAAACGACATAAACGCATTCATTACAGCTGGCAATGTCAGCGAGGTTTACGGTCTGTGGGCGAGTAACAAGAAAAAAACAAAGCAAGAGAGAGTAAAGCTTTGATTTTCATAGGATTAAGTTTTAAATGGTTAATTTGGAAACAGCTTCCCTCCCCAGGAAGCTGTTTTTTTATGTAATTTTAATTGGTAATGATTTAAAACAAGCTGCCCTGATCTGCGCCTTTGAAAAGCCCCAGGTGCTTGTAGGCCAATTCGGTGGCGACTCTGCCGCGTGGTGTGCGCATGAGATAGCCTTCTTGAATGAGGAACGGTTCGCAGACTTCCTCTATGGTGCCGGCTTCTTCGCCTACGGCAGTGGCGATAGTATTGACACCGACGGGGCCGCCTTTGAATTTCTCGATGATTGTCAACAAGATACGATTGTCCATGTCGTCGAGTCCGTGCTGATCGACGTTGAGGGCTTGAAGTCCTATTTTTGCTATGTCGATAGAGATGCGTCCGTCGCCTTGTATTTGTGCGAAATCACGGACGCGGCGCAGAAGCAGGTTGGCAATACGCGGGGTGCCGCGGCTTCTTCTTGCAATCTCGGCAGCCGCCTCGTCGTTGATAGGTACTTTGAGAATTGACGCCGAGCGTTTTATGATGTCGGACAATGTTTTCGAGTCATAATATTCGAGACGCATATTGATGCCGAAACGCGAGCGCAGAGGTGCGGTGAGCAGTCCGGAGCGTGTGGTGGCGCCTATCAGTGTGAAAGGGTTGAGAGCTATCTGTACACTACGTGCGTTTGGCCCGGTTTCAATCATGATGTCAATGCGAAAATCCTCCATGGCGGAGTAGAGATACTCCTCCACGACAGGACTCAAGCGATGAATCTCGTCGATAAACAACACGTCGTTTTTCTCAAGGCTCGTCAACAATCCGGCAAGGTTCCCTGGCTTGTCGAGCACAGGCCCCGATGTCATTTTCATGTTCACGCCAAGCTCGTTTGCAATGATGTGTGACAATGTGGTCTTTCCCAATCCGGGAGGCCCGTGCAGCAACACATGGTCAAGCGACTCGCCGCGCCGGGCAGCCGCCTGTACAAAAACCCTGAGATTTGCCACAACCTGCTCCTGCCCGGCGAAACTGACGAAAGCGTCAGGTCTTAAAACCTGCTCGATTTCTTTTTCATCATGGCTCATCATAGTGCCGTATGCGTCGAGATTTTCATTCATAACTAAAAATTATTCACAAAATTACAAAAAATCGCATACTAATTTGAAAAGTTTTGCGTAATTTTACAAAAAATTTTGTGTTTTGAAAAAGAAGGTTTTGTTTGTTGTCATAATATGCTTGTTATCAATAAGTTGCATTGCCCAGAACGGTGTTCTGATTTTAAATCAGAGTTCTAAAATTGACACTTTGATAATGAAACAGCGTCAAATACATGCGAATGACAGCACTATTGACGGCTTTAGAGTGCAGATTTTCATGGAACTTGGCAATGACGCCTTGCGACATGCCGACAGCGTGAAAATGACGTTTGTCGAGAAATATCCTGAAGTTCCAATTTATCTGATATTCGGACAACCCTATTATCGTTTGCGTATCGGTGATTTCCGCACTCGCTTGGAGGCGGAAAATATGTATCAAAGAGTGAAAAAGGTTTATAAAAACGCCTTTGTTACCGCCGACAGAATTAATTTGCCCTATATCGCACTGTGCTCAAGCGATGTTAGTTGGGATGCTGTTCAACTTGACGAGACGAAAGACGGGCTTCTTGTTGATGATGATTTTTATGTTATTGATACTCTGTTGCTTGATAGTCTAATCTATAATGATTCTATCAGTAATCTTAACAAAAATATTTTCTATGATGAATAAAATCAGGAATTATGGAAAACGATGATTTGAAGAAACAAATAGACGAGCTTTTCAGACTTTTCAAAAAGGTGATGGATAAATATCCGACAGATGAAGTGCCTGGCATGGACAGGGCGCAATTAGAGCAACTGAAAGCGTATCTCACTCAATATGACTCGATTAAGGATCAGTTTTCGGTTGAGATGTTTGGCATGATGGACAATGAAATGGCAAAACGTGTTATCTCATTGTTGACAAATAAACTCAGGGAGCAACTTGGTGAAGATGCCGATATTGATGAAAAACCGGACAGCCATATTAAAGATGTGGAAGTAAAAGAGAAGGCTTTCGAGTCGCTGCAGACAGGCGAGAACTATCAGTCGCTAATTGACGCGATTGACGCACAGCTGAAAAATCCCGACCTGACAGATGACGAGATGGATAGCTTGCTTGATAAACGTCAGAGGTTGATGAAATATAATAGATAACTTATAATAGATAATAGATATGAGAAAGAGTTTTTTGATTTTGTCAATATTAGTGTCGCTTTCGTTCATGGCAAAGGCGCAATTGATAAAAGACCGCACTAATGGCTTGATTACCGTTGGTTTTGATTTATATACAGATATCAACACCGGCAGTGGTTATGAGAATTTCGACCTGCGTACTATAAATCAAGGCTTTGGTACATATATGACCTACAATTTCCCGATGGGCGACTCTAAACACACGGTGTCGCTTGGCGCAGGTTTTTCGAGTCATAATTATTTTATGAAAAATGCCTGGTTGTCAGAGCCTTATAATCATAGTATAACCTTTGTTGAGAATGCTGCGGTGAAGAAAAGCAAGATAAATATCAACTATTTCGACATTCCAATAGAGTTGAATTTTCGTATAGCTGACAAATTCAAGATTTCATTTGGCGCCAAGGGCAGTTTCTTGTTGGGCGGCAAGTCGAAGGTTGTTGGCAATATCTATGGCGACGGTCATAAATGGGAGATAAAATACAACGAGGTCAATGCTTTGGAAAGTGTAGTGTATGGTCTTTTCGCAAGAGTTGGTTACAGATGCGTGAATTTGTATGTGGGATACCAAGTTCGCAGTTCTTTCAAGCAGGACAGAGGTCCCGAGATACTGCCATTCTCGATAGGTATCGGCATCAGGGCTTATTAGAATAAGATAAAGTAATAAATTAGTATAACTGTCACGAATCCCATGGCGAAGCCCGCAAGTATTTGGGCGTTGCTATGGGATTGGAGTTTTAATCGGGCTGACGCGACTATGCCTGAAACGATGATACTACCAATAAAATAAGGCAGATACATGCTGATTGACATCATTGTCATGATAAAGAGACATACGGTGAAGCAGCCCCAGCCGAGTGCGTGAAGGCTGATTTTCCAGAAAAAAGTTGTAATAAAAGCCAAGACTGTCACAACGATAGTCGCTGTGAGATAAAAATTGAAGACGGATAACAGTTGAATTTTATTGAAAAACCGTAGTGTTCCGTAAAGAAACAATATCATTATGAAAAGCGGGCCCAGTCGGTCGTCTTTGTCTTCCATCTCGATAGAGTCGATGATGTGCCATTTTTTCATTATCACGATTATTAAAGCGGGCAAAATACATGTCATTGACAATGTGACAGTTAGAAATATCGCATCGTTGTTTGAGATGAAGCGTGTAAGACCGGAGAGCGATAAGATTATCATCATCCACGTCGGGTGGAAGATGGGGTGTCCTAATATAGAGATGATTTTTGCTGTCTTCATATCACTTTGCGGAGGCGGGCGACAGGGATGTCCAGTTGCTCGCGGTATTTCGCGACGGTGCGGCGCGCTATGGTATAGCCTTTTTCTTTCAAAATCGCTGTTAACTCGTCATCAGTCAAAGGATTGGATTTGTCTTCGTTTTCCACGCTTTCGCGGACGATTTTCTTGACTTCGCGGGTTGAGACCTCTTCGCCTTCATCGTTGAGGAGTCCTTCGCTGAAGAAGTATTTGAGCTGGAAAGTGCCGTAGGCTGTCTGGACATACTTGCTGTTGGCGACACGGGAAATGGTGGAGACATCAAGACCGACGATGTCGGATATGTCTTTGAGAATCATTGGCTTGAGTTTGCCTTCGTCGCCGGTGAGGAAAAAGTCCTTTTGATATTCCATGATAGCGTTCATGGTGACATAAAGGGTGTTTTGGCGTTGTTTGATGGCATCGATAAACCAGTTCGCCGAGTCTATTTTGTTTTTGATGAAGCTTACGGCTTCGCGTTTGTCGGCGCTGTCTTTGCCCGAGGAATACTCTTTCAGCATGTTCAGGAAGTCTTTGCTGACATGGAGGTCGGGTGTGTTCCGGTTGTTAAGTTGTAGTTCCAGTTCGCCGTCATTGTTTAATACGGTGAAATCAGGTATTATATAGTTGTTGTTTGGGCTGGCCGAGCCCGTTGAGCCGCCTGGTTTGGGGTTGAGAGCCAAAACGATGTCGAGCGCTTTTTTGAAATCTTCTTCCGACATGCCAGAGCGCGAGACGATTTTGTCGTAGTGTTTTTTTGTAAACTCATCGAAGTGGTTTTGTATGATAGACAGTGCGTTCGCATAGTCTTTGTCGGGGTTTTCGCGTTTAAGTCGGCGCAGTTGTATGAGCAGGCATTCTTGAAGATTCGACGCGCCTATGCCAGCAGGGTCGAAGTCTTGTATGATTTCAAGCACTTCGCGTACTTCGTCTTCTGTGACATCGAGATTTTGTGTGAACAAGAGGTCGTCGGCTATGCCGGAGATGGGGCGTGACAGGTATCCGGCATCGTCGAGGTTGCCGATGATATACGTTCCAATTTTCCGTTTTTTCTCGTCGAGTTTGCGAAATCCCAATTGTTCCATGAGTGTGTCCTGGAACGTGGTCTCATTAGTTATCGGGGCATCGTAGTGCTTGTCGTCGGGACTGTTGTTGTTGGCGACATATTTATATGCTGCGTCGTCTTCGTCGTCGTCTTTCAGATAATCGTCGAAATCGTCGAGCGGGTCATAATGGCTGTCATCGTTTTGTTCATCATCAAAGGTGTCGATGTCGTCATTTTCATTGATGCTGTCCCCATTGATATCGTATTCATAATCAGGGTTTTCGCCTTCTTCGAGGGCGGGGTTCTGCATGATTTCCTCTTTGATGCGCGTGCCCAGCTCCATTGTCGGAATCTGCAGCAGTTTCATGATAAGAATCTGCTGTGGCGACAGTTTCTGGAGTAGCTTCTGGGTTTGCGTCAAACGTTGTTGGCTCATGACAAATAATCATTATCCGTCATTTCGAGCGTAACGAAGTGAAGTCGGGAAATCTATGTTGACACAATGAGATTTTTCCATTCCGCTCCGTTCCAGTCGAAATGACGACATTGTTAATACAAGCAATTCTTTGGAGTTCTTGGGAACGGAATGACATCGCGGATATTGCTCATTCCGGTCACGAATAGGAGCAGACGCTCGAAGCCGAGTCCGAAGCCTGAATGTGGCACGGAGCCGAAGCGTCGCGAGTCGAGGTACCAATCCATGGATTCTTCAGGAATGCCTGCTTCGTTCATGCGTGTCAGGAGTTTGTTAATGTCCGTCTCGCGTTCCGAGCCGCCGATAATCTCGCCTATGCCGGGGAAGAGCACGTCCATGGCGCGGACGGTCTTGCCGTCGTCGTTCTGTTTCATGTAGAACGCCTTGATTTCCATCGGGTAGTCGGTGAGAACGACAGGCTTCTTGAAGTGTTTCTCCACGAGATAGCGCTCGTGCTCCGACTGGAGGTCCACGCCCCAGCCGGTGATAGGATACTGGAACTTGCCTTTCTTGTTATAGTTGCAGTTCTTGAGGATGTCGATAGCCTCGGTGTATGTGAGGATTTGGAAGGGGTGTTCAAGCACGAAATGAAGTTTTTCCAGGAGCTCCATCGATTTCTCCTCTTCTTTTTTGTTTTTTTCTTCTTCTTGGAGACGTTTGCTGAGGAAGAGAAGGTCGTCCATGCAATTGTCCAAGGCATACTGAATCAAATACTTGAGCATCTCTTCCGCTATTTCCATGTTGTCGCGGATGTCATAGAATGCCATCTCGGGTTCAATCATCCAGAACTCTGCGAGGTGACGTGTCGTATTAGAGTTCTCGGCGCGGAAAGTAGGACCGAAGGTATAAATCTTCGATAACGCGATGGCTGCTAATTCGCCTTCGAGCTGACCGGAAACGGTGAGGTTTGTCGATTTTCCGAAGAAATCCTGGCCATAGTCGATATTCCCGTCTTCGGTCTTGGGCATATTGTTGAGGTCAAGGGTTGTCACCTGGAACATCTCTCCCGCACCTTCGGCGTCAGATGCTGTGATGAGCGGGGTGTGAATGTTATAGAATCCCTTGGTGTTGAAGAAGTTATGTATAGCGAACACCATGGCGTGACGGATACGAAACACCGCTCCGAAGGTGTTGGTGCGGAAACGCAGATGTGAGATGTCGCGGAGAAACTCCAACGAGTGTTTCTTGGGCTGAAGCGGATATTCGTCCGGGTTGGCAGGTCCAAGCAACTCTATGCTGCTGACAGCGAGCTCCACGTTTTGACCGCTACCGGCTGACTTCACGAGCTTGCCGTTGGCTGAAACCGATGCCCCTGTATGCATGAGAGCGAGGCTCTCCTCCGCAATTTTCTCCAAATCGATGACTAATTGCAGGTTGTTGATAGTTGAACCGTCGTTCAAGGCGATGAAAGCGACGTTTTTGCTGCCACGTTTGTTGCGTACCCAGCCTTTTACATTTATCTCATTATCAAGCTCTTGCATTGCGAGAGCGACTTTAATCTCTGTGCGTTTCACGATTTTTATCTTTTTAAATTTCAAATCACAAAATTACAAAATTTTGCTGAATTATCATATATTATTTTTATATTTGCAAAAAAAATATGAGATGAGCGAAAGCTTTGACATAAGAAAATGGCTTGAGAATCCTGAAGAGTTTTTAGTAATCAGCGGACCGTGCAGTGTGGAGAGCAGAGAGCAGCTTCTTCAGACGGCGGAGGAATTGAGTAAGATAAAGGAAGTCAAGGTGTTGCGTGGTGGCATTTGGAAACCGCGAACACGTCCTGACGTGTTCGCGGGTGTTGGAGAGGAAGGCTTGCGGTGGATGCGAGAAGCCAAGGAGCAATGCGGTATCCTTACGATGACGGAGGTGGCAGTGCCGGAACATGTGGAGCTCGCCTTGCGTTACGACATCGACATCTTGTGGCTCGGCGCACGTACCGTGACAAACCCGTTCTCGGTTCAGGAACTCGCCAACAGCCTGAAAGGATGCGACATGCCTGTTTTCGTGAAGAATCCGATAGCCCCCGACTTGAAATTGTGGCTCGGCGCGTTTGAGAGATTGAATGGCGCCGGATTGAAGTGTCTCGGGGCCATTCATCGTGGTTTCTCATCTGCTGAAGAAACACCATACAGAAATGCGCCGGTATGGAAAATCCCTGTGGAACTTAAACGCTTGCGCCCTGATATTCATATAATTACAGACGTAAGCCATATTTGTGGATGTCGCGAATTGCTACATGAAACGGCACAAATGGCTATTGATTTCGGCACAAACGGACTCATGATTGAATCGCACCGCGACCCTGACAACGCCCTTACCGATGCGAACCAGCAAATAAAACCGGAGAGTTTGAGAAATATTCTCAACAAATTGATTGTCAAGAAAATAAATGCCGACACCGATGAAGTGACATTGAGAAATCTACGTAAGGAAATCGACGATATCGATGAGGAACTACTGAATCTCATTGCGAAAAGAATGAATGTTTCGGAAGAAATCGGCGAGTTTAAGAAGAAACACGACGTGACGGTACTTCAGATGGGGCGTTGGAAACAAGTTCTGGAACGTAATATTAATAAAGGTGCCAAGCTCGGTCTTAACGAAGAATCGGTGAAAGAAATTTTCGAAATCATTCACAAGGATTCTATCGACAGACAGTTGTAAATTCAGAAACGGTAAAACAGGACGACTTCCAACACATCGTTGAAGGCGCCGTGTTTGCCGAAGCGCATGGAGTTTTCGTTGCTCAAGTTGCCGTTATACACCGAAGTGATGGAGTTTATCGAACGTAAAGCCATCTCGTATTTCTCTTTTATTGTGAATTTTATACCGATGAGACTGCTGAATGACAGGCGTTTCCAATAATTCGGTATTCCGCCAGAGGAGCCATTGATGCTTTCTTTATGACGGGCGAGAGCGTCGAGGCTCGCTCCAAGCTCAAAAGACAGCCATTTGCATGAATGTCCATTGATATTCAGTGCATTAAGGTTTGCCGACACAAGAATCGGAAGCTCAATATAATCCAATTTCAACGAAAACGGATCGTCGTGGACGAAGTTGTCGGCATCAGAATGAGAGCCTTTTTGGATATATTTCAGCTCCATTTGTATTGAAAAAGTGTTGTTTAACGGCAATCCGACGAATGCACCGGCTGTAAATCCCATTTTATCCCAGCCGGCACGATGGTCGCCA
Source organism: uncultured Bacteroidota bacterium (assembly GCA_900542475.1). Lineage (GTDB taxonomy): Bacteria > Bacteroidota > Bacteroidia > Bacteroidales > F082 > Limimorpha. The sequence continues at coordinate 11,930 of UQNO01000027.1, forward strand.
TCCACCTGTGATGTGACGCCGCCAAGGGCGACACCTCCGTAAAAAGCCTGGGATTTTGCGGCTACACACAAAAGAAGCAGAAGCAGCAATGTCAATAATTTCATGTCATTGCGATTGGTTGAGAGAAACGGGGAAATCTTTTGTAAAAGAATGTTCCGATGCGATTGCAAACCGGAAAATTCCTCGCATCGTCTCGTCTCGCTTGAAATGCCAACTATGTTTGTTTTCATATTTCACGTTTTATGCAGTAATACAATAAGGTTTTCAAAGCGTTTTTTGCGTCGGAGTCGTTGATTTTTTTCAACTGGTTTTCAGCTTGTTGGGTGAAGAAATTCATTTTTTCCGCACAATATTCGAGGCCGTTTTTCTCGTTGACTTTTCTGATGATGCTGTCGATGGTGCTTTTTTTCTTTCCCCAGAGGCGTATCTTGTTGATTATCAGAGTTTTTTCTATGGCCGAGCTTTCTTTCAGAAGATAAATAAGCGGCAGGGTCATTTTATGTTCTTTGATGTCATTGCCATAGCCTTTGCCAGAATGGTTATTCGATTGATAATCAAAGATGTCGTCTCGAATTTGGAATGCTGTACCCGCATTTATGCCGAATTTTCGCATAGTTGTTATTTCTTCTGGAGACGCACCGGACGACACTGCGCCGATGGCGCAACAGGAGGCAATCATCGAAGCGGTTTTTTTCTCTATGATTTGATAATAATCCTCTTCGGAGATGTCGAATTTAGTGGCTTTTTCAAGTTGGAAAATCTCGCCTTCGCTCATGTTTTTCACTGTTTCCGAAATCATGTCAAGCATGTGGTATTCATGTTTGTCGAGTGCTATCATCATGCCTTTGGAAAGGAGGTAGTCGCCGGCGAGGACGGCGATTTTGTTTTTGTACATCGCGTTGATGGAGGCGAAGCCACGACGTTCGGAGGCATCGTCAACCACGTCGTCGTGAATGAGTGTCGCTGAATGCAGCAGCTCGATGAAGGTGGCGGCTCGATAAGTGCTCTCGTTGATTTCGCCGAAGCATTTGGCGGAAAGGAAAACAAAGAGTGGACGCAGTTGCTTCCCCTTGTGTTTCAAAGTATAGCGTCCAATCTTATCCAACAAGAGATTGTCGGAATGCAAAGCATCCTTGTAAAAGTCCTCGAACCGCGAAAGCTCGACGGAAACCGTTGATTTTATATCTTCGAGAGGCGTCATTTCTAATTAAAACGCAAAATTAATTAAAAATTTTGTTATTTGAATAAAAATTTATAATTTTGAAAATTGAAATAATTTAGAAAAAATTTTATAAATAATTGAATATCAACTAAATAAATTTTAATATGAAAAAAGACACAAAGGTTTTTAACCTTATCCGCAAGGAAAAACAGCGCCAGATGGGCGGCATAGAACTTATCGCTTCTGAAAACTTCGTCAGCGACCAGGTGTTGAAAGCCATGGGTTCGGTTATGACGAACAAATACGCTGAAGGCTATCCGGGCAAACGTTATTATGGCGGTTGCCAGATTGTTGACCAGACAGAGCAGATTGCTATCGACCGCGCCGGCGAGCTTTTCCAGGCAAAATTCGTGAACGTGCAGCCACATTCGGGTGCGCAAGCCAACATGGCGGTGCTTCTCGCTTGCTTGAAGCCAGGCGACACATTCATGGGTCTCGACCTTTCACACGGCGGACACCTTTCACACGGCTCGCCGGTCAACTCATCGGGAATACTTTACAACCCGGTGGCTTACGAAGTGAGCAAGGAGACTGGCATGGTCGATTACGACGACATGGAGAAGAAAGTCGCCCAGTACAAGCCGAAACTCATCATCGCAGGTGCTTCGGCATATTCACGCGACTGGGATTATGCGCGTATGCGTAAGGCTGCCGATTCTGTCGGTGCCATCTTGATGGCCGATATTTCACATCCGGCAGGTCTCATCGCTCGCGGCATTCTCAACGACCCTCTCGAATATTGCCACATTGTGACAACTACAACGCACAAAACCCTTCGCGGACCACGCGGCGGTATGATTATGATGCGTGAAGACTTCCCTAATCCATGGGGATTGACAACACCAAAGGGAGAGGTCAAGATGATGTCGGCATTACTTAACAGCGCGGTGTTCCCTGGTGTGCAGGGCGGACCGCTTGAGCATGTCATCGCGTCAAAGGCAGTCGCTTTCGGCGAGGCATTGTCAGACGAGTACTTCGACTATATCCTCCAGGTGAAGAAAAATGCAGCGGCAATGGCAAAGGCATTCAGCGACAGAGGTTACAATATCATCAGCGGCGGCACAGACAACCATTTGATGCTCATCGACCTTCGCTCGAAATTCCCGGAGATTACCGGTAAGATGGTTGAAAATACATTGGTTCAGGCTGACATCACGGTCAACAAGAACATGGTTCCGTTCGACAGCCGCTCGCCATTCCAGACTTCAGGCCTCCGTGTCGGTACTCCGGCTATCACAACACGTGGATTGAAAGAGGATATGATGGAGCCAATCGTTGACATGATTGACGATGTCATCAGCCACATCGACGATGCCAAGATGCTCGAAGCCGTGAGAGAAAAGGTTAATGCAATGATGGCAGAATATCCTCTCTTCGCTTGGTAAATAGCCGTTAGCTATTAGCCAATAGTTGTTAGTTGTTAGCCATTGGTTGTTAGCCGTTAACTATTAGCCAATAGTTGTTAGTTGTTAGCCATTGGTTGTTAGCCGTTAGTTATTAGCCAATAGTTGTTAGCCGTTAGTTATTAGCCAATAGTTGTTAGTCGTTAGTTATTAGCCAATAGTTGTTAGTCGTTAGTCGTTAGCAAATTTGCTAATGGCTAACGGCTAATAGTTTATAATGAAATAACCTCGTCCACTTTGATGTCAGTTGGCTCTGTAGGAACTTCGTCCACGAGTTGGAAGTCGAAGCAGATACCGATGCGCTTGACGTTCAGATGTTTACAGAGGAAGCGATCGTAATATCCACGTCCGCGTCCGATGCGGTTGCCGTTTTTATCGAATGCCACGCCAGGGACAACAATGAGGTCGTAATCGCCGGTGTATGGTTCGTTTTGAGGTTCGAGAATGTTGAAATCGCCGACGGCAAAGCCAGTATTTTCGGCAAGTTCCACCGGTATGATATCGTTGCCTGCAACCGTTGGAAGGACGATTTGCTTTTTATGACGCCATTTGTCGAGAAAAGTCTCGGTCTGCACCTCATCTGGCAAAGCACTGTAAATCATCACGGTATGCGCTTTCTGAAAAGCGGGGTGTTGTTCTAATTTCGACAAAATAACAGCAGATTGCTCAAGAAGTTGCTCTTTGGTATGCTGTTTCTTGAGCAGCTTTATTCGAGCTCGTAAATCTTTTTTGTCCATGATACTACTTATTCGTCATTTCGAAAGGAGAAATCCTATGTTATCTAAACCAATTGGTGAGATTGCCTCTCAACAAAAGATAATAGACTGCGATTCCGACCCAGCTTGTGAGCACCACCAAAATACTTATGGCGATTTTGCTGAAGATGTTTATCGGTTGGCTGAGAATCTCCAAGACTGCCGCGACACCGAGGATGACACCGACTACATAGATAATTGTTGCTGCCATAATTATAAAATTTTTCGCAAAGTTACAAAATATTCATAAATCACGGCATTTTAAGAAAAATTATTATCTTTGCAAAAAGTTTTAATTATGAAAGGATTATTCAGATTTATTATTGTCCTCGCCATTTTGGCGATAGTGATGAAACTCACGGTGCCGACTTCTGAAAAGCACAAGGAGGTAGCAAGTGAAAGACTGTCGGAATTGATTTTCGAGAAGGTTTCGACTATCGAAGGCGCAAAAGAGATTATTGAAAGCAACAACATTGACACACAGTTGTTTATCAGACTTGCTTTGACACAGCTCAAGATGAAGGATTATTTTGTGTGCAATGCCGGATTTGTCACATACGACAACCAAGATTACATGCTCACCTTGGGGCTATTCGGCCATGTTTTTGTGATGACCGACTACATCGACAAGATTCAGAAGGCGATGGAGAAATTTGAGGAGTATAAAGAGAAGTTTGAATAAAGAATGTTGTTTTTATAGAGATAGAGACTGTCTGTTGACAGTCGCTACTTATTTTGTGCTCAATAATCTCATTGTACAACCGCCAATGTTGTTTTCGACAATTTTGGTTACGACTGTACTTTCAAGATATATCATATAACAATGGTGCAAACTCAAGATCATATCTTGCAGATGTTGGTCTTGTTCCATATCAATGATGTTAAGACCAACTGATTTGCATTTGTCTTTGGAAATATGTCTGCTATGGACTTTTGTTGTTGTATTGTTGTTAAAGGCTTTAAGAATATTCTTTCTAGTATTTTTGTCTGGAAAATTCTTTGATAGAATATCATCTGCAAGGTCATCGGATAACTCAGTGGCTTGTTCGCATGTGACCAGGAATGTTGGGTTGTATTTTGAGAAGATCACTTGCCACAGACCTAGAGCATGAGGGTTGTGCTGGATGTCTTCTTTTGCTTTTTCAAATTCTTTTAATACCGATTGGCAAGCAACACCGCCGATTTGAGGATCAAAAGGACCCAAACAGGATTGTCGGCCCATCATGATTTCTTTGCAGGAGACTGCAATCATTGAGCCTGCGGACATCGCCATTTGTGGAATAATGGCTCTGATGTCGCCATTAAAAATAGAATGTAGGTAATCAATGATTTTTTCGGTCACTGCAATGTCGCCGCCAGGAGTATGCAATATCAAATCGACTCCTTTGGATTTGTCCAATTTATAAACGGCTTCCATAAAGGCATTTATATCTTTATCGTTTATGGAAACATCTGCCGCTGTTGGCTTTTGCATCCAACCAGAATAATACGTGATGACATTTCTGCTTGTGCATTTCGAAATCTCATCAAGGTATTTTTGCTTTTCTTTTACTAAAAACGGTATTCTGTCCGACTCGTTATTTCTTTGAAAATTATTAAAGATTTCACTCCAACTTGGCATGGTTATTTATTATTAATAAGTTATTTTAGAATTCCACTTACAGTGACTTCGTTATCATCATAAATGGAATACTGCTCGTAATAATCACCTTTTTTGTTCCATGTTTGGTTAAAAATGGGATTGTTTTGATATCCGTTCATGATCATATCGTAGTCTTTTTTTAAATTTTCGTGGTTGTTCATTTTATGAAGTATTTACGTTGCAAAGATAAATAAAAAAACTATACAAGCGACCTTTACTTTGCAATTTTGCGGCATTTTGCCTTGCAAATTTGCGAAAATTCCTTAAAACTCTTTGTATATGGAAAAATTGAAAAATTTATGATTTTTTTGAAAAATTTGGGAATTTTCTTTTTGTATCAAAAATAATTGTAATTTTACAGCCGATTTATGGGGAAGGGTACATTATGCCTCACGTGAATATAAAAATGTCTGTTTTATAAAAGTATAGTGATGAAAAAAATCTTTGTTTTTATATTAGTATTATTGTTGATTGCAACAGCAATGGTAATTACATGTCCATGGAAAGTTGCACATAAAACAAAGATAAGTGAAAAATTGAGTGAAGTATTTGACGAAGAACTAAAGTCTAATGTTGTAAATGATGATGAGTTGATCTATGCGGCTATTGGATCTGCTATTGGTTCGAAATTTATAAGTGTAATAGTTGATCAAAATTTAAAAGTTGAGAGTTATTATGTGTGTAGCATAGGAAAAATGACATTAGATGGTCAAACATATCCAGTATCATTAGGATTGTTTAATCATGTGTTTTTATTAAATGATTTTGAAGATTTTGAAAATGTAAAGAAAGTTTTAAGAAATAAATAAACAATTATTATCTAAATTATTGCTGTCCGGTAAAACTCAAAAGAGCATAAAAATCCACCCCGAAGCCCAGTAAAATAGGACTTCAGGGTTTATTTTTTCAAAAGTAAGCCCCCCTAATCGAAAAGACTTGGTTCTGGTGGTGCTTTTTGCATCTCCTTTGCAAGGAAATCATTCCAGGTTTTCTCGGGATTTTCCATGAATGCGATAAAATCGACGTAGTACATAAGCATAAGTCGTACCATGGTAACAACTTGCGAGAATGCACAGTGTCGCTTGATGCTTCTCGACAAAACTGTTATCAGCAGATTGGCTATCAGAACTACCCAAGTCTGTATCTGTATGGCGTTGACGCTGTCCCCATAGAAGAAATGGAGCGGGAAGTTCTGTTTCAGCTGTTTGTACAACGACTCGATAGCCCACCTTAGGCGGTAGTTGGAAGAACTGAAGGATAAATACAATAAATAATCGCAGGATTTATTCGACAAAAGCTGCAAATTTGTCTGCTTGTTCTTTCAACTGAGCTTTTTGCTCCTCTGTGAGGACGAATTCGCCTTTTGTCCAGGCTTCGAGGCCGAGGGCGATACCTGTTTGAGGTTCTTTCATCACATCCATTTTAATGAATTCGAGAAGCTCATTGAGTTTCTTGCGGCATGACATTGTCTGGTTTTTGCCACCAGCACCGCATGCTGTCACTTTTTTGCCAACAACGGCTGACGGATTTGCGAAGTTGCTGATATCCATCGGGCGTGAGAGCCAGTCGAGAAGGTTTTTGAGCAGTCCCGGGTAGCTGAAGTTATATTCCGGAGTGAAAATCCAGATACCGTCGGCTGCAAGCACTTCCTTGCGGACACGCTTCACGGTTTCAGGTGTTGCAGCCTCCAAATCCTGATTCATGAGAGGCAAATCTTCAAATTCAAGATATTTAATATTGAAGCGGTCGGCGAGCATATTTTCGGCAAGTTTAGCTAATTGTCTGTTGAATGACTGTTTTCTTAAAGAGCCGATGATAAAGAGGATAGTTTTCATGGTGCAAAATATTTAAGTGTTTATCTGAGGCAAAGGTAAGAATTATTTTGATTATCGGAATTGTTTTGTGATAAAACTATTGTGCATGTTTTTAATTGATTTCATTGCATTAATGAACAAAATTGAAAATATTGGGAATTATATATTGAAAATATTAGGAATTTTTTGTTGAAAAATTTGTAATTTTGCAAATGAAAATTTAGGATTAACAATTTGTTTTTCATAAAGGGGCAAGGCATGCCTTATGCCAATTGGATGTAATAAAATATTGTTTAACAAAAACCGATTTTTATGAATTACAAAAATCATGTTTCATTGCGGATGCCCAAATGGGATTATACATGGGCAGGGGTTTATTTCATAACGACATGTACAAAGGATAGATGTTGTTATTTTGGTAATGTTGTTAATGGTGAGATGAATTTGACGAATTCAGGTGCGATTGCCGATGTTTTATGGCATGAGATACCGAATCATTCGGAAAATATTGATTTAGGACCGTTTATTGTGATGCCGAACCACATTCATGGTGTTTTGATTTTGAAAAATGCCAAGGATGCGGTGATTAATTATGAAGAAAGGAAAGATGTTGTTATGAAAAGGTTTCAAAATCCTGGTAAAAACAGCATCTCATCGATTGTAGGAGGTTACAAGGCATCGGTGACGAAACATCTTCACAGAATGGGAATCCCATTTGCATGGCAATCGGGATTTTATGATGAGATAATCAGAGATGTTAATGCATATTGCAATGTGAAAAGGTATATTGAGAATAATCCGAAGAATTGGAAAGGGGATGATTATCATACATGACAATCCGTAGGGCATAAGGCAAAGGGACAAGGCATGCCTTGTCCCAACGGGTTGTGATATTTGGGATATCCTGTAGGGCAAAAGGCATGCTTTTTGCCCTACAGGATGAATGGATTTTTATATAAATGGATTGATATTACAACCCGTAGGGGATAGGGTGTGTCCTATCCCAACAGGATGAGATGGGTTTTGTTTATTTGGGCGAACGCATGCGTTCGCCTATGGAAAAATTGAAAATCTTGGGAATTTTTTTGGTAAAAAACTTGGGATTTTTCTTGCCGTATCGGAAAAATCAGTAATGGTAGCATAAAAATAGCAGTCCTACACCATACCTTAACATTTTTTGTAAAACCTATCCAAATCCCATTTCATAGGATTGTTTTGGATATATTCGGCAATGCGGTTCATTTCCATTTGATTACGGATGATATGGTCATGATAACGCGATTGCCATGCAAACGGAATATCGTGTTCGATGGCGTATTTCGTGACGGCGGATTTGATGCCACGTACCACCGACGACAAATTCCCCGATTGCGGTCCAAACCGTAGGGACGCACCGCGTGCGTCCGTTGCACCATTTGCGGACGCATTCGATGCGTCCCTACACGCGGACGCATTCGATGCGTCCCTACACGCGGACACATTCGATGCGTCCCTACGGGGGACAACACGATTATAAACAACAATCAAATGTACGTGGTTGGGCATAACCACAAACATTGGGATTTCCACGTCATTTTGACGAATGACCGCCGTCTGTTCAATTTGCGTTTGCACCCATTGCCCGATTTCCGACAATTCCATCCGACCATCAACCACATCGCCAAAATACAATTCCCGATTTTTCGTGCAAAACGTCACGAAATAATTCGCGCCACTGTAATCGTGCCATGTGGCACGCGGCGATTTTCGTTGTGGCAAATTGCAGGGCATTGACAATCAATTTTTCTGCAAAGATATTGATTTTTCGAAACAAATCAGTTCGATAAACGATAAATTTGCGGTTTTTAACCCCAATCGGTCATTAGAAGTGAAATAATTTGTGGCCAAATCTGTAATACGTTGACAATGAGTTGTTTATAAAACCTATTTTCTAATGGCGGTCATTAGAAATTTCTATTAGCAAAAGGCTTATAATCAAGTAGTTACAAAGTCAACCACAAAAATGGCCGTACTAATGACCGATTTGGGATAAATTATTAATCACCACAAAAATACAAAAAAATAAAAAAAACCGACGCATCTTTTTATCGACGCGTCGGTTTTTATTATTCAGATAACGCATGCGTTATCCCTACGGGAAATTATTTCCCTTCGCTCAATTTCTTATACCCTTCATATCTGAGTTTGGCGAACTGCTCGGTCTTGGCGAACAGCTCTTTTGCCTCTTCCGGGAAGGTCTTGAGAAGTGAGTTGTAACGGACTTCGCCCATGATGAAGTTCTGGAACTTGCTCCAGTCAGGCTCTTTCGAGTCGAGGTGGAAACCGTTCTGACCTGCCTCTTCCTCTGCCGGGTTGAAGCGCCAGAGGTGCCAGTAACCGCAATCGACGGCGAGTTTCTCTTCATGCTGTGTACGGCCCATGCCGACTTTGATACCGTGGTTGATACATGGGGCGTAGCAGATGATGAGTGACGGTCCTGGATAAGCCTCGGCTTCTTTGATGGCCTTGAAGTACTGTGCCTGCGATGAACCCATGGCCACCTGTGCCACATAGACGTAGCCGTAGCTCTTGGCAATCATGCCGAGGTCTTTCTTGCGTACTTTCTTGCCTGAAGCAGCGAACTTGGCGACGGCGCCGGCCGGTGTGGCCTTTGACGACTGACCGCCTGTGTTAGAATAGACCTCTGTGTCGAGGACGAGGACGTTGACATCTTCGCCGGATGCGAGCACGTGGTCGAGGCCGCCGAATCCAATATCGTATGCCCAGCCGTCACCGCCGAAGATCCATTGTGATTTCTTGACGAGATGGTCTTTGAGGTCGAGAATCTGCATGCACTTGTCGCAGCCGCATGCCTCGCAGCCTGCGACAATCTTGTCGGCGAGTTCGGCTGTCTTGTTGCCGTCTTCGCGGTTGTCAATCCATGTCTGGAATAGTTTCTTGAGTTCGTCGCCGCAGCACTTGCAGTTGGCGATAGCGTCTTTCATAATGAGTTCGATGCGGTCGCGGAGCTTGCGTGTGGCTGTCGCCATGCCGAGACCGAACTCTGCGTTGTCCTCGAACAATGAGTTTGCCCATGCCACGCCCTTGCCTGAACGGTTGTTCTTGCAGTAAGGTGTAGCAGGCGCCGAGCCGCCGTAGATTGACGAGCAGCCTGTTGCGTTGGCGACGAGCATTCTTTCGCCGAAGAGCTGTGTGATGGTCTTGATATAAGGTGTCTCGCCGCAGCCTGCACAAGCGCCAGAGAACTCAAACAACGGCTGAGCGAACTGACTGTTCTTGATGTTAGCGTATTTGTCGATGAGATTGTCTTTGTAAGTGACTTTCTTCTGGCTGTACTCCCAGTTGTCGGCTTCGCCGAGCTGGCTCTCGAACGGCTTCATCACCAATGCTTTCTCCTTGGCAGGGCAGACATCGGCGCAGTTGCCGCAGCCGGTGCAGTCCATGACGGAGACCTGCATTCTGAAGTGCATGCCCGCCATCTCTTTTGGCATCTTGACATCAACAGCTTTCATTGAAGCAGGAGCCTTCTTCATCTCTTCGTCAGTCATGACGACAGGGCGGATGGCTGCGTGAGGGCAGACCAATGAGCACTGGTTGCACTGGATGCAGTTGGCTGGGTTCCATTCTGGAACGACAGTGGCAATGCCTCGTTTCTCGTAGGCCGTTGTGCCTGCCGGGAAAGTGCCGTCAACAATATCTTTGAATGCGCTCACCGGGAGGTCGTTGCCGCACTGTGCCACCATCGGACGCATCACCTTGTTGATAAAATCAGGGTCGTCAGCGTTGTGCTCGAACACGAAGTCGGTCGTGCAGTTGAGTTTCGCCCATTCTGCCGGGATTTCGACCTTTGTGATTTCGGTGCCGCGGTCAACAGCCTGGTAGTTCTTGTTGACAATGTCCTCGCCTTTCTTGCCATAACTCTTGTATATGAATTTCTTCATCTGTTCCACCGCGAGGTTGAATGGGATAACGCCTGAAATCTTGAAGAATGCGCTCTGGAGAATGGTGTTGGTGCGATTTCCTAAACCAATCTCGTCGGCTATCTTGGTGGCGTCGATGATGTACATGTTGATGTTGTTGAGAGCGAGATACTTCTTCACGAAATCCGGAAGATGTTTCTTTGTCTCTTCAACGCTCCATGGTGAGTTGTAAAGGAATGTTCCATTCTTCTTCAAGCCGCGGAGACAGTCGTATTTCTTAAGATATGACGGGACATGCACCGCTACGAAGTCTGGGGTGCCGACGAGGTAAGGAGCCAAGATTGGTCTGTCGCCGAAACGGAGGTGCGAGCATGTGTAACCACCTGATTTCTTCGAGTCGTAGTCGAAGTAGGCTTGGCTGTACTTGTTGGTGTTGTCTCCGATGATTTTGATGGAGTTCTTGTTGGCGCCCACTGTACCGTCTGCTCCGAGGCCGTAGAACTTGGCTTCGAATGTGCCTTTCGGAAGGATTGAAATCTCTTTTCCGACTTTGAGTGAACGGTGTGTCACATCGTCGTTGATGCCGACGGTGAACTGGTTCATTGGTTTGTTAGAGGCGAGGTTCTTGTAAACAGCGAGGATATGAGCCGGTGTGGTGTCTTTTGATGACAGACCGTAGCGGCCGCCGATGATAAGAGGCTTATTCTCCACCTGAATGTCTTTGCGATTTGCGAATGCTTCCACAACGTCAAGGTAGAGAGGGTCGCCGTTTGCACCCGGTTCTTTTGTTCTGTCGAGTACGCAGATGCGTTTCACTGTCTCCGGCATGGCTGCCACGAGGTGCTTCACGCTGAACGGACGATAGAGGTGAACTGTCACAAGACCGAGTTTCTTGCCTGCTTTGTTCTCCTTGTCGATGACGGTCTTGATGACATCGTTGACAGAACCCATGGCGATGATGACATCGGTGGCGTCTGGTGCGCCGTAATATACGAACGGAGCATAGGCGCGACCGGTGATTTTGCTCATCTGTTTCATGTATTTTGCCACGATGTCAGGAAGAGCGTCGTAGTATTTGTTCTGCAACTCTCTTGTCTGGAAGTAGATGTCGGGGTTCTGCGCTGTGCCGCGGGTCACAGGGTGCTCTGGATTAAGAGCTCTGTCGCGATATTCCTTCAAAGCCTTGTAGTTGACGAGCTTGCGGAGTTTCTCCATGTCGGCTGCCTCAACCTTTTGTATCTCGTGTGATGTGCGGAATCCGTCGAAGAAGTGGACAAACGGCACGCGACCTTCTATTGCCGCAAGGTGTGCCACCGGGGCGAGGTCCATGATTTCCTGCACCGAGCTTGTCGCCAACAAAGCGAAGCCTGTCTGACGTGCGCTCATCACGTCGGCGTGGTCGCCGAAGATTGACAAGGCTTGTGCCGCGAGAGCGCGTGCCGAGACGTGGAACACGCCCGGAAGCAACTCACCGGCGATTTTATACATGTTAGGGATCATGAGGAGCAATCCCTGTGATGCTGTGTATGTGGTGGTCAAAGCACCAGCCTGCAATGAGCCGTGCACCGCGCCGGCGGCACCTGCCTCCGACTGCATTTCAACGACTTTCACTGTGTCGCCGAAGATGTTTTTCTGACCTTTTGCTGCCCATTCATCGATATACTCTGCCATAGGTGATGACGGAGTGATAGGATAAATGGCGGCAACTTCACTGAACATGTAGGCAACATGAGCAGCAGCCTGATTGCCATCACATGTCATAAATTTTTTGTTTGCCATATTACGTTTAATTTAGTTTTATAATATTTTTTTATTTCATTACTTTACTGTTCTCTTGATGTTTTTTTCGTCAGCCGCAACATCTCTGTCGTTCATGTACTCATGGCTGTAAACGCCTCTCGGGATATCCATGAAGATATATGCGTTGGCTTTGCGGGCTGCTTGTATATGCGCCGTTAAAGCCGTGTTCAGCGCCGACGCTGTCAAATCGGCCAATGTGCCAACTAATCCGCCTGAACCACTGTTTATGCTCAAATCAAGATACAAATCGCAGGCTCTGTCGAAGATAATCTCGTTGGTTTTTGTCGATTTTATAATATAACGCAGTCTCGTGTTGATGCCAAAGCCTTGCTTCTCCCAACTGTCGATGACGGAGAAGATTACGGCGTCGGCTCCAAAAAACTGCTTGAATTTGTCGAGGTTCCCATTTATAAAAAGCTCGGCGTCGTAAGCGCTTTCGGCGCGGAGCACCTCCATCGACAGGAATGGCGAGATAACATAATAGCCGGCTTCTGCCACAGGACGCGCTATCGAAGTGTAGAGCAAATCCTTGGCTTCCACGTGGTTGGTGTTGTTGACGGGAGGCATCACGAGTATGGTGACAGGCTTCTCTTCGTACATCTCCGGATATAAGCCGCCTCTTGTCAAGTCGCTTTTTGTGCCGCATGATGTGGCGAGT